>JBCDAK010000202.1:0-8488 GCA_039185545.1 Actinomycetota bacterium
GGTGGGGACTCGCTGCCGGCGGGGGTTGCCCGCCCAGACGACGCGTCGCGCGATCACGGCGGTGCCGTCGTCGAGCAACGCCGACCACCGCCGCTGGCGGGTCGGATCGTCGATCGCTCGGAGTTCGGCCACGGTTCCCGCGACGATGCGCCGGGACAGGCCCGTTCGTTCGATCAGGTCGCGGGAGAACTCGGCGAACGCCGTCGTCTCCGGTCGCCGCAGCGGCCCCCGGTGGCTCGCCGAACGCCGGCGTGCGGAGGAATGATCGGTCGGGCATCGATCGGGGTGGCGATGGACGAACGCCATGAGGTCGGGGTCGGGATGATGGACGCCGGGACTGCGCAGGGCGTCGATTCGTTGCCGGCGGAACTGGTCGTTCCACGCGTGCATCCACGAGCCCGAGGGGTCGGCCACGACGAGCCGCTCGACGCTCGACGGCCGGTGGCACGCCCACCGTGCCAGCACCGTCAACGCCTGTGGTCCGGCTCCGACCACGAGGGTGTCGGTCTCGATGGGGTCGTGCCGCGCATGCAGGCTCGTCGTCACCGGCACGCCGCTACGCTCGCTCGTCGATGGCCCAGATGGTGACGCCGGCGTTCGTCGACGCCCTGACCGCCCGGTGTGCCGAGGCCCTGTCCTCCGGCGATTCCGTCGAGGGCCACGTCGTCGAGTCGATCCTCGACGGTCTGCGCGCGGTGTCGGAGCACCTGGTGATGCTCGAGCAGCACGGATTGGGCGAGTGGATCCGCGACCTGCCACCCGAGAGCCTCACCGAGTTCCTGGCCGACATGGAACTCACGGCGCGCCAAGCGAGTTCCGATTCCGACATCGGGTCGTTCATCTCGACACTGGCCGACTGGCAGACCTCGGCCGAGGCCGCCCGCAACGACTGGTAGCAACGCCGTCACTCGTCGACGTGCATCAGTCGGGGAAAGGGTCGCGGAGCGACTTCCAGGCCGAGCTCCCCGTCCCCAGTTCGCTCTTGGTGAGGAGGCAGGCCTCGAACTCGGCGGAGATCGCCGCTTCATCCATGTCGATCCCGATGACGACGATCTCGTGGCGCCGGTCTCCCCACGGCTTCTCGATCTTCTCCTCGATCTCGGCGAGGGACTCGGCGTCGGTGGGCCAGCGGGACTTGTCGACCGCCGACCACCAGTACCCCACCGGTCGGTATCCCGTCGCCCGTCCCGCCTTCGAGATCTCCCACGCCTGGGCCGTGCGCGTGGCGATCCAGGAATAGCCCTTCATCCGGAGGACACTCGGCCAGTCCTGCTGGAGGAGTGCCTGGAGCCTCTCGGGGTGGAACGGCTTCCGTGCCCGCCAGACGAAGCTCGTGACCCCGTACTCCTCGGTCTCGGGACTCTCGTCGCCGCGCATCGTCGCCATCCAGCCGGCCGACTCGGCGGCCTTCTCGAAGTCGAACCGTCCGGTGTCGAGGACGTCGTCGAGGCCGACCTGACCGTACGACGCTGTGATGATGCTGGCGCCCGGGTTGAGCTGGTGCAGGATCGCGGTGAGGCGTTCGAGATCGGCCTCGGACACGAGGTCGACCTTGTTGACGACGAGGATGTCGGCGAACTCGATCTGTTCGATGAGCAGGTCGGCGATGGTCCGCTCGTCTTCCGGGCCCAGGCCGATGCCGCGATCCTCGAGCAGATCGCGGGTGTCGTAGTCGTGGAGGAACGCTGCGGCGTCGACGGTGGTCACCATCGTGTCGAGCCGGGCGACATCGGACAGCGCGACGCCCCATTCGTCTTCGAACACGAAGGTCTCGGCGACGGGTAGCGGTTCGGAGATCCCCGTCGACTCGATGAGCAGGTAGTCGAATCGGTCCTCTCGGGCGAGCTTCGCCACCTCCTCGAGGAGGTCCTCACGGAGCGTGCAGCAGATGCATCCGTTGCTCATCTCGACGAGTCGCTCGTCGACCCGGTCGAGGTGAGCGCCACCATCGGCCACGAGCTGCGCGTCGATGTTGACCTCGGACATGTCGTTGACGATGACGGCGACGCGCTTTCCCTCACGGTTGGCGAGGACGTGGTTGAGGAGCGTCGTCTTCCCCGACCCGAGGAAGCCGGACAGAACGGTGACCGGAAGACGGCCGTCGGTGGGCGCTGCCGCAGGCATGCCCGGAGACGCTAGCCGCGATTGAGAATGATCCTCATTCCGGATCCGGCCAACGGAACTCGCGACGTGTGCAACACATCGCGACGTTCGTACGCCGTAGGTGATGATGGGGAAGGTGAGGACCACGAGTGAACCCGCCGGGTTCGCCGACACCGGGACCGTTCTGGAGCGGCTGTTCCAGACGGAGTACACCGGCATGGTCCGCCTCGCGTTCACCCTCGTGGGCAGCACCGCCGAGGCAGAGGATCTCGTGCAGGACAGTTTCGTCGAGGTCTCTCGACGTCTGCACGAGATCCGCAAGCCGGGTGCCTACCTGCGCAGCGCCGTCGTGAGCCGATGCCGATCGGCTCTCCGGCGGCGGAGGGTGATGGCGATGCATCCCCCGGAGCCACCCGCTGGTCTGGCCAGCGAGGCGGGTGAACTCTGGGACGTGCTCGCCGAGTTGTCGGAGGACCAACGCATCGTGGTGGTCCTCCGCTACTACGGGGGATATCGGGCGTCGGAGATCGCACAGATCGTCGACCAACCCGCTGCGACCGTGAGGTCGCATCTCCGACGTGGGCTGGCCGCGCTTCGAGAGGAGCTGACGACATGAGCCGCTTGACCGACCGGTTGGAGCGGGATCTGGGTCAGATCGCCGACCGAGCGACTCCATCGACCAACGCCTGGGAGACGATCCGTCAGCGGATCGACGACCAGGCGGACGAACCCGAGATGGAGATCATCATGCTCAGTCCCAACCAGAACGAACCCGTACGCACCCGACGCTGGCTGCCGATCGCGGCCGCCGCCGCAGCCGTCGCTCTGATCGGAGGCCTCGTGTTCGCCGCGACCTCCGGAGACGGTGACAGCGACGTCGTCGACCGACCGGATCCGACCGTGCCCGACGACCGTCCGGACCCCGAGGCCGAGATCGCTCCGGAACCGGACGGTGACCCCGAGGTCGCTGATCCCGCGCCGGATCCCGAGGCCGAGACCGAAATCGTCGACGACGCTCGGGGTGGTGACGGAGGCGAACCGAGAGACATCCCGCTCGTGATGCAGACGATCGAGGCCGGCGCGTACACGACCGACCTGCTCGGCGGGACCCTCACCTTCGAGCTCGCGCAGGACTTCGAGTTGGTCACCGCGACCACGAACCGGCTGTTGATGATCGACGCACCGGAGCCACTCGTCACCGTCGGCGCCCGGGCGATCTCGTTCTCGCGGATCTCCGGGTGGAACACACCCGAGGAGTCCGTCGACCAGCTCTTCGCCGGGCCCGGCTCGATCGATCCCTACGACCTCGACACGTGGCTCGCCGACGAGCGGCTGATCGTCAGCGATCGGGAGACCGGGGGAGCTGCGGGACGCGTGGCGCAGGCCGTCACCGTCGAGCCCTCCCCGACGGCCGTGTTGTCCGACGACCTGGTCTGCGGCGGGACCGCCCCGTGCTTCTGGGTGTCGTCGTTGTCCCGGGAGGAGTACGGAGAAGCGCTTCGGCACCAGGAGTCAGTCGTGACCGAGGGCGAGGTCTCCCGGCTCTGGATCGTGACCATCGAGGGATCCGGTCGAGGCGCCGGGAGCGATCCTCTCGTGATCCAGGCCGACACGTCCCCCGACGACACCGACTGGTTCGACGAGGTGGCGGCCACGACCATCGCATCGCTCGCCTTCACGGCGGAGGCGGACGCTGCGGGTGCGACCGCGGGGCTCGCCGGGCTCGAACTCCCGGCAGCCGGGACCTTCGCCGATCCCGGCCGGTACGCCACCGACCTCCTCGGCGTCGAGATGGCGTTCGACCTGCCGATCACCTCGCAGGTCGCAGGAGCTCGTGCGAACTACCTGTCTCTCGGATCGTCGCTGATCCCGCCGGACTTCGACCCGGAGGGTGGTGTCGTGATCGAGATGATGCGCCACGCCGGATGGAGTACGGCCGACCAGGCGCTCGACGGAGAAGTCGACGCCGCCTCTCTCGATGCGTCGGACATCGACGGATGGATCGAGTCGAACGGGGTCGATCTGCTCGACGATCGGACCATCGAGGTGGCGGGCCGCGAGAGCCGGGTCGTCGACCTCCAGATCGATCCGACGCTCGACCTGCAGGTTCCGACCTGTCAGCTCGAGTGGGCTCCGTGCTTCTTCTACGGCGCCGTGGCCAACGACTCGACGAGCCAACGCGTCGCCTGGGTGACCGGTCAACAGGTCCAGCGCTTCTACCTCGTTCCGATCGGCGACTCCGAGCCACTGCTCATCCGGGTCTCCGGCCCCGACGAGTGGTTCGACATGGTCGAGACCACGCTGATCGGCGGCCTCGAACTCGGCCCCGACGCCCCGCCGGTCGGCAACTGAGAGTGGTGTCTCGCCTGTCACGTTCTGGGTCTGACCCCAGGCGTGACAGGCGTTGGGGACAGGGACCTGACGCCGTACACTGTCGAGTTGCTGTGCGGGGTCGTTTCGGCGGTTCCGCACCCGAAGAATGCGTGTTGCGCCCCAACCTGCGTCACCGATCCGCCCCCAAGACTGGCGACGACGTGGCACCGAAGCAGAGGCCGTGACACTCCGGGCAAGCGAACAAGTGAGTGGTACCGGGGCCGGTGATCTGAGCGATCTCCGGCATCCGTGAACCCGCCGAAGCGCATCATCCCCGAATTCCGCCCGATTCCGACACGACACTCGAGGTTTCTCCTTCATGCTCGACGTCAACATGTTCGACCAGCTCAAGATCGGGCTGGCCACCTCCGACCAGATCGAGTCGTGGTCCCACGGCGAGGTCAAGAAGCCGGAGACCATCAACTACCGCACCCTCCGCCCCGAGAAGGACGGACTCTTCTGCGAGAAGATCTTCGGCCCCACCCGTGACTGGGAGTGCTACTGCGGCAAGTACAAGCGGGTCCGCTTCAAGGGCATCATCTGCGAGCGCTGCGGCGTCGAGGTCACGCGCTCCAAGGTCCGCCGCGACCGCATGGGTCACATCCAGCTCGCCGCTCCCGCGGTCCACATCTGGTACCTGCGCGGCACCCGGTCGTGGCTCGCCTACCTCCTCGCCGGCCTCGAGCCGAAGGAGGAGCTGAAGGCCAAGCAGCTCGAGAAGGTCATCTACTTCGCCGCCCACCTCGTGGCGTGGGTCGACGACGAGGGCCGCCACGAGGCGCTGTCCAACCTCGAGGCCGAGTACCTCGAGGAGAAGGACGTCGTCGCGAAGGAGCGCGACCTCGAGATCGACGAGGCTTACAAGGCCATCGAGGACGACGCCGCCGATGCCGAGAAGGAAGGCGCCAAGGCGGCCGACATCAAGAAGATCCAGCGCGAGGGCGAGAAGGAGGTCGAGGCGATCCGCGAGCGCTACGAGGTCGAGCTCGACCTCATCGAGCGCACGTGGGACGAGTTCAAGGACCTCCACCCGCGCAAGATCATCGAAGACGAGGTGCTGTGGCGCGAGATGCGCGACAAGTACGGCGAGTACTTCCGCGGCGGTACCGGCGCCGAGGCGATCAAGCAGCTCATCGACGAGATCGACTTCGACGAGGAGGAGGAGAAGCTCCGGGTCGCCATCGATCCGCCCGAGGGCCAGAAGCCGCTCAGCGCTCAGCGCAAGCAGAAGGCCATCAAGCGCCTCAAGATCGTGGCGTCGTTCAACCGGCGTGACGAGAACGGCCGTCGCATCAACGACCCCAAGGCCATGATCCTCGACACCGTTCCGGTCATCCCGCCGGAACTGCGTCCGATGGTCCAGCTCGACGGTGGTCGTTTCGCCACGTCCGACCTCAACGACCTGTACCGGCGCGTGATCAACCGCAACAACCGACTCGAGCGCCTGCTCAATCTCGGTGCGCCCGAGATCATCGTCAACAACGAGAAGCGCATGCTGCAGGAGGCCGTCGACGCACTGTTCGACAACGGCCGCCGTGGTCGTCCGGTCACGGGGCCGGGCAACCGCCCGCTCAAGTCGCTGTCCGACATGCTCAAGGGCAAGCAGGGCCGCTTCCGTCAGAACCTGCTCGGCAAGCGCGTCGACTACTCCGGCCGTTCGGTCATCGTGGTCGGCCCGACCCTGCAGCTGCACCAGTGCGGTCTGCCGAAGCTCATGGCGCTCGAGCTGTTCAAGCCGTTCGTCATGAAGCGGCTGGTCGACACCGAACTCGCGCAGAACATCAAGACCGCCAAGCGCATGGTCGAGCGTCGTCGTCCGCAGGTGTGGGACGTCCTCGAAGAGGTCATCCAGGAGCACCCGGTCCTCCTCAACCGTGCACCGACGCTCCACCGTCTGGGCATCCAGGCGTTCGAGCCGGTGCTCGTCGAAGGCAAGGCGCTCCAGATCCACCCGCTGGTCTGCACGGCGTTCAACGCCGACTTCGACGGTGACCAGATGGCCATCCACGTGCCGCTGTCGGCCGAGGCGCAGGCCGAGGCCCGCGTGCTCATGCTCAGCGCCAACAACATCCTGTCGCCGGCGTCGGGTCGCCCGATCGTGACCCCGTCGCAGGACCTCATCATCGGTGGCTACTACCTCACCGAGTCGATCGAGGGCGCCATCGGTGAGGGCCGTGCGTTCCGCAACCTCTATGAAGTGCTGAAGGCCTACGAGGAGGGCGAGCTCGACCTGCACGCCGCCATCTCGGTGCGGCCGCGACTCTCCGACGAGGAGCGTCACCGCATCCAGGAGGAGAACTCCCACGACCCGAACACGGCTGTGAAGGAAGCGCTCGACGCGCTCGCCTTCGACACCACGCCGGGTCGGGCGCTGCTCGAGGAGACGCTGCCGGAGGACTACGCCGAGCGCTTCGGCCACGTCGCCGATCGCGTCACCAAGAAGGAGATGGGCCTCATCGTCGAGCGTCTCAGCGACAACTACGACAAGGCCACCGTCGCCCGGTCGCTCGACCAGCTGAAGGACCTCTGCTACCGCTTCGCCACGCAGTCCGGAATCACGGTGTCGATCGACGACGTGCGCACGCCGGCCGCCAAGCGGGGCATGCTCGACGACTACGAGGCCCAGGCCGAGAAGGTCGAGACGCAGTTCAAGCGGGGCATCATCACCGACGGCGAGCGCCGCCAGCAGGAGGTCCGCATCTGGACCGACGCTACGGCCGACGTGCAGAACGCCATGGAAGCCGAGTTCAAGGCCCAGCAGTTCAACCCGATCGACATGATGGTCGGCTCGGGCGCCCGAGGGAACATGACCCAGATGCGTCAGATCGCCGGCATGCGCGGTCTGGTCGCCAACCCCCGTGGTGACATGATCCCCCGTCCGATCAAGTCGAACTTCCGTGAGGGTCTCGAGACGCTCGAGTACTTCATCGCCACGCCGGGTGCCCGCAAGGGTCTCGTCGACACGGCGCTCCGAACCGCCGACTCGGGCTACCTGACGCGTCGTCTCGTCGACGTCGCCCAGGAGCTCATCGTGCGCGAGGAGGACTGCGGCACCACGCTCGGCGTGTGGATCGAGAACGTCTCGCCCGACACGGCGAACCGTCGCTCGTACCTCGAGACGAAGCTGTACGGCCGTGCGCTGCTCAACGACACCGAGCTGTCCGAGCCCGCCATGATCAACGGCGAGATGGTGTCGATGCTGCCGCGCAACACGGTGGTCGGCGACGACGAGCTGGCCGCGCTGCGCGACGACCCGTCGATCGAGCGGCTCCGCGTCCGCTCCGTGCTCACGTGCGACGCCGAGCTCGGCGTCTGCGGACTGTGCTACGGCCGGTCGCTGGCCACGGGCAAGATGATCGAGCTCGGCGAGGCCGTCGGCGTCATCGCCGCGCAGTCGATCGGCGAGCCCGGCACGCAGCTCACGATGCGGACCTTCCACACCGGTGGTGTGGCCGGCAAGGACATCGCGGGCGGTCTGCCCCGCGTCGTCGAGTTGTTCGAGGCTCGGACGCCGAAGGGTTCCGCCCGCCTCGCGAAGGCGACGGGTGTGCTGCACCTGCGTGAGGACGAGGGCAAGGGCATCCCGGTCGTCGTGGTCGACGACCAGGGCGACGAGCACGAGACGCTGCTCCCGCTCGGTGCCCGTCCCATCGTCACCGACGGCCAGGACGTCAAGGCCGGCGACCCGCTCACCGACGGTCCCTTCGATCCGAAGGAGATCATGGAGATCAAGGGCATCCGCGAGACGCAGCTGTACCTCGTCGAAGAGGTCCAGCGGGTGTACCGCGACCAGGGTGTGTCGATCCACGACAAGCACATCGAGCTGATCGTCCGTCAGATGACACGACGCGTCGGCGTGCAGGAGCCCGGCGGCACCGCCTTCCTGCCCGGCGAGCGGGTCGACGCCAAGCGCTTCCGCGACACCAACCGACAGATGGTCGAAGACGGATCACGTCCCGCTGAGGGCCGTCCCGAGCTGATGGGCATCACCAAGGCATCGCTGGCCACCGAC
>JBCDAK010000203.1:0-8460 GCA_039185545.1 Actinomycetota bacterium
ATCGACGGCTATGTCGGTGATAATATGGAAGGGGCGATAGATCAGGCGGTGTTTCTGGCGCAACTCGATGTGCCTGTTGCGATAATCGGGCCGCGAGGAACCGGCAAGCTCTATGTGGCGAAGGTGATACACCAGGAATCGGGTGCGCCACCGGATAAACTAGTCGCAATAGACTGTCGGGAATTTCGCGGCAAAAAGGACGCGCTGTCGCGTATTTCACGAGAGCTGGAACGGTCTAAAGGCAAGACACTGGTTTTCAAGTCACCTCATTTAATGAATTCAGAGGTACAGTTGAAATTGGCCCGCCAGGTTAGTACGCGCGTGCTAGCGGACAGTAATCCACCGCGTTATGTACCCGCTAGCCGAATTATCGGCTTGTTTCCCGATAGTCTTGAGCATCTGGTTCGACGCGGCGAACTCCAGGAGAAGTTGGCAAGTGCTTTTGGTGCCTTCCCTATCAGGGTACCCCCAATAAAAGATCGCAAGCGCGCGGTATTGCGCTGGGCTTATAAAATCCTGTCTCAGGAGGGCGAGCGCCGCGATCGAAAACTCACCGGCTTCACGCCGGATGCGGAGCAAGCCATGTTGGGCCACGAGTGGCCTGGCAACATCAGCGAGATGCGCCAGTGCATTGTGACTGCCTTAGATCGTACCGACAAAGAGTGGCTTACACCCGTGGACCTTGGTCTTTTCAAAGGCCTGTCACCGGCTGGCGCGGGACGTGCGGAAAAACGAGCCTACCTACAGGTAGCGGTAGAACCCCCGTCCGAGGATTCGCAATATGCGCCCACCACGCAGGAAGAACTGAGTGTGGCACTTGGTGAAGCGCTACACCGTCTGCGCGAAATGGACGCTGTACTGCCCCTGGGTGCCTGGCTGGATGACGAGGTTGTGTTGGCGGTCTATGATCGCTATCGCGAAAACATGCGCGCAGCGGCTGATTTCTTGCACACCAAACCACGCAATTTGAGTCGATGGTTGCCTAAGATCCGTACTAGAGAGCGCGAACGAGACGATAGCTCGCTATGGCAATCCCCGCAAAAATTAATTCGGCGCTGGCTGAAAGAAGCGCCCTCCCTGGAAGTAGCGCCGCAGCGACAGATGCAGGACATTTTACTCTCGCATGTGGTGAGTCAGTGTGCAGATTTAGGCGTGGCAGATCGGGCAAAGATTATGGGTGTGTCGACTCCTACCTACCAAAAGCGTGTGCAGGAGTTATCCCAATAGCCATACCGGAGAGCACAAATAATGGCCAATAGCAGGGACGATAGTACGGCGGCGACGTGACGACCAAGGCGACCGACGCGTCCGGCACGGAGTCCATCGAGCGGGCGTCGCCGTGGTGGATGACGTCGACCTCGCCGGGCGTTCCGAGCTCGTCGTCGTCGCTGACCTCGGGTGGCGCGAACCGCGAGTAGAAGTCGGAGGCGTCGTGGGACTCGCGGCGGCTCACCCCGAACGACGACGTGGACGTTCCCATGCTCGCGGCGGCCCGATCACTCGCCGCCGAACATCGGCGGGTTGACGCCGGCGGCGGCTCGCTGCATGCGCTCGACCGGCGCCGAGCGCATGTCCTCGTGGGTGAGGATCCAGAACCGACCCTCGTCGACGGCCTCGACCACGGCGGTCGCGACGCCGTCGGCCGGGACGCCGTTCTCGACGCCGCCTTGGAGCACGTCGCGCATGATGGCGGCGATCGGCGTGTCGATCCGTTCGGGTTCCTTGCGCATCAGATCGGTCTTGACGAAGCCGGGGCAGAGCACACTCACGCCGACGGACGACCCGGTCGCCTGCAGCTCGAGGAACAGTCCCTCGCTGATGGCCACGACGCCGTGTTTGGTCGCGTTGTAGGGACCGGCGCCGGGCAGCGCCACGAGGCCCGCCATCGACGCCGTGCTCACGATGTGCCCGGAACCCTGTTCCTCGAGGATCGGCAGGAACGAGCGAATTCCGTGGACGACGCCCATCAGGTTGATGCCGATGACGCGCTCCCACAGCTCGATGGGCCCTCCCCACTGGTCGCCGACGCCGGCGATGCCCGCGTTGTTGAACAGCAGGTGCGCCGCGCCATACGCCGAGAGCGTGCGTTCGGCGACATCGGCGACCGACGTCTGGTCGGCCGTGTCGCACACGACGGCGGTGACGTCTCCCCCGTCCTCGGAGAGTCGCGCCGACACGTCGCGCAGTCGCTCCTCGTCGACGTCGGCCAGCACGACCTTCATCTCCCGAGCGAGGAGCGCCTCGGTGGTGGCGAGGCCGATGCCGCTCGCCGCGCCGGTCACCACTGCGACGTGCCCCGGTTGGATGACGCGCGCGGGCTCCGACATGCGGTGAGCCTACGGGATGAAGTCGCGCGCACGCGCGATCGCACGGCACGACGACGGTCGGGCGTTCGACCGCTGGCGGTCTCGTCAGTCGTCGCCGGTCGTCGGATCGGCGGTCGCCGACACCTCGAGGGTCGGCGTCTCCACCGGCTCCGGAGACGGACCGGCCTCGTCGGCGCTCGCGTCGGGTGCGACGTCGGTCGTCGGCTCGGGCGCCAGAGGAACCACGCCGCTCATCGCGCGGGTCGGCGCGCTCCACGGGGCGTCGAGTCGCGTGCTTGTCGGCGAGTCCGTCGGGGGATCGTCCGTGCGCTCGACGAGCAGCTCGCGCGGCCGGACGGGCGCGGCGCCCCCGTCCGCCGTGGCCGGCGACGGGATCGGGGTGGGCGCGGCGTGCCACGGTCCGTCGGCGATCGTCGATCGACCGCTCTCGTCGGGAGCGACCACGAATCCGGCGCGGCCCCTCTCCTTGGCCGAATCGAGAGCGGTCTGCGAGACGTCGACCGAGTCGGCCAACGACCGGTTGCGTCCGGCCGCGACACCCACGCTCGCACCGATGCGGATCCGGTGTTCCTCCACGTCGAACGGAGCCATGAGGCGATCGACGATGCGCTCGGCCATCGATCCGAGTTCGCTCAGACCCCCGGTGGCGGGTCGGCGGACCACGAGGAACTCGTCGCCGCCGATCCGGTACACCTCGTCGTCGCGACCGACCGCCGCCCGAACACGCTCGGCGGCCTCGACGATGACGGCGTCGCCGTGGTCGTGCCCGAACGTCTCGTTGACCGACGTGAGGTGGTCGAGGTCGATGCGCAGGATGTCGGCCGGACGCGGATCCGACTCGAGCTGTTCGAGGAGCGCCGCACGGTTGAGCACGCCCGTCAGGGCGTCGCGCTGCGCGGCGTTCTCGAGTTCGGTGATGCGATGGGCTTGCGCGAAGGCGAGGCCGGCGAAGCGGGCGACGTCATCGAGGTGAGCTGCGTGGGCGATGCCGATCGGTTCGTCGCTCTCGCGGAACACGACCAACACGCCGACGATCGAGTCGGACACGTCGCGGATGGGCCGCATGAACGTCGAGCGGAAGCCGTGTGCGAGCAGTGCGTTGCGGGCCTGTGGGCTCATGCCGGCGGACGCGATGTCCTCGACGTCGATGGCGGTCTCCTCGACCAGCGCCTGCCGCCAGGGCGTGCCGAACGCGTTGAGGGACGCATCGTCGAGCGGCCACGAACCAGTGGGTCGGAATCGTGCGGGGTCGTCGGCGGCGACCGGGAGGACGGCGAGGATCGATCCGACCCCACCGATCGGCGCGGCCGAGACCGATGCGGCCACGTGGCCGAGCGTCGTGTCGAGTTGCTGGTCGACGACGACCGGACTCACGGCGGTGAGGAGGACGTCGCGCACGGACTCGGGCGTGACGGTGAGGAGGAACCCGTCGGTGCCGAACTCGGGCGGCGCCGTCCGTCCCCAGAGCTGGGTCCAGCGCGGCGATCCCGAGGCGTCCAGACAGCGGATCCGGCTCGGCCCGATGGTCCGATCGCGGTACTCGCGCGGAACGTCGAGTAGTCCGCGGAGCAGTTGATGATCTCGCGGATCGACGAGCGACTCGAGTGCGACTCCGGTCGTCTCGTCGCGTGCGCGGCCGAGCATCGATGCCACGCCGAGGCTGCAGAACCCGACGACACCCCAGCGGTCGACGAGCACCAGCGGGTTCGGCAGTGCGTCGAGAACGGCGAGGATCTCGGGGCCGATCGAGTGCTGCGTCGGCAGGTGTGGGGAGTCCGACGTCGACACGCCGGTTCGTGGGTCGTCCGTCACGCTCACGCATGGACATCGGCGCTGTCACGACCGACCTTGAGGATTCGTGAACGGACCGCGCACTCGTCGCGCTCGGTCCGGCGCCGACCACACGAGATCCAGAGACACCCAGCTCGCGTCAGCACATCCCGACGAATCGGGAAGGTGCGCTGACACGAACCTGGCCGGCTCGGTCGGTGACGGTCAGCCGACGGTGATGCGGATGCGGCAGTGTTCGGCGACGGGGTCCGACGACCGGGCGACCACGAGTTCGTACACACCCGGATCGACGATCCACGACGAGGTCGACGTGTCCCACCGCCGGAGGGCGTCGAAACCGAACTCGAGCTCGACGGTGGCCTCGGCACCGGGCTCGAGCGTCAGCTTCGACCAGGTCGCCAACACCCGTGGTGGCCGGGTGGCGACGGGATCGACCGCCGCCACGTACCCCTGGACCACCTCGACGGCCGTGCGCTCGCCCACCGATGACACGGGCACGGTGACCACGAACGGGTCGCTGTCGGCCACGACCTCGGCAGCGGCGACCCGATCGACGGTCGCATCACCCCAGACGGTCGCTCCGTAGGTGAGGCCGTGGCCGAACCAGAACCGCGGCTCGATCGACCTCGCCTCGTACCAGCGGTGTCCGGTGAACAGTCCCTCGGCGTAGCGCTGGGTTCCCCGCCCGCGGGAGTCGTGGTCGGGAGTGTGGTGCAGGAACGCCGGCGTGTCGGCCAGTCGCCGGGGGTAGGTGACCGGGAGACGTCCGCCGGGATCGGCGTCGCCGATCAGGACGTCGACCATGGCCTCGGCCTGCTCCTGTCCGGCGAAGAACGACGTGACGATCGCAGCGGGA
Organism: Actinomycetota bacterium; assembly: GCA_039185545.1. GTDB lineage: Bacteria > Actinomycetota > Acidimicrobiia > Acidimicrobiales > Ilumatobacteraceae > Ilumatobacter_A. The sequence continues at coordinate 4,975 of JBCDAK010000203.1, forward strand.
GCCCGTTCGCGATCGACCCAGTCGATGGCCACGGGTGATCCGGCGTTGACGACGACCACCGTCCGATCGTTCACCGCGGCCACCGCCTCGACCAGCTCGTCCTGACGACCGGGCAGCTCGATGAACGCGCGGTCGAAACCCTCGGTCTCCCATTCGTCGTTGGTCCCGACGACCACCAACGCGACGTCGGCGTCGGCCGCCGCGCGCACCGCCCGCTCGAACAGGTCGACAGGATCGGGCGCACGGACACCGACGCGGAGGGCTGCGAACCCGGTCGTCTGGCCGGTGGCCCACCGCAGATCGAGCGCGACGGGCTCTCCGGCACGGCACTCGACCGACACGACGGTCTCCTCGCTGCCGTACCCGAAGAACTCCCGGGTCCGGGGGATCAGCATCTCGGGATCGTCGACCACGGTGGTCGCCACGCCGCCGGAGTGCACGACCGCGCGGACCGGACCCGTCGACACCACCCCGAATTCGTGGGGTCCGTCGACCTCGGGAAGGAACGACCCGCGGATCCGAGCGGAGAAGGCGGTCGCGTCGACCTCGTCCGGGGTGGTCCCGAAGAAACGGACCATCGTCGATCCGTTGACCACCGAGGCGACGGTCTCGCCGCCCCAGTCGACCCCGTCGACGTACTCGACCAGCAGTCCGGGCTCGTCCGACGGCGTGCGCAGCTGGGGTCGGCGGACCAGCGGTGTGAGGCGATCGATGCGGACACCGGGCTCGGCGACGATCGACACTCCGCCGATCGCATCGGCGCCCTCGGCACCACCCTCACCAGCACCCTCAGGTGCGAGGCGGTCGCGCAGTGCGTCGAGCAGCGTGCGGTGCCCGAGCGGGGTGAGGCTCGCCGATCCACCACCCATCGACCGGTCGATCGTGGCGTTGGGGCCGATGACCGCGATCGACGACAGCGAGCCGACGTCGAGCGGGAGCGCGGGGGTGCCGGCGCTCTCGCTCCCCACCGGCTCGTTGCGCAGCAGGACCGTCCCGGCGACAGCGGCTCGCCGCGTGAGCGCCCGCTCCGCGGGATCGTCGACCGATTCCTCGGGCTCGTCGCACGACCGCTCGTCGGCCCGAGTGCGAGCGATCACGGTCAACACGTCACGAGCGATGCTCTCGACGGCGTCCTCCGTCACGTGGCCCGCCTCGACGGCGGCGAGCAGCCGGTCGCCGTACACGCGAACGGGAGCCGGCATCTCGAGGCTCAGCCCCGCGGTGGCGGCACCGACCGGTTCGTGCACGCCGAACCAGTCGGACACGACGTACCCGTCGAAGCCCCACTCGTGGCGGAGGATGTCGGTGAGCAAGCGCCGGTTCTCGGCGCAGAAGTCGCCGTCCAGACGGTTGTACGCGCTCATCACGCCCCACGCACCTCCGCGCATCACCGCTCGCTCGAAGGGCCGGAGGTACGTCTCGCGGAGGGTTCGCTCGTCGACCTCGACGTTCACCGACAGGCGTTCGATCTCGGTGTCGTTGCACACGAAGTGCTTCACGGTGACGGCCACCTCGTGGGACTGCACGCCCTGGACGTACCGCTCGGCGAGCCGGGCCGTGAGCTCGGGGTCCTCCGAGTAGCACTCGAAGGTGCGACCGCCGATCGGCGTGCGATGCAGGTTCACCGTGGGACCGAGCAGGACGTGTGCCCGCTTGCGCCGCGCTTCGGTGCCGAGGAGGTCACCGATCTCGCGGAGGAGATCGGGGTCCCACGACGATCCGAGGGTGATCCCCGACGGGGTCGACACGCCCGGCGTGCCCGAGCTGCCGTGTCCCTCCCCGCGCAGACCCGCCGGGCCGTCGGACATCTTCAGCTGCGGCACCCCGGCCTCGGGAAATGCCTGCGTGCGCCAGTTGGTCTGGCCGACCACGAGCAGACAGCGCTCCCTCAACGAGAGTGCGGCGAGGGAGGCGTCGACGTCGATCACGGCGCACGATCGTGCCAGAGACGCGCTCGGCATGAAAGCGTTTACATTGTGTGGATGAGCGAGACCGGAGAACGCCCCGCCACCGACGCCTGGTGGCGTGACGCCCTCGTCTACCAGGTGTACGTCCGGTCGTTCGCCGACAGCGACGGTGACGGCATCGGCGACCTGCCCGGGATCCGCAGCCGGCTCGACCAGCTCGCAGCACTCGGGATCGATGCGATCTGGCTCAACCCGTGCTTCCCCTCGCCGCAGCGCGACCACGGCTACGACGTCTCCGACTACTTCGGCATCCACGACGAGTACGGAACGCTCGACGACTTCGACGAACTCCTCGCCGCCGCCCGAGAGCGTGGGATCAAGATCCTGATGGACCTGGTCCCGAACCACTGTTCGAGCGAACACGAGTGGTTCCGGGCCGCGCTGAACGCCCCGTCCGGCAGCCCCGAACGCGCCCGGTTCTTCTTCCGCGACGGTCTCCCGAACGACGATGGCGACCCGCATGGTGCGCCGCCCAACAACTGGGCGGCCGCGTTCAGCGGATCGGCGTGGACGCGCGCGTCCGACGACGATCCGCAGTGGTATCTGGGCACGTTCACCCCGCACCAGCCCGATCTCGACCATCGCAACAGCGACGTCATGAAGATGTTCGCCGACATGCTCGAGTTCTGGTTCGACCGAGGCGTCGAGGGCTTCCGCGTCGACGCGATCGTGCCGGTCGGCAAGCACCCCGACCTGCCCGATCAGCCACCGGTCCCGGAGGGCACGGGAATGCTCCAGGTCGCCTGGGAGAACCCGTACAACAACTTCCGGCCGGAGGGTCACGAGATCTGGAAGGAGTTCCGCGAGATCGTCGACGACTACGAGCGTCGCCATCCGGGGCGCAGCCTGCCGCTCGTCGCCGAGGCGTACATGAACGGACGTCCCGACCTCGTGCGCCAGTACGTGAACGACGCAGAGTTCCACGGCGCGTTCGCGTTCGACCTCATGCTCGCCCGGTGGACCAAGCCGGCGATCGAGCAGGCGCTGTCGGACACCTTCGACCTCATCGAGACCGGCCAGACGGCCACCTGGACGCTCAACAACCACGACGCCCAGCGCGTGGTCACGCGGCTCGGTCGCGACAACGCCGACGCTGACGCGAACGCCGGTGAGAACATGCTCGACGTCGACTGGAACGAGGTGGTCGTCGACCTCGGGCTCCGTCGCTCCCGAGCGTTGGTCTCACTGATGATGGCGATGCCCGGCGCGGTCTACCTGTACGCCGGCGAAGAACTCGGGCTCCCCGAGGTGCTCGACATCCCCGCCGACCGACGCGAGGACCCCGTGTTCCACCAGACCGGTGGTCAGCGGATCGGCCGCGACGGCTGTCGGATCCCGCTGCCGTGGACCGACGATCCGGCGACCAACTTCGGCTTCTCGACGCTTCCCGAGGGGGTCCAGCAGGCGCCCGAGCCGTGGGGGGCCCCCCCCCCCGGGGGGGGGGGCCGCCCCGGCCACCAGGGGGACGGGGGGGAGGGGGGGAGCCCCGACCAGGTCCCCGAACACGACGCCCCCCCCC
>JBCDAK010000204.1:0-8394 GCA_039185545.1 Actinomycetota bacterium
ACCACGACGATCGAACCACCGGTCACAGAACCGTCACCTCAGCCGACCACCACCGCGATCCCGATCGCCGAGGAGCCGGTCAACATCTACTTCCTGCTGCGCGGCCGTCTGACGCCGTTCCCACAGAACGTCACCGCACCCCTGACCGAGAGCAAGCTCCGAACGGTGCTGATGGACGGGCCGCCGATCGATACGACGCCTCGTCTCACCTCCGAGATCGAGCGCAACCTCATCGTGGGAGCCACGCAGGCCGAGGGCGTCATCACGATCGACCTCGATTCGTCGATCTTCGGCCGGATTCCGACCTTCCGCGAAGACGAGGCGATCGCACAGATCGTCCTGACCTATCTCGCCAACCTCCGCGGCGTGGGACAAGTCTTGTTCACCCGGGACGGTGAACCACTCCCGGTGCGACGGGGAGACAGCGGCGCGCTCACGAGCGACCCCGTGACGTTCGACGACTACGTCAGCCTGCTCGCCGATCAGCCGGCGGTGGTCGTCGACACGACCACCACGACCACCACCACGACGACGACCACCACGACGACCACGACGACGACGGTGCCGCCCACCACGACGACCGAGCCTCCTCCGGCGGACGACGCCGAACTCGTCGACTCGACGTCCACCACGACGCCGCCGACGACCCCCACCCCGACCGACCCGTCCACCGACGAGTGACGAGCGCGCGGCGGACGGCATCACTCCCGTCAGCGCATCCGGCCGAACCCGCACGATGCGCTGACACGAACCCAAGCCACAGCGATGCGACCTCACGTCAGCGCATCCGGCAGAACCGCCCTCACGAGCTGACGCGAACGACCGCTGCGCCCCTCACGTCAGCACATCCCGCCACACCCGCACGATGCGCTGACACGAACCCAAGCCACAGCGATGCGACCTCACGTCAGCGCATCCGGCCGAGTCGCCCTCACGAGCTGACACGAACGACCCGGCGCCCCTCACGTCAGCACAAACCGCCACACCCGCACGATGCGCTGACACGAACCCCGGCGACACGGACGGCGCCCACGTCAGCGCATCCGGCCGAACCGCCCTCAAGAGCTGACGCGAGACGGACGGACGGCTCGACTCAGGTGCCGGCGAGGCGGTCGACGACCGGGGAGAACGCCTCCATGGCGGTCGAGCCCACGGTGACGTAGCTGATGCCGTACCGCTCCCGGCGTTCGACCAACCGGTCGACGATCGCGTCGAGCGTGCCGATGAGGCAGTTCGGGTGGTCGAGGATCGCCTCGGGCTCCAGCCCGAACATCTGCCCGAAGCCGGCAGCGGTCGTCGCCGCCGTCGCCTCGTCGGGTGTCACCACCGTGAAGTAGCCACCGATCTCGATTTCGGGCATCTCGCGTCCGACCGTGTCAGCACCCGCCTTCACCCAGGCGACCTTGGCGTCGATCTTCTCCGCGGTCGACGAGGCGACACCCTCGGCACCGATCTTGCCCGACGAGTTGTCGAAGTTGAGGCTCACGATGTCGGCCTCACGCCCGGCGATGCCCAGCACGCGTCGAGCCCCACCCCCGATCATGATCGGCATCGGCGCGTCGAGCACCGGCGCGCCGGTGAACCCCGACAGCCGCACGTGCTCGCCGTCGAACTCGACCGGTTCGCCCGACAGGATCTGCTTCGCCGCGCGTACTGACTCGTCGAGGCGCGACACCCGCACCCCGGCCGGGTCCATCGGGATCCCGAACGCCTCGTACTCGCCGGCGAGCCACCCGGCACCGAGCCCGAACTCGACCCGGCCCCCGCTGAGCCAGTGCATGGTGGCCGCCTCCTTCACGAGGACGGCGAGCGGCCGGTAGTCGATGCAGAACACCCGGCACCCGATCTTGATCGTGTCGGTCGCCTCGGCCGCCACGGTCATCAGCGGCACCGCGGCGTGGTTCTGCAGCGGATGGTTCGTCGACTCGAGCGCCGGACCTGGGCCGAGGTAGTGGTCGGCGAGGTGCAATGCCGAGTACCCCAGGGCCTCGGCCTGCCGCGCTCCGTCTCGCCACTCGGCGGGTGACTCGGCGTTGTACGACTGGACGGCGAAGCGGAACGGGCGCGTCATGGCGCCAGCATGACGGTCAGCGGACGGTGGCCCCGAGCTGGAACGACACGACCGCCCGTGCGAACAGGTTCGACTCGACGTCGGGCTCGCTGAGGGCTCGCAGGTCGGTGACGCGGGACGCGAGCTGGCCGAACATCGATGCCAGTGACGACCGGGCGACGTGCGTGCCGATGCAGAGATGTGTCCCGAACCCGAACGCCACGTGCTGGTTGGGCGATCGACGGATGTCGAACGAGAACGGGTCGTCGAACACGTCCTCGTCCCGGTTGGCCGACGGATAGAGCATGATCACCCGGTCGCCTCGCTCGACCGGCTGGTCACCGATCATGTCGTCGGCGACGGCCCGCCGGAACATGTTGTTGAGCGGTGTCACCCAGCGGAGCACCTCCTCGACGGCGCCCGGCACGAGCTCGGGGTCCGCGGCGATCGCCTCCCACTGCTCCGGACGTTGCGTGAAGGCGTGCAATCCGTGCGCGATCGCGGTCCGGGTCGTCTCGGCGCCGCCGGAGATGAACAAGCCGACCTCGTGAGCGATCGACTCGGGCGGGAGCGGGTCGCCGTCGATCCGTGCGTGGAGCCACGTCGAGATGAGGTCGTCGGCGGGTTCGGCGAGCTTGTCCTTCGCGATCTCGCCCAGCGCTGCGACGAACTCCATGTTGGCCGTGACGAAGTCGCGGAACGCCGCTCCACTCCGATCGCGCATGTCGGTACGCATCAGCCCCTCTGACCAACGCTTGAGGTCGTGCCACCGGTCCTCCGGGTACCCGAGCAGTCGTGCGGTGGTGCGGGCCGGGAGCTGACCGGCCAAGGCGTCGATCACCTCGAACTCGACGTCGTCGCCCGGCCCGAGCCCGTCGAGCACCTCGTCGATGAGTTCGCCGACGAGCTGGGCGACCTCGGCGTGACGCGACTCGACCGACCGCTTCGTGAAGTTGCCCTGCACCAGCATGCGCTGCTGGCGGTGACGCGGGTCGTCCTGGGCGATCATGTTCGACTCGTTGGACGACCAGATCGCCCGGTACCCCTGCCCTGACACGAACACGGTCGAACGCCGCTCGACGTCGAGCAGATCGGCATGGCGGGTGACCCCCCACAGGCCGTTCCGACGGTCGTGGTACACGGGCTCGTTCGCTCGCATCCACTCCCACACGTCGTGCGGATTGCGGCGGTACAGCTCGGGATCGAGGAGATCGACAACGAGGCGGTCGTCCTCCCAGCGGGCATGGTCGACCGGCGCGTTCGACTCGAGGAGGGTCATCGCCTCATCGTGGCATCGCGTCAGCGGCCGTGGAACGTCGGACGGCGCTTCTCGACGAACGCGTCGAGCGCCTCGGCGTGATCCTCGGACACGAAGCAGCCGATCTCGAGTGCAGTCGACAGATCGAAGCTCGTGATGAGCGCCTGCTTCAGCTGTGCGTTGACGGCGATCTTGGTGCCCTGCACGGCGAGCGGCGGTCGCTTCGCCAACCGTGACGCCCATGCGTGAGCCCGAGCCCCGACGTCGCCGGCCGGGCACACGTCGGATGCGACACCCCACCGGAGAGCCGTGTCCGCGTCGAGCGCCTCACCCAGCAGGAGGTGTCGCTTGGCGGCGAGCGGCCCGAGCAGCAGCGGCCAGATCGCGGCGCCGCCGTCGCCCGCGACGAGCCCGACGTCGACGTGCGGGTCGATGATCGTGGCCGAGTCGGCCATGACGATCACGTCGCACAGCAGCGCGATCGATGCGCCGAGACCGACGGCCGGTCCGTTGAGTCCGCACACGATGGGCGGCTCGACGTCGAGGAGGTCCCACACGATCTGCTTCGCCTCGCGTCGGAGCGCGTGGAGACGTTCCGGAGTCCGCAGCTTTGGGAACCACGACATGTCGCCGCCCGCCGAGAAGGCGCGACCCGAACCGGTGAGCACGATCGAGCGCACGCCCTCGACCCGCCGGAGATCGGCGAACAACCGGGCGAGGTCGGCGTGCAGCGTCTCGTCGACGGCGTTCATGGACGACGACGGGTGATCGACGGTGACCGTGAGGACACCGGGCGTCTCGTCGTCCGCGCCGGACGGTCCCTCGACACGGATCGTGTCGTACGGGCCGACGCTCATCGGGACCGCCTCGGCCGGTTCGCTGCAGCTCTCACAGGGTTCTCACAGCCAGCTCTCACGCCGTTCTCACCCGACTCTCAACCACCACGAGGACCATCGTCGCATGGCGGAACCGATCGATCCCACACGCGTGGCCTGGCTGGCCCGGCGCGCCGGCCTCGGACTCCGCCCGTCCGAGCTGCCGGCGGAGCCCGTCGACCCCTCCGACGCGATCGACGCGCTGATGGCCGAGCCGACGACCGACGCGCACGACCCGTGGGACGGACTCGCACTCGACCCCCAGGACGGTGGCCGGGCCGAGGCCGTGCGGGCATGGGTCCTCCGGATCCTCGACTCGACGACGCCGTACCTCGATCGGCGGACGCTGACGCTGCACGGCTGGATCGTCAACGGGGTCGACAAGGTGCCGCCCGGTCCGATGGTCGACCAGATCCGACTGTTCATGAGTGCGGGTGGCGGGTCGTACCCCGAGCTGCTGCGGCGGGTCACGACCGATGCGTCGATGCTCGTCTACCTCGACGGCACCACGTCGACCGGGACCGAGCCGAACGAGAACTACGCCCGCGAGCTCCTCGAACTGTTCGCACTCGGCGTCGGCGAGGCACCCGACGGCTCTCAACAGCCCTACACCGAGGACGACGTCCTCGCCGCCTCGCGAGCGCTCACCGGCTGGGTGGTCCGACGCGACACCGCCGAGGTCGCCTTCGTCCCCCGCCGCCACGACGCCGCGCCGCAGACGCTGCTCGGATTGAGTGGTGTCGGCGACGTCGACTCCGTGATCGATGCCGTCACCGCTCATCCCGAGCACCCCCGCTTCGTCGCCCGCCGGATCGCCTCGGAGTACGTCGGCGACGCGACCGACCCTCAGCTGGCCGAGGTCGTCGACGATCTCGTCGAGGTGTACGACTCCGCCGATCGGCGACTCGACGCCGTGATCGACGCCGGGCTCCGGCACGCACTCGACGGCCGGAACCTCCCACTCGTGACGCCGCCCGTGCCCTGGTACGCAGGCATCGCACGCGCCCTCGATCTCGACGGTCGCCGGGCGCTCGCCGCCACGCGCAGCTGGATCCGAGCGCTCGGCCAGGTTCCGCTCTTCCCGCCCAACGTGGCGGGGTGGCCGACGGGAGCCGGATGGCTGACCACCGACGCGCTGATCGCCCGCACCAACGTCGCCGACCTGCTCGTCGGCGCCTCCGATCCCGACGGAGCGCTCCAGGTCGCCGCCGATGACGGTGACCTCGATGCGATCGCGACCCTCCTCGGGGTCCCCGACGGATTCGGCGCGACGACCTCCGCCGCCATCCGGAGTGCGTCGTCACCGACCGCCGGACTGACCCTGGCCCTCGTCTCACCGGAGTACCTCGTCTCATGAGCGATCGCACTCGACACGCCGATCCCACGTCGGCCGCCGCCACCTCCACCACCTCGCGACTCCACCTGCCTGCCCGCCATCTGTCGCGTCGGCGCTTCCTCGCGCTCGCGGGTGGGCTCGTCGCCGTCGGCTGCAGCAGCGACGGCGGGATCGTGTCACCCGTCGGGTCGACGACCACCAGACCGTCCACCGATGCACCCACGACCACGGCGAGCGGGAGCGGTGGGCCGGTCCCCACGACGGCGCCCGGCACGGTCACGTCGGTCACCGTGCCCGACGAGGCCACGGACGGACGTGTGCTCGTCGTGGTCCGACTCGACGGAGGCAACGACGCCGCGAACACGCTCGTCCCCGACCTCGGGTCGTACCGCGATCTCCGACCCGGCATCGCCCTCCCCGACGACGTCCTCCTCGAACACGCCGCGCTGCCCGGTCACGCCTTTCACCCCTCGCTGGCGCCCCTGGTTCCGCTGCTCGACTCGGACGAGCTCGCCGTCGTCGCCGGGGTCGGATTCGCGGACCCCGACCGATCACACTTCACCTCGATCGACCGGTGGGACCGCGCCGACCTCATGGACGAGACGATCGGCTGGCTGGGTCGCTGGCTCGACACACTCGACGCCGACCTCCCGTCGCTCGGGGCACTCGCACTCGGCGACGCGGGCCTCGTGATGGCGGGCCGGTCCCGTCAGCCGACGGTGATCCAGGACGTCGATGCGTTCGCGTACCCGTCCGGCGTGAGCAACGCCGACATCCGGGCGCTCGCCGACGGCACCACGGGAGACCCGCTGCGCGACGCCGCTCGCTCCGCGTTCCTCGCGTCGGTCGGTGCGGTCGAGGAGTTCGACGAGATCGCCGATGCCGTGCGCGATGCCGAGTCAGCGGACGCCGACGGCGAGTTCGCACCACCGTCGGGTCCGTTCGCCAACGGCCTCGCCGTCGCGGCCGAGCTGATCCGATCGGACGTCGGCACGACGGTCGTCAGCGTGTCAGGATCCGGTTTCGACACCCACGCCGGTCAGCTCGACCTCCACGCCGCACTCCTCGACGACCTCGCGACGGGGATCGCCGAGTTCTGGTCGACGCTGCGCCGATCGGGCGACGCCGATCGGGTGCTCCTGATGACGACCAGCGAATTCGGCCGCCGTGCGTTCGAGAACGGCAGCGCCGGAACCGACCATGGTGCCGGCGGATGCTCATTCCTCGTCGGCGACCCGGTCACCGGTGGACTCCACGGCACGATCGACACCGACGACATCGTCGACGGCGACCTCCGACCCACGTTCGACCCACGGGAGATGTTCACCGCGTGCCTCGACTGGCTGGGCGCCGACGCCGAACGCGTGCTCGGCGCCCGCCACGACCACACGTTCCTGGCCTGAGGACGAGACCCGACGCTCGGTGCCGAGCACACCGTGCGTCGACACGCTGCGTCGCTCAGAACATCGAGGTGTCGGCGTCGCGACCGAAGATCAGTGCACCGATCTTCTCGAGGAGCTTCGGGGCGGTCTGGATGTGCTGTGTGACGACATGAGCGTCGCGCAGACACCGACCGAGCACGCTCGTGTCGTAGACCGCAGAACCGCCGGCGAGCGTGTAGGCCGTGTCGGCCACGTCTGCCGCCGCCGTGGCCGCGTGCACCGCCGCGAGCCGGATCGCCGTGCGCCGCTCGAGTGAGACCGACGACCCCGCCTCGACCGCCTCCCAGGCGCGGCTCACCTCGTCGAGCAGGAACGCCCGTGCCGACCGCAACGAGCCCTCGGCACGTGCGACCTCGATCCGAGTGAAGGAGTTGTCGGCGAGCGCCGACCGCGAGAACTGAGGGGTCTTCGCTGCGGCGAGCTCGATCAGCTCGTCGAGCGCGTGCCGGGCAACGCCGAGACCGACCGCCGCCACCGACGCCGCCAGCAGCGCGAAGTTCGGGAAGTGGGCCAGAGCGCAGTCGACGACCGGCTCCGAGACACCCGGCCGCATCGTCCGGTGGTCGGGTGCGAACGCCTCGTCGACCGAGAAGTCGAGGGATCCCGAGCCGCGCATCCCGCCGGTGTGCCAGGTGTCGTGGAAGACGACGGCGGCGGACGGGAACCAACACAGTCGGAACGACTGGTCGTCGCACGCCGCGCCACCGAGGATCCACTCGCAGTGTTGGGTTCCGCTCCCCCACGCCCACCGGCCCGACACCTGCACGCCGACGACCCCGTCGACCGTGGCGACCGTGCCGGTTCCGTTGGGGGCGAACACACCACCGGTGACGACCGACGGGTCGCCGTAGATCTCGCGGGCGCCCTCGGCGGGCAGGAAGGCCGACATCGACGACGTCGTCGACGCGATCATCGAACACCACCCCGCCGCGCCGTCGGCTGCGGCGAGCGCCATGATCGCTCGCAGCAGGTCGGGCGCCGGTGCCTCGGGGCCGCCGTACACCTGCGGGACGCACATCCGCATCAGATCGCGCGCTGCGAGCGCCTCGACCGTGCTCCCCGGAAGGCGGCGAAGCCGATCGGCCTCGTCGGCGTTCGCTTCCACGAACTCGGCCACCTCGGCGGCGGCATCGACCACGGACGTCACCATCCGGACGATGGTAGAGGATCGCCCCACAGCGCCCTGCGCCGATGTCCGACCATCCGCGGCCGGTCCGTCGTCGGGGTCCGCCACGCCGATCGTCCCGGGTCGGGAAGGTGGTCGACGGCGTCGCTACCGTGCAGGCGGTGACCAACACGACCACCGCCGGGTCCGGATGGAATCTCGCCGACGTCTGGGAGGCCATCGCCGAACAGATCCCCGACGCACTCGCTCAGCAGCAAGGCGACCGGACGATCACGTGGGGCGAGTTCGACCGCCGGGCCGATGCGAT
>JBCDAK010000205.1:0-8341 GCA_039185545.1 Actinomycetota bacterium
CAACACGACCACCGCCGGGTCCGGATGGAATCTCGCCGACGTCTGGGAGGCCATCGCCGAACAGATCCCCGACGCACTCGCTCAGCAGCAAGGCGACCGGACGATCACGTGGGGCGAGTTCGACCGCCGGGCCGATGCGATCGCGCACCACCTCCTCGCAGCGCCCGCCGCGGCCGAGCAGGACAAGGTCGCCCAGTACCTCGCCAACTCACCCGAGTACCTCGAGTCGATCTTCGCCGCGTTCAAGGCCGGGATGGCGGTCGTCAACACGAACTACCGCTACACACCCGACGAGATCGAGTACCTCTGGGACAACGCCGACGTCACGTCGGTCGTGTTCCACGGCTCGTTCGCCGAGCAGTGCGCGGCGGTCCGCGAGCGGCTCCCCCGCATCACGACGTGGCTGTGGGTCGACGACGGCGCCGACCCGTGTCCCGACTGGGCCGAGCCGTACGAGCGCATCGCGACGAGCCCGGCCGACCGGGCGGTCGGTCCATGGGGTCGCTCACCCGACCATCTGCTCCTGCTGTACACGGGCGGTACGACCGGCATGCCGAAGGGCGTCATGTGGCGCCAAGACGACCTGTTCGCCATCCTCGACGCCAACAACAAGAAACGACTCCCCGCCGCACAGGATCTCGAGGCCGCCCAGGGTCGCCTCACGGGACCGGGCCCGCGGAACATGCCCGCCGCACCGCTCATGCACGGCACCGGGCTCTTCAACGCGATCAGCAACACCATCGTGGGCGGATCGATCACGTCGATGGAGGGCCGATCCTTCACGCCCGAGGAGTTCCTCGACTCGGTCGAGCGGTACGGCATCAACTCGACCTCGATCGTGGGCGACGCGTTCGCCAAGCCCATCCTGCGGGCGCTCGATGCCGAGCCCGACCGCTGGGACATCTCGTCGCTGCGAGTCGTGGTGTCGTCCGGCGTCATGTGGTCGAAGCAGGTCAAGGACGGGCTGCTCCGCCACAACCCTCGTTTGATCCTGGTCGACGCGCTCGGTTCGTCCGAGGCGATCGGCATGGCGACCAACACCACCACCGCCGGATCCGCCGACGAGACCGCCAAGTTCGAACTCGGCGAGAACACGCGCGTGGTCACCGACGACGGGCGCGACGTGGTGCCCGGCTCGGGTGAGTTGGGCCGAGTCGCGCTTCGCGGGCGCACCCCGATCGGGTACTACAAGGACGAGAAGAAGTCGGCCTCGACGTTCCTGACCATCGACGGCCAGCGGTACTCGATCCCCGGCGACTACGCCACGGTCGAGGCCGATGGCACGATCTCCCTCAAGGGCCGCGGCAGCCAGTGCATCAACACGGGTGGGGAGAAGGTGTATCCGGAGGAAGTCGAGGAGTGCCTGAAGCTGCACCCCGACGTCGCCGACGCCGCCGTGGTCGGCCTGCCCGACGAGAAGTGGGGTGAGGCGATCAACGCCCTCGTCGAGCTTCACGACGGTCGTGCGCTCGACGCCGACGCACTCGTGAGCCACGTCAAGCAGACGCTCGCCGGATACAAGGCGCCCAAACAGATCTTCGAGATCGAGACCATCGGACGCGCCCCCAACGGCAAGCTCGACTACAAGGGCCTCAAGGCCACCGCCGCCGAACGCGCGGGCGTCGGCTGAGCTCCCATCCCACGACGTGACATGACCCCCTCCGAGTTCCGCTGGACCGACTACGACGCCGTGCTCTTCGACCTCGACGGCGTCATCACACCCACCGCTGAGATCCACGAGCGGGCGTGGGGCGAACTGTTCGCCGCGTTCGACTACACCGAGCGGGACTATCTCGAGCACATCGACGGTCGACCCCGCTACGACGGGGTCCGCACCTTCCTCGCGAGCCGGGGCATCGAGCTGCCCGACGGATCTCCCGACGATCCACCGGGCGACGACACCGTCGCCGCCATGGGCAACCGGAAGAACCTGCTGTTCAACGACGTACTCGGACGCGACGGCATGGCCGCGTATCCCGGCTCGCAGGCGACGCTCGACCTCTTGGCCGAGGAAGGTGTCGACGCCGCGATCGTGTCGTCGTCGAAGAACGCCCTCTCGGTGCTCCGGGCCGCCGGACTCGACGACCGATTCGACGTGGTCGTCGACGGCGTCGTCGCGGCCGACGAAGGACTCGCGGGGAAGCCGGCTCCCGACGGCTACCTGCTCGGCGCCCGACGGCTCGGCGTCGCTCCCGACCGCACGATCGTCGTCGAAGATGCCACGTCGGGTGTCGCGGCGGGTGCAGCGGGCGGTTTCGCCGTCGTGATCGGCGTCGATCGGGGCGCCGGCCACCACGTCCTCCTCGACCACGGCGCCACGTTCGTCGTCGACGACCTCGCCGAACTCCTCCCCTGACCAACCAGCGGGGCTGGAACAGGGCGGGCTTGCCGCGCCACGAGTGAAACGTGGTGGACTGTCCGACCGTGGCGAGCAACCACCTCCCCCCTCCCGACGGACTCGAGCTGCATCGCTTCCCGGTCGACCCCTGGCGGTTGATCGAGGCGAGCTACGACTCCCGCGACCTCGCACGCACCGAGACCCTCTTCGCCCTCGGCAACGGCTATCTCGGAATGCGGGCGAACCCGGAGGAGGGACGCGAAGCCCACGGACACGGCACGTACGTCAACGGGTTCCACGAGACGTGGCGGATCAGCCATGCCGAGAACGCGTTCGGCTTCGCCGAGGTCGGCCAGACGATCGTCAACGTGCCCGACACGAAGCTCCTCAAGCTGTACGTCGACGACGAGCCGCTCATCCTCGCCAACGCTGACGTCGACGAGTACGAGCGGGTGCTCGACATGCGCTCGGGCATCGTGTCGCGACACCTCGTCTGGCGGACGCCGGGCGGGAAGCGGGCCCGCGTCCGCTCGACCCGCCTGATCTCGATGAGCGACCGACACCTGGCCGCCATGACGCTCGAGGTCACGATGCTCGACGACAGCGCCCCGGTGACCGTGTCGTCCCAGATCCTCAACCGTCAGGACGGCGGCGACGAGTACCACGTGCGCGACGCGGCGCTCGGCGAGGGGCGCGACCCGCGCAAGGCCGACGACGGTGATTTCGATCCACGCAAGAGCAGCCGATTCCAGGGCCGGGTCCTCCAACCGAGCCTGCGGCGAGAGGAACACGATCATCTGATCCTCGGCTACACGTGCACGAACAGCCGGATGACGATGGCGGTGGGCATCCACCATGAGGTCGAGTGCGAGGCCGAGGTCGGGTTCGACAACAGCCTCGACGGCGACCAGGCGAAGGCGGTGATCCACGCCAAGCTCGAACCCGGCGAACCACTGCGGATCACCAAGTACGCGGCGTATCACACGTCGACGGGTGTTCCGTGTCCCGAGTTGGCCGATCGGGTGACCCGCACCCTCGATCGGGCGCGGGCCGAGGGGATCGAGCACATCGCGGCGTCGAGTCACCGGGCCCTCGACCGGTTCTGGGAGTCGAGCGACATCGAGATCGACGGAGACGCGTCGGCCCAGCAGGCGATCCGGTGGAACCTGTTCCAGCTCGCCCAGGCGACGCTCGCCACCCAGGAGCAGGGCATCGCCGCCAAGGGTGTGAGCGGCGGTGGATACGACGGCCACTACTTCTGGGACACCGAGATCTACGTCCTGCCGTTCCTGGCCTACACGAACCAGATGGCGGCCCGGAAGCTCATCCGATTCCGATGGAAGCTGCTGGACGCCGCGCGCGCCCGAGCCTCACAGATGGCCGAACGAGGTGCACTGTTCCCCTGGCGCACGATCAACGGGGAGGAGGCGTCGGCCTACTACGCCGCCGGCACGGCGCAGTACCACATCAACGCCGCTGTGGCGTTCGCTCTCGCCCGGTATCTCGACGCGTCGGGCGACGTCGACTTCCTCGCCGACGAAGGCGCCGAACTGCTCGTGGAGACGGCACGCATGTGGGCCGATCTCGGCTTCTACTCCACGAACGGCAGCCGGTCGTTCCACATCCACCGGGTGACCGGCCCCGACGAGTACACGACCGTCGTCAACGACAACTGCTACACGAACATCATGGCGAGGTTCAACCTCCGCTACGCCGCCCGCACGGTGCGATTCCTCGCCGAGTGGAACCCCGAGGCGTTCGGGGCGCTGTGCCGTCGCACCGGTCTGCGTCTCGAGGAACTCGATGCCTGGGACGCCGCCGCCGATGCGATGTTCATCCCGTTCGATGTCGAGCGCGAGATCAACCCGCAGGACACGGCGTTCCTCGATCTCGAACCCTGGGACTGGGAGGGCACACCGACCGACAAGTACCCGCTGCTGCTGCACTTCCACCCGCTCGTGATCTACCGGCACCAGGTCCTCAAGCAGACCGACGTCGTCTTGGCCATGTACCTGCGACGCGATCAGTTCGACGACGAGCAGAAGCGGCGGAACTTCGACTTCTACGACCCCATCACGACCGGCGACTCGTCGTTGTCGGCGTGTGTGCAGTCGATCGTGGCGGCCGACGTCGGACACAGCGACCTCGCCTTCGACTACTTCCGTCGTGCGCTGTACCTCGACCTCTGCGACTCCCATGGAAACACCGCCGACGGCGTGCACGTCGCATCGTGCGGCGGCGTGTGGGCGGGGGTGGTGCACGGTTTCGCCGGCATGGTCGAGCACGGTGACTCGGTCTCGTTCTCGCCGCGCCTCCCCGAGCGGTGGACCGCGATCCGGTTCACGATCCGCCGCCATGGATCGGCGATCCACGTCGAGTTGAGCCGCGACGCGTGCACGCTGACGCACCTCGACGGGCTCGGCGTGCCGGTGCGCCTCGGCGACGACGACGTTCGCGTGGTCACCGCCGACAGTCCCTTGCGCCTCGACGCCCTCGCGTGACGACGCGCTTCCGGCTCAGCCGGTGATCTCGTCGCCGACCTGGAACCGGACGTTCTGGAAGCCCTCGTCGCGGACGAAGTCGGTGAGCGTCACGGTGAGCTCGAAGAGCTGGCCCGTCGCCGCGCGAGCGATCTCGCACGGGAACGACTCGGCGGCATCGAGGACCACCGTCTCGTCGGGGCACGACACGTCGCCCGCATCGATCGGCTCGCCGACCTCACCCGACAGTGCGGCAGCGGCGGCGGCCTCGACGTTCGGCATGCTGGCCGCCTCGACGATGTTGGTCGGGTAGACGAAGATCTGATCGTCCTCCTCGAACTCGGCCACGAAGTCGATGCTGTCGCCGGCGTTCGTGGTGGCCGTGCACTCGAAGACCTCGCCGACGATCGCCTCCTCCGGTTGATCGCACTCGGCCTCCAGATCGCCGAGACCGATCTGGTCCCTCAGCTCGGTCTCGATCACCGCAACCGCCGTGGTCGACGCATCTCCGCCGCACGCGCCGACGAGGACCGGCACGACGAAGAGAGCGGCGAGTCGGGTGAATCCGGTGGCGCCCACGGCGCCATCAAAGCAGATGAGCCCGACTGTCCGCTTCCGCCCGTGCCAGATCCGGACACTGTCCGCTTCTGGCACGGGCGCAGGCGGACAGTGTCCGGTTTCGCCCGGGTCGTGATTTCGGTGTCTCGTCAGAGCGTCGGTAGCGTCGCCGCCATGGCAGATCTCGGATTCGACGGCAAGGTCGCGATCATCACCGGGGCCGGTGGCGGCCTGGGACGACAGCACGCACTCATGATGGCGAAGCGGGGCGCGCTCATCGTCGTGAACGATCTCGGCGGAGCCGTCGACGGCTCGGGCAGCGACAAGGGAGCCGCCCAGCTCGTCGTCGACGAGATCACAGCGGCCGGCGGCGAGGCGGTCGCCAACGCCGACTCGGTCGCCACGCCCGAGGGCGGCGAGGCGATCGTGCAGACGGCCGTCGACTCGTTCGGCACCGTCGACATCGTCATCAACAACGCCGGCATCCTGCGCGACAAGTCGTTCCACAACATGACCTCCGACCTCGTCGACCCGGTGATCGACGTCCACCTCCGCGGTGCGTTCCACGTCACGGCACCTGCGTGGAAGATCATGCGCGAGAAGGGCTACGGCCGGATCGTGTCGACGTCGTCGGCCGCCGGAATCTTCGGCAACTTCGGCCAGGCCAACTACGGCGCGGCCAAGATGGGCCTCGTCGGCTTCACCAACGTGCTGGCGGTCGAGGGCGCCAAGTACGACATCAAGGCCAATGCGATCGCCCCGCTCGCGTTCACCCGCATGACCGAAGACCTTCTCGGCCCGCTCGGCGAGAAGCTGCAGCCCGAGTGGGTCTCGCCGCTCGTGACCTACCTCGCTCACGAGTCGTGCGACTCGACCGGACGGGTCTACTCCGTCGGTGGCGGCCGGGTCGCCGAGGTGTTCATCGCCGAGTGTCAGGGCTACACGAACACCGAGTCGCTCACCCCCGAAGAGCTCCGCGACAACTGGGGCGAGGTCACGAACCGCGACGGCTACGAGGTGCCAGCCGCCATCGCCGAGGAGACGGCGATGTACCTGAAGGCGCTGAGCTGACGGGCCAGCATCCGGCGCGGCGGTTGTTCCGCCTGATCGAGCCGATCCACGCCGTCACGTACTTCCACCCGGCGGCCCGCGCCGCGCATGAAGACGCGGGCGTTCGGGGATTCTGGCGGGGGTACTTCGCCATGCGAGCCGCGCCGTTCGGGCCGGTCGGCCCCGAGACCGTCACGGCGGCGTTCTTCAACTTCCATCCCTCGACGGTCGCCCGCGCGCTGCCCGCGGTGTGGGATCTGATCTCCCCCGCCAGCGCACTCGAGGTCCGGCTCGGCGGCGCCCGAGCGGCGCTCGAACACGCGCTCGGCCCGCCGTCGCCTGACGTCGCTGCGGCCGGCGACCAGCTCGACGGGATCGCCCGCGACCTCCCGGTCGACGGCCGCGTCCTGTTCGCAGCGAACACCGCCATCGACACTCCGTCCGATGCCTGGGGTCGTCTCTTCCACGCCACGACGATGCTGCGGGAGCATCGAGGCGACGGCCATTCGTCGGCGTGGGTGGCCCACGGTCTCCACGGGATCGACGCCCACCGACTGCGCATCGCACTCGACGGATTCGACGCCGACACCCTTCTCGCCGGTCGGGGCTGGAGCGAGGACGACGTCGCCGGCTGCGAGCACCGGCTCCGGTCTCGAGGACTTCTCGCCGGTGACGGCACCCTCACGACGGACGGCCGGGCACTCGTCGACGACGTCGAGACGGCGACGGATCGAGCGGCGGCCGCCGCCACCGATCGCCTCGGCGACGACGGACTCGAGCGGATCGACGCGGCGCTCCGGCCACTCGTCGACCGACTGGCCGACGACGTGATCCCTTTTCCGAACGCTGTCGGCGTCGACCGAGCCTGACCCGCCCGCGGCCAGACCCTGAGCCAAGTCGAGGGTCAGACGGTCGCACCTCGCTGCGCTCGCAGGAGCCACACGATCGACACGATCGTCGGCACGAAGAACAGCACCGCGCTCTGCACGAGGCCCAGGGCGACGTTGTCGAACTGATCGGTCGAGATCCCGGCGATCACGTCGCCGACATCCATCACCAGGCGAGCGCTGAGCGCGGCGAGCGCCGCTGCCGCACTGTCGATCAGGAACACTCCGACGAGCAGAGCGGCGGCGACTCCGAGATAGCGAGCCCCGGAGTTGGCGAGCACGAACTCGTCGCCGGTCGTGGCGACGGTGATGTCGATCCCGAAGGCGTCGAACAGCCCCTCCCCGTCGAGAAACGTCCACGAACCGTTCACGAGTGACCACACGGTGAGGTACCCCGGCAGGACGTACCACCATCGGCGGGCGGCCACCCGCCCTCGCACATCGATGAGATCGAACATCCGGTGGACCCTCCTGCATCACGTTCGCGGTGCCGGCGACCGCAATATCCGAGACGATTCGTCTCCGTTTCTACACGATCCGATCTGTCTCATCAAGTCCGATCAGACCCGGTCGACCGACGGGTAGATCCACCCGGCGAGTGCCCGGGTGATCCTCGGGAGGAGGACGTACGTCATCAGGGCGATCTCGACGGCGATCACGGCGGCCAGCCGGAGGGGCCCCGGCCACGACCCGATCAGGGCGGCTGCGATCGCGCCGAACGCGAGCACCAGCACATAGACGACGACGCCGAGCACCACCGCCATCCGCCAGCGCACAGGCTGGGCGACCACGGTTCCGGACGGTGGATCGAACCAGAACTCGAGCCCCGTGTGCTCGTCCCAGACCGCGGCGCCGTCGGCGATGCCGGCCACGTCGCGCTGGAACGACTCGTTGACCGCGCTCCGGCGGAAGGCGTCGAGGTCGGCCGGCGATGCGAAT
This sequence comes from Actinomycetota bacterium, assembly GCA_039185545.1. Taxonomy (GTDB): domain Bacteria; phylum Actinomycetota; class Acidimicrobiia; order Acidimicrobiales; family Ilumatobacteraceae; genus Ilumatobacter_A. The sequence continues at coordinate 8,253 of JBCDAK010000205.1, forward strand.
CGCACGATGCTCACGTAGCGATCGTCCTCCGGTCCGGGTCGCTGGACGTCGGCGCCCAGGTATCCGGCGATGGACGGTGCGTCGTCGAG
>JBCDAK010000206.1:0-8285 GCA_039185545.1 Actinomycetota bacterium
CGGTCGGAGTCGACGCCGGGCCGGTCGCCGTGCGGAACGCGAAGTCCACTCAACCCGGCACCGTCGGGATCGGACGTCATGTGGTCGGCGAGCATGTTGTGGAACCGGTGGAGCGGCTCCTCGAACCGCGGTGCGAGCGGTCCTGACGGCACGCGTCCGCGGGACAGACCACGCTGGCTTCGTTCGACGATGTCGACGTCTTCGGCGTTGACCGACAGCCAGAAGTCGCGGGTGGGCTCGATCGCCGCCTCCGGCGCGCCCGCGTTCTCGGGTGGCAGGAGCATCGTGCAGGTCTCGCGGGTCAGGCCGGGAGCGACCGGGTCGAGCCGCATCACCCACACGTGATTCGGCAGGACCGACAGCAACACGTTGGCGAAGATCGCCACGAAGCGTCCGCTCACGTGATCAGACCCGTCGAGACCGTCCGCCGGCGGCAGCGCCAACCAGTCGTCGCGCTCGTCGCCCGACACCGGAGTCGTGGTCTGGCCGCAGTACATCCCCGTCCCCTGGTACCGGTAGTGGTCGGCCACTCGGGAGACTCGAGCGAGCTCCGGGTGGATCCAGGTCAGGTGGTAGTACTCCTGGTAGTTCTCGCTGATCAGCTTCCAGTTGGCGGCGATCTCGAGCTCGCAGGTGTCGCGAGCGACCCACCGGTCGAGCCGGTAGCCGCCCATCCGTTCCGGGAGGTCGCCGATCCACACGTCGAGCGGTGGGGTCGACGGCGACAGGCACGCGAAGAGCAGCGGACCCCACGTGTCGATCCGGACCGGAACCAGACCGAAGTCGGAGCGGTCGAAGTCGTCGCGTGGCACCTCGTCGAAGAGCGGCGTCGACACGAGTCGACCGTCGAGCGCATAGCCCCACCGGTGGTACGGGCAGCGGATCGTGCCGGCGATGTCGCAGTCGGCCTCGGCCAGTTCCGTTCCTCGATGGCGGCACGAGTTGAGGAAGCCGCGGAGGTCGCCGTCGGGTGTACGGGTGACGACGATCGACCGACCGCCGACCGCCCGGACGAGCAGCCGTCCGGGACCCGCGACCTCGTCGGCAGTGCCGATACACACCCACGCCTGCTCGAACACGCGACGCCGTTCGACGTCTGCGAACGACTCGTCGACGTACGCGGCCGGGTCGAGGCCGGTGGCATCGGTGACCGGACGGCGGGTGCCGGTCCAGGCCGCGTCCGAGCACCAGTCGATCGGCTTGTTCGACGTCGCCATGGCGCGAGTCTCGCACTCGCGACGAGGGCTGCCGGAAAGCGCCACCCGCTAGGCTCGCAGCTCTTCGCGGATGTAGTTCAATGGTAGAACATCAGCTTCCCAAGCTGAGAACGCGGGTTCGATTCCCGTCATCCGCTCCGTTGTCCGTGGAAGAGGCGCTCGCCCAGGTTTGACCGTTGTCAGCTTGACACCGAGTGCCAAAGCTGATGCTCGGCCGTGGCGTCGAGGGTACGGCAGCAAGTGTCCTGCTCATGGGCTTGGTCTGACTGCCACGTTCGCCATCGTGGACCGATTTCGGATTCCGTAGTTGCACGGATGTTGCACGGCGAAAGTCGTTCGGCGACGCCCCGAACCGACTCGCGTGCGACGATGCGCTCCTTGCTCCTCGGCGACAGAGTTGCGCCCGTCGTTGTCGCTCGGGTCGTCGTGCGCACCGTGGCCGGTTCTCGATCGGGTTGCGCGGGCGTCGGCGTTGCCCATAACGGGCGGGCAACCTCCGCGGGTCGTCGGTTCAGCTCTGTGGGTGCGCAAACTGGTGCGAGGCGGAGACGAGCCGTTGCACGATGTCGAGTTCCGATTCGTCTCTGGGCCCATAGACCATCACGACAGTCGAGGGAACGATGCCTCGGGCTGCGAGCGGGTGTTGCTCTGCCCACCCCTGTTCGATGGCGTGCCGACCGATGTCCATTGGCAGGTTGAGGTGGAGGCTGCCGTCGCTGGTCGGGTGGATGTGGCAGAACTCGCGGGCGACCATGAAGGCCTCGGCCGGCCCTGCGGTGCACCCGCGCCCGAGAATTGCTGCTCGTGCTCCGGGGACTGAGATGAGTGAAGTCGTCTCCTCGACACAGTCGAGGCTGAACATGTGCTCCGCGACGCGGAGCTGAAGGTGCTCCGGCGCGTTCTGTTCGAGTTGCGTGTGTGGGTTGGTCGGCGTTGTCGTTGGCCGTGGACCGGAGCGCTTCGGGAGGTCGAGCACGTCTGACACTCCTGCGAGCATGATGGGCGTCAGTCATCGGATCAAGAGCAATTCGACCGAAGTACGATAAGCGCATTCTTATGCTCAAGTCTTCCGTAGGAACAGGTCGGCGATGGTGAACCTCCGGCATCTCGAGACCTTCGTCGTGGTGGCGGAGGAGTTGCATTTCGGGCGTGCTGCGCAACGGCTCCATGTGGCGCAGCCGGCGGTCAGCCAGACGATTCGGGCGCTCGAGAGTGAGATCGGGGTCGAGTTGTTCGATCGTTCGGGTCGGCAGGTGAGGTTGACCGACGCGGGGCGGGCGTACGTGGCAGATGCGCACGACGTGCTCGACCGGCTGAGCAGGGCGACCACGCGGGCCGTGGATGCACAGTCGGGTTTCCGTGGTCGGTTGTCGATCGGGTACACCGCGGCCTCGGCGCTCGCCGGGCTGGCCGACGTCGTCGCCGCGTACCAGCGATTGCACCCCGACGTTCAGGTGGACCTCGAACACCTCGGTACAGCTGATCAGGCTGAGCGAATCCGCGGCCAAATGCTCGATGTGGGGTTCGGGATCCTGCCGGGTGGACCCGAGCCCGTCCATTCAGAAGTGGTGGTCCAGGGCGATCTCAGCGCGTACGTCGCGACGAGTCATGGCCTCCACCAGTCTGATCGGATTCCGATCGCCGAGGTGCTCCATGAACGGCTCATCGTGATGAGTCGCTCACGCGAGCCATGCGTTCACCAGCTCCTGAACCGGCTCGGCGCCGAGCAGCAGATCGTTCCCGACATCGCGCTCGAGGTCGACCACCTGGAGACCCTGCTCTCGTTCGTCGCAGCGGGCATCGGCGTCGGACTCGCGCCGTCGGCCGCGGGGCGACTCCGACTGGACGGCGTCACATCGCTCCCACTCGATCCACCGATACCCGCCGGCATGAGCATGATGTGGAACCCAGCAGCGACCTCCCCGGCAACAGCGCGCTTCCTCGATGTCACACGAGCAACGCTCGGCCAACCGACAGCACCGCCTGCCACCTGATCATCACCGATCCGCCAGCCTCAGCCCACGCATCAGTGCGACCCAAGCGCATTGCCGCATGCGCTCGAAATCGGCACGTACGCGATCGGTGGCGTGCTCGGAAGTGTGCGAGCGGTGCGCGACGACCACGTTGCGCCCACCGAGCTGCGACGCAGTCGACACTTCGACGTCGCCGAGGATCTTCGATTCCAACATCTCGCCCGAGTTCGACCGACCCAACCCTCAACCTTCCTTGCGGGACGGACGGCGTCTCGAAAGAACACGGCCGCTTCCTTGCGAGTCCCCGGCGCCGATGGCCGATCCGGACTGACGCGAGTATCACGCTGCCGACCCGAACGTTGCCGTGCAGGTCGGAGAGCGTCTCGAAAGATCTAGGGCCTTTTCTTAAGGGACAGTGGTGGGCTCGCCAGGTGGACCCCGAGCGCTACGACACCACGGCCTTCGGTGCCGGCCGTCGAACGCGTGGGCGCCATGGATACGTCGCGTTCTTCCCGAACCCCGTTCCGAGATCGCTCGATCTTCCGAACAGCGCAGTCACCAAGATGGCCGACGCGGAAGCTGCTCTGGGCCGCTTGGCCGGCGCTGGGCGACTGCTCCCCAACCCACAACTTCTCGTCGGCCCGTACCTCCGACGAGAAGCGGTTGCGTCGACCCGCATCGAAGGAACCCAAACGAGCCTCACCGACGTCTATGACGCCGAGGCCACCAACCAACCGCTCGGGCCCGATGTCGAGGAAGTCATCAACTACGTCAGCGCCATCGAGTCAGGGCTCCCACGACTTGCCACGCTGCCGCTCAGCACACGCCTGATCTGCGACATGCACGGCATCATCCTCGACGGGGTTCGAGGCCGCGACCGGCAGCCAGGGAGTTCCGCACGTCGCAGAACTGGATCGGTGCGCCCGGCGCCACGATCGAGACCGCGACCTTCGTTCCTCCACCACCTGATGAACTCGGCGACCTCCTCGACGATCTCAAAGCGTTCGTCCACGAAGAGCCGGCCCTGCCGCCGCTCATCCAGGAGGCCCTCCTCCACTACCAGTTCGAGACCATCCATCCGTTCCTCGACGGCAACGGTCGGCTCGGCCGACTCCTCGTCGTCTTCTTCCTCGTGATTCGCGACCGCCTCCCGGCACCAATCCTGTACATCTCCCCCTACTTCGAGGAACGACGAGACGAGTACTACGCAGCACTGCAAGGCGTCCGCGAGCACGGAGACCTCGAGAGCTGGCTCACGCTGTTCCTCGACGCGGTCGCAACACAGGCCGTCGATGCGGTCGGACGTGCCGAGCAGCTCACCGACCTCCGCGAGCGCTACCGCACGACCGTCCAAGAAACGACCCGCAGCGCTGCGAACCAACTCGTCGACCTCGCCTTCGAGCAACCGGTGCTGACGGCGCGACTCGTCGAACGACGTCTCGACGTCGCACGACCATCCGCCCTCGCCGCGCTCCGCACACTCGCCGACCTCGGGATCCTCGCCGAAGCAGCGGACGGCCCCCGGGGTCAACTCCGATGGAGAGCCCCCGAGATCCTCAACGTCCTCATCGCCGAGCGCACCTCGTCGGGGCGACGGCGTTCGCGCCGATGTGGCACGGTTGCTGCACGACCATCGAGCCGCCGCCCGGAACTCATGCGTCTCCGCAGGTCAGCGGCACCGCCGATCGAACCGATCGACTGCTTCCCGAGCTGAGAGCGCGGGTTCGATGCCCGTCATCCGCTCTCTCTGATGTCGCGGGAGGTTCCGGCCTCGAGATGGAGCGCTCTCGCGCCCGACTCGCTCACCTCTGAGCCGGGCGCCGATCCCCTTCGGATCTGACCCGGGTGACCGATCCGCCCGCGCCGCAGATCCGTGTTAGAACACTACGACTAGAAAGAAGTTTCTATTCGTACCGACTCACGAGAGAGCCCCGCCCCATGCGACGACCCCTCCACGGGCACCACCGTCCTGCCGTCATCCGGCGCATCGCCATTGCGCTCGTCGGAGCGCTCGTCGCCGTCGGCTGCAGTTCCGACGCGTCCGACGACGAGGCGGGAGCGACGTCGTCACCCGGGACGGCTCCATCCGACACCGCTGTCGAGGACGACGCAGCGGCGGGCGTCGACCAGGACGCGGCATCGGACGACACGGCGGACCCCGACGAGCCAGCGACCGACGACGATGACGCCGACTCCGACGGTGCAGCCTCGTCGGGTGACTCCGCCGCGTGTGACGCCGAACCAACGGTCCTCACGACCGACGCCGGCGTCGACTTCGTCCGCACGCCCGACGCGTGTTTCGACGACCTGCCCGACTGGCCGTACTCCGCGCAGTACGTCGAGATCGACGGGCTCCGCCAGGGCTACGTCGACGAAGGTCCGGGCGACGGTGACGTCATGCTCCTCCTGCACGGGCAGCCGTCGTGGTCGTACCTGTACCGCGACATGGTCCCTGTGTTCGTCGATGCGGGGTACCGAGTGATCGCCATGGACCATCTCGGCATGGGACGCTCCGACAAGCCGACCGAGATCGAGTCGTACAGCTACCTCGGCCACGGCGACCGCCTGGAGCGGTTCATCGGTGCGTTGGATCTGACCGACATCAACCTGTTCGTCCAGGACTGGGGGAGCCTGATCGGCCTCCGGGTGGCCGGCGAGAACACCGATCTCTTCGCCACGATCACGGTCGGCAACGGAAACCTGCCCGTGGTCCCCGACGGGGCGATCCCGTTCCCGGAGGTCGAGAACCCGGACGAGACCCGAGATCTCGTGGCCCCGTTCGCCGACATTCCCGATCAGCAGGTGCCGTTCTACGACGGCTGCGAACTGCTCGATCCGAACGGCGCGGACTTCTTCCCCGAGCGGATGGAGTATTCGATGACGGCCGCGGACTACACCGCGGGCAGTGCCGTCGAGGCGTTGACCTGGTTCGACCTCAGCGACGACGTGGAGGCCGCGTACGACGCTCCGTTCCCGCGCCGCGAGTACATGGCCGGCACCCGCGTGTTCCCGTCGCTCGTCCTCGAGGTCGACGGCGTCAACGACGAGGCGTGGGCCGGATTGCAGAGCTTCGACCGGCCGTTCCTCACCCTGTGGGGTGCCAACGACGCCGGCTCGCTGGGTTCCTGCCAGGCGCAGCAGAACCTGGTGGCCAACGTTCCGGGCGCTCAGGGTCAGCCGCACGACCGGCTTCCCGAGGCGGGCCACTTCCTGCAGTCCGACCAAGGCGTCGAGATCGCGACCCGGATGGTCGACTGGCTGGGCGGGCTCTCGACGGAGTCCGGTGCCGGCAGCTCGGCGCAGGAGCAGGCGGCTCCGGAGGACGCGGGGCCCGAGGGCGGCATGGTCGTCGTCAACGAGCTCACGCCGTCGACGCCCGAGCAGTTGGCCGGGCTCCAGGAGCCCGGTCCCGACGGACCGGTCTACATGGTCAACCTGCTCGAGTTCAAGGACGTCGCCGAGTACGCGGACGGCCGCGAGACCGATCTGACCGGCGAGGAGGCGTACGCGATCTACGAGGCCGGCGTCGCCGAGCTGATCACGCAGTTCGGCGGCGAGGTGGAGTTCGAGGGCGAGGTCACGTTCCTCACGATCGGTCAGGTCGGCGAGCTGTGGGACGCGGTCGGGATCGCCCGCTACCCGAGTCGGACCGCTCTGCTGCAGATGTCCAGCTCGCCGGAGTTCGCCGAGATCTCGGTCCACCGCACCGCCGGCCTCGCCGGCCAGCTCAACATCGAGACGATCGATCCAGCCACCTGATCGCCACCGGTGGCCCGGGCAGCGTCGTGCCCGATCGCGATCCGTCAGCGACCGTCCGCGTCGTCTCCACTCTTCTGTTGTCGGGCTCTGGCCCGACGATCGAGGCGCCACACCCGTTCGGTCCCCGGCTCGGCCGCAGTGGAGACGTCGTCCGACTGCTCGTCGACGATCGCGAAACCGAGTCGTGCGGCCACGCGGCCGCTCGCCACGTTGGCGGCGTCGTGGTGGATCTCGACGTGGTCGATGCCGGGCATCGAGAACGCCGCGCGGACGAGACATGCGGCGGCGTCGGTCGCGATCCCCTGCCGAATGGCGGAGGCGCGGGTCCAGTACCCGATCTCGAGTCCGCTCGGTCCCACGCGGCGGTGGAGTCCGCAGCTCCCGACGAGTTGCCGATCGCGGAAGATCGCGAAGTTGAAGTCCTCGCCCCGGTCCCACTGGTCGATCCACACCTCGACGAGCCGTTCGCGATCCGACAGCTCGAGCGGCTCGAACCGCGCCCACGGCATCCACGGCAGGAGGTGGTCGACGCTCATCGAGACGGCGGCATCGAGTTGGGCGGCATCGCCCACCGAGTACCGCCGGACTGCGACGTGGCGTCCGTGCACCTCGGCCGGCGGTCGAGACGTGGACACACCGACAGTCTGCGAGCCCCGTGGACCGGGCGGCAAGCAGGTTGCGTGCGCCACGCCGTCGCGACACCAGGCCGTCCCGTCGCGCGGAGGCGTACTGTCGACACGTGTACGAACTCGACGGTGTCGATGCTTCGAACGTCGAGTGGTGTCGCCCACCCGATCCCGCCCAGCTCGGTGGTCTGGCCGCTCAGTGGTGGGGGAACTGGCCGGCGCGGTGTCGGCCGGCCCGCATCAGACGATCCCACAGCAGCGGATGGGCGGCTCGCGAGCACTCGACGAGCGTCGGATGATGATCGGCCAACCATGCGAGATGATCGATGCCGTGGTGGAGCACCTGGTTCGGCGACGGTCGCGATGCGCCGGGCTGCGTCGGGTCGACCACCGCCGGGTGATCGTGTGCCGGCGTGATCACGGCATGAGCGAGGCCGGGCAGCGGATCGGGGCAGCACACGTAGGTGAGGACGACGCGTCCCTCGGTCCACCGCCACGACGTGGAGTGCAGGACGGCGTCGGGCGACGACGCAGGGACGAGTCCGATGGACGCCGCTGCGCAACCGTCGGGTTCGCCCGACGCCAAGACGGTCCGTTCGACCCGGGCGCCGAGCGAGCCGTCGACGAGTCGGCTCCCGAACGTCTCGATGTCGACCGGCGCCTCGGCATCGGTGTCGAGCGGTGCGATCACCGTGGCGGGGAGGGCGTGA
>JBCDAK010000207.1:0-8213 GCA_039185545.1 Actinomycetota bacterium
CGCCCCGCGCCGTGCGGGTGGCACCCCCCCCCCCCCACTCCCGCTTGGGTCTCGCATCGCGTACGGCGCGCCGCGGCCGCTCCCCCCCCGGCTCTGCTACGTGTCCCGCCGCCCCCCGGGCTCCCCGCAACACTGGCGATCACTCGATCGGTGCTGGACGGTCGCCGGGGTTCGGGCCTTCGGTGCGGGTCTTCTTGAGTTCGAAGAAACCGTCGACGTCCATCATCGCCATCAGTGCGTCCCACATGGCCACGCTCTGCTCGGTCGGCGGGATCTTCGTGATGACCGGCCCGAAGTAGCCGACCGTCTGGCCGGACGAGTTCTCGGTCGCGATGATCGGAGTGCCGACGTCCTGACCGGTGAGCGCGAGCCCGGCGTCCATGCCCTCGCGGATCACGGCATCCCACGACTCGTCGTCAGCAGCGGCGGCGTGGGCGGTGTCGAGACCGACCGCGGCCAGCGCGTCGGCGACGTCGAAGTCGCGGTCGCCGTCGTGATGGATCCGCGAGCCGAGCTCCCAGTACAGCTTGAAGACGTCGTGGTTCCCGGCCTCCGGTGTGTCGGCCGCGGCTCGCACGGCCTCGATGACACGCAGCATGCGGTGCGTCGCCAGGACCGGGCCGTAGTAGTCGGACCCCTCGGGTGGCTGATTCTTGAACAGCAGACTGATCGGACGCCACGTGATGTGAACCTCACGCTGCGTGCTGACCTCGTCGACGACCCACCTGGCCGTCGCCCAGCAGAACGGTCAAATGGGGTCGATCCAGAACTCGATCGCAGAACCGGTGGGGGTGGATGACGTGTCGGACATCGGTTGATCATCGCCGATCGAGGCCCCGCCGCACCACCTCACCGACTCAGCGGACGCCGCCACCACTCAACGTGACCCCCGGCGGGATGCCGAGGGTTCGGACGGGTCCGGCCGTAGACTCGGGAGACGACAGCGCAGTGAGTCAGACAGGCTCCGCAACACGAAGGAGCCCCAAGATGGCCACCGGTACCGTGAAGTTCTTCCTTGACGAGAAGGGCTACGGATTCATCACCCCCGACGACGGCGGAGACGACCTGTTCGTCCACTATTCGAATGTGGTGGGCTCGGGTCGACGAACCCTCCAGAACGACGCGAAGGTCAAGCTCGAGGTCGGTGAGGGGCGCAAGGGCCCGGAGGCAGTCGACGTCGAAGCGATCTGACCACGGCCCGTCGCGGCCGGTACACGACGAGAGGAGGCGGTTCGAATGGCATCGAGTCCGCAGAGTTATCAGAAGCGTCAGCGCGAGCTCCGCAAGAAGGAGCGCAAGGCGGAAAAGCAGGCGATCCGGCACGGCCGGAGCGCTCGCAAGCGGGAGGAAGAGGACCAGGGTCCCGACGAGGATCAACTCCTCGAGGAGTTCCGGGTGCTCAACGAGAAGTTCGCGGCTGGTGACGTCACCGCCGACGACTTCGAGTACGAGAAGGCTCGCATCTTCCACCTGATGGGCCTGGGTGAAGCGCCCGAGCCTCGCGACGACGAGGCCGACGGGGCAGCCGACGCCCACGCCGATGAGGAGTCCGCAGCCGCCAGCTGACCCTCAGCAGTTCTGCCGTCACGAGGTCCGTTCCGCTCCGGCGGGCGGGCCTCGTGTCGCGTCCGGGGTCAGTTCACCGCGTCGGGTTCACGGTGTTCGAGCGCCGTGAGCAGTTCCGACACCTGGTGATGGTCTTCCAGCGGATGACGCAGGTGCAGACCGGCCTCGACGGTGTAGCGGTTCCGGCGACCCTGACGTTCGCGCCGGATGTACCCCCCGTCTTCGAGATCGACGACGATCTGCATGGCTGTCCGCTCGGTGATGCCGACCAGGTCGGCGATGTCGCGCAGACGGAGGTCGGGTGTGCGGGCGATCGCGAGCAACACGTGCGCGTGGTTGGTGAGAAAGGTCCACTGACGAGCCTCGATGTTCACCATGGGCTCACTCTAGCGTTGCCTTCCGATCTCTGGAGACATTTTTCATAGAACTTGATTTCCATCGATAGGAGGCATACGTTGACGGCGTGACCACGGTGCTCGCCCTTCTCGCCGCACTCGGACCGCTCCTGGCGGTGCCGTACGCGCTGCGCTCCCCCCGCACCTCGATGGCGGCCCGCACCACGGTGGCGGCCTGCGGAGTCGCCGCCCTCGCGTCAGCGGTCCTGTTGGTGATCACCGGGGTCGCTGACGACGGGCGCCCGTCGGGACTCATCGACCTGCCCGACGCCATCACCGTCGGCGCCGACCGGGTGGCGGCGATGCTCCTCCTCGCCATCACGGCCACGGGCGCGGTGGTGGCGAGCTTCTCCGGTCGCTCCCTCGACGAATCCCCCCGCTCACCCCGGTACTTCGCCGCCGTCGCCGTGGTCGTCAGCGGTGCGGCCCTGGTGGCCACACCCACCGGACCGATCCTCCTCGTGGTCGGCTGGATGATCTCGGGCTGGGCACTCGTCGACCTGACCCGCGGCTGGAGCGACACGCTCACGGCCCGACGCGCCCATGAGCGGATTCGCTCCACCGTCATCGCCGGGGACGTCTCACTGATCGCGGCCGTGGTCGTCGCGTGGGTCGTCGCCGGGGCCGAAGGCGTCGCGTCGCCCGCGGTCGGGCTCACCGAGCTCCGGGCCGAGAGCCTGCTCGGCATCGACGCCCACGTCGTCGTCGGCGTCCTCCTGGTGATCGCGGGTGCTGCTCGATCGTCCCTCGTCCCGTTCCACCGCTGGCTCGTCGGCACCCTCTTCGCCCCGACCCCGGTCTCGGCGCTCGTCCATGCCGGATTCGTCAGCGGTGCCGGACTCCTCCTCATCCAGTTCGCGCCCATCGCCGTCGAGGCCGATGCGGCGATGGTCCTGGCGTTCGTCCTCGCGGTCGCGACCATCGTGATCGCCCTGGTCGCGAGCGCTCGCCGGCCCGATGCGAAGGGCGCCCTCGCCTGGTCGACCGTCGGCCAGATGGCGTTCATGGTCGTCCAGTGCACGATCGGAGCGTTCTCCGCCGCCGTCTTCCACATCGTCGGCCACGGCATGTACAAGGCGGCACAGTTCCTCGGAGTCGGCGAGACCGCGGCCCGCGGGCTCCGGGCCCGTCGTCGGCCGGGCGGACTCCGACCTGTGTCGCCCGTCGCGGTCCTCGTCGCCAGCGCCGCCATCGCGAGCGGAGCGGTCGTCCTGGGGCTGCTCGTGGGACCGCGCGACCTCGAGGCGGCCGAGGGCATCGTGCTCGCCTCGTTCGCCTGGCTGGCCGTGGCATCAGCGGCGCACGGGTGGCTCGCGTCGGGATCACGCAAGCCGATCGCGTCGATCACGTTCGCCGCGCTCGGCGGTCTCGTCGTCGGCGTCGGTTACTTCCTCGGTCTGCGGGTCGTGAAGAACTTCCTCGATCCCGGATTCGCCGGTCTCGGCGACACGGCGATCGGAGTCGCCGGGGCGCTCCTCGCCGTCGCCGTGGTGTCCACCGTGGCGATCGTCGATGCGGTCCGGCCCGACCTCCTGCGTCGCCCGGTCGCCACGGTCACGCAGGTCCGTCCCCCGCTCGATCTCGTGTCGATCGATCCCGACGAGTCGGCGGCCACGACCGATTCGCCGCCGGATCGGCGCACGATGACCGTCGAGGAGACCGAGATCGATCGAGGTCGGCTCACCGCCGACGTCGCCCGGGCGGGAGCGCTGATCGCGCCGATGTGGCCGCTCTCGTCGTTCGTCGCCGTCAACCCGCTCGGCGGCCTCGAGCCCGACGGGTTCGAGCAGGCGGTGGCCGACGGCGAGCGGTGGCTGCGCGGCCGGACCGTCCCGACGCTGCACGCCTTCCGGACCGGTCATGCCCTCGGCCGGTCGACCGAGGCCGACCTCGAGCGGGCGATCCGGCAGCATGCGAGTGCGGCGTGCGAGCGACCGGCGATCGAGGCGAGCGGACGCACGATCGGCGCCGACGAGATCGTCCTCGCCGATCTGCTGTACGGGCCCGAGAACGTGTCGATCGAGATCCCACGGACACGGCTCGAGGCGATCGCCGGGGTCCGCGTCGCCGATCAGCTCGGGATCGACGAGATGGTCGCCGACTGGGTCGCGTCGTACCTCACCGGTGTCGGTTGGCCCGCGACCGCAGGGACTCCCCGACTGGTCACCGTGGCGCACGGTGACCTGCAGGCGCTCGCCTCCCGTCGCCTCACACAGCCCGCTGTGGCGTGGCTCGACACGCTCGAGCCGCACTCCCACAGCGCTGTCGAGATCCTCGCTGCCTCGCTCGAGATCATGGGCGTCGAGCCCGACGACCGCGTCGACGAGATCCGAGGACACCTCGCCGCAGTGTCGGGATGGGCGGGCATCGCCAAGTGGCGCAGTGACTGGGCCCACGCGGACGAGACGCTGCCGCCGCTCCGGCTGGTCGACATCGCAGCGGTCCGCGCCATGACCACGGCAGCGGTGCTCGTGGGGATCGGCGCCGTCGGGGCGATGAGTGCGAACCGCTCGGCACCGGTCCAGCCGGTCTCCGACGACCCCGCAGCTGCACTCCGCGCCGGTCGGATCGACGCCGTTGCGGCCCATTTCGATCTGTCGTCCGACGACGATCGTGCGACCATCGGTGAGATCCTCGATCTCGTTGCGCCGTCGAGTCGGCCCCTGATGTGGCTGCACGCCCACGAGAGCAACTTCGACGAGCGGATGCTCACCCTCCTCGACCGGCCCAGCCGGCCGACGACCGACGAACGGCCCGACGCGCAGATCGTGTTGTGCATCGACGTCCGCTCGGAAGGCTTCCGGCGCAACCTCGAGGCGCTCGGCCGCGACGAGACGCTCGGCTTCGCCGGCTTCTTCGGCGTGCCCATGAGCGTCCAGGAGTCCGGCTGGTCGAAGCCCGAGGCGCGCTGCCCGGTCCTCGTGTCGCCGTCGGTCACCGCGACCGAACGCGCTCGCTTCGACGCGGTCGACGCCGTCGCCGATCGGCTGATGCGCGCTCGGACGGTCGGTGCGTTGTCGTCGGCCCACGGTGCCACCAAACACCTCGCCGGAGCCGCGTTCGCCGCCGCCGAGACGGTGGGGTGGTTCACCGGTCCCGCCGCGGCGGTGCGCACCTTCGCACCGTCGAAGTCGCTGCCCGACGCCCGCCAGGACGGCACGACCACGATCGAACTCGGTGACGACATGCTCACCGAGCAACGACTCTTCGCCGCCGAGTCGGTGCTCCGCACGATGGGGCTCGTCGAACGCTTCGCCCCGGTCGTGGTGCTCTGCGGCCACACCAGCGCAACGACGAACAACCCTCACGCGACCGCGCTCGAGTGCGGAGCCTGCGCCGGAGCCGGCGGTGCGTCGAACGCACGCACGGTCGCGGCACTCCTCAATGAGCCCGACGTGCGCGTCGGCCTGGTCGAGCGGGGCATCGAGATCCCCGACGACACCTGGTTCCTCGCCGGCGTCCACGAGACCGTCAGCGACACGGTCACACTGCTCGACGTCGACGCAGCTCCCGCTGAGTCCGCCGATGCCATCGTGGCCCTGTCCGACCGACTCGAGCAAGCGGCGAACGCCAACTCGGCGGTCCGGGCCCGTCACCTCCCTGGCCCGGACGAGACGGTTCGGACGCGAGGCAACGACTGGGCACAGGTCCGACCCGAATGGGGTCTCGCCACCAACGCCGCGTTCGTCATCGGACCCCGCGCGATGACCGAGGACCTCGACCTCGCCGGGCGGGCGTTCCTCCACAGCTACCGCCCCGACCGGGACCCCGAGGGAGCGGTGCTCGAGGCGATCATGACGGCGCCGCTCGTCGTCGGGCACTGGATCTCGTCGCAGTACTTCTTCTCCACGGTCGACGCCGAGGCGTTCGGTGCGGGGGACAAGCTCCTCCACAATCCGATCGGCACGATCGGCGTCCTGTCAGGGGCGGGCGGCGACCTGCGTGTCGGGCTCCCACTCCAGAGCACTCACGTCGACGGCCGACCGCATCACCAGCCGGTGCGGTTGCTCGCCGTGATCGAGGCCGACCTCACCGTGATCGACGAGATCATCGACCGAAACGCCATCCTCACCCAGCTGGTCGGGGGGGGATGGATCCGCATCGCCGCACGGGCGACAGCGGACGAACCGTGGTCGACGCGCATCGCGGACGGAACCTGGTCCGCGCTCCCCCGCCGAATCGACATTCACCCGACACTGGAGATCTCATGAGCACCTGGAACGGATTCACCCCGATGGCCCGGATCGAGGTCGTCATCGACGGCGAGCACATCCCGACGGTCCGCGAGCTGTTGCTCGAGGCCGGCGCCACCGGCTACACGGCGGTCGACGGCGTGTCGGGTTTCGGACACTCCGGCGAGCACGCCGGTCGGCTGCTGTTCAACGACCGCAACAGCCTGTCGATGCTGATCAGTGTGGTCCCCCACGATCGGGTGCAGCGCGTCGTGGCCGGGATTCGCGGACTCCTCGATCACCACCACGGCGTGGTCTTCATCTCGGAGACCCACGTGAGCCGCGCCGACTACTTCGAGGGTGTTCCGGCCGACGCCTGATCACCACTCGCCCGCGCAGCGACGGCGACGTTGCGACGACGACGGGAATGCATGACGCCCGCGCGCTGGTTGTCTTCGCGGTGCGAGAGATGACACCCGACGAGACGTCCGCCTTCCTCCTCGACGGCACGCGAACGGGCAAGTTGGCCTGGGTCGGCAAGGACGGTCGGCCGCACGTCGCCCCGATCTGGTTCGTGCTCGACGGCGACGACCTCATCTTCAACACCCACGAGACCTCGGGCAAGGCGAAGGCACTGCGCCGTGAGGGGCGGGCGAGCCTCGTGGTCGACGACCAGCAGCCGCCGTACTCGTTCGTGAAGATCGACGGGACGATCTCGTTCGACGACGACCTCGACACCGTTCGCCGCATCGCCACCGAGATCGGCGGCCGCTACATGGGCGCCGACCGCGCCGAGGAGTACGGCGCCCGCAACGGCGTCCCCGGCGAGCTCGTCCTACGCCTCACCCCGACGAAGGTGACCGCAGCCGCCGACGTCAGCGGCTGAGAATCGGGGACTCGCATGGACGCAACCGACACCGACGCCTTCTATCGATCCTTCATCGACCACCTCGTCGACAAGTGTCGGACCGACTTCTACGAGGAACGAGCGTTCTCCGGCGTCTGGAACCGGAACGCCCGTCCCGACTTCGTTCCCGAGGATCACGAGAAGAACCTGCTGCTCCAGTCGCTCAGCATGGATCAGCGCCGCGTACTGGGCGCCATGTTGATGGAGCTCTACGTCAGCGGGGTCTTCGACACGCTCGTCGCGCTGCACGAGGAGCAGATCGAACCGTTCGACCGGGGCTACGAGAGCAGTCCCTTCAACGACTTCATGGGACGGCTTCCGGGGAACTGGGATTGGCCCACCGATCGCGAAAGGGCGTGACGACCATGTGCTGACGGCCGCCGACGTCAGCGGCTGAGGCAACCGCGACGGCGCTGATCGGGCCACCTCCGCGATGGGAAGCAGCGACCGGTCACACTGCTGCCGTTCGACGGTTCACTCACCCGTCGACGTCGATGTCGTCCGGACGGCGATCGTCGGCTGGAGTCCGACCGTCGGTCGCGTCACCCTCGGGCACGTGTCGAGCCTCGGCGCGTGACTCGACGGGCTCGGGCTGCTTGGTCAGCTCCTCCAGCGGCAATTCGCCGACGTCGAGGGCGGCGAGGTCGGCACGCGTGACCCCTGTGGCGGCGATTTCGTCAGGCGTGCCCGCGCCGGTGCGCAGATCCTCCGCGAGTCGTTGTTGTTCGACGTATTCAGACGTCTTCGCTCCCGCCGCGTAGTCGACCTCGTCGCGTGCCCGCATCGCCAGACCGTCACTCGCCCGGTCCGGAGTCTCCTTCAGCTCGCCGAACGCGCGTGGGTCGACTCCTGTGCCGAATCCGTCGTCGACCTTGGGCGTCTCGGCCAGCGTTCCTGGCGCGGCACCGTGGTGCTCGGACGGCAGCAGACCGCTGTCGTCCAGCTCGAGCGCTGGGTCCGCGTTCTTCTGCTGGGCGTCGGTCTCGCTCTTCTCGCGCTCGGCATCGAGGCTCCGGTCGCGCAGCGGATCGTCGGTGTCGGTCGGGTCGGGCAGGCGCACGATGGGTCCACGGTCCTCCGGCTGATCGATCCCGTCGGGTTCGCCGAGGTCGACATGACCCTCTTCGTTTTCTCGGTAGGTACCGACCTCACCGGTCGTCGTGTCGAGCGAGA
>JBCDAK010000208.1:0-8140 GCA_039185545.1 Actinomycetota bacterium
CGGCCCACCCCGGCGGCCGACGCCGAGTCGGCCATGTTCGGCGGGCCGATGTTCGACCGCGATCGCGTCCGGTCGTCGACCATCGAGCGCCACCCGAGCACCTTCCTCGGCCGCCGCTGACCTCCCCGCTCGCGTCAGCGCATGTCGCTGGTTGCGTCGGATGTGCTGACGTCAGATGCGTGGCGGTCTGTTTCGTGTCAGCGCGTGTCGACGGAAGTGCGGGATGTGCTGACGTGAGCGCTGCGGCGCCCGGGGCAGGACCGCGGCGGCCCGTGTCAGCGCATGTCGACGGAAGTGCGGGATGTGCTGACGTGAGCCGCGGAGTGAATCTCAGGCCGACGTCGGCATCCAGGCGAGTGAGATCTGGGTGACCTGGACATCGCTCTTCTCGAGACCGACCTCGAGTGTGCCGAGAGTCTTCGCGGTCTCGTTCCACGAGAGCTGGATCTCGTCGACCTCCTCGGACACCTCGATCTCGAGCTCCTCGAGCTGTTCGACGTACCGGGCGATCTTGTTCTCCTGGGCCTCGGTCCGCTCCTGAGCGGCGCGGGTGCTGCCGCGGCGATTCGCCGCGGTGCCGGCCTTGCCGAGCAGTCCGCCGAGGATGCCTCCCGCCGACTTCTTCCCCCCGAGCAAGCCGCCGAGCACCGAACCGGCGGTCGACAGCAGCTCGGAGTTGCGCTTCGACTTCGACTGCTCCTCGAGCACCTCGAGCCGATCCTCGGCCGCCTCGATCTGGTCGCGCAGCTTCTTCGCCCGCGCTTCGTACTTGTCGCGCAGCTTGGCGATCTGCTGGTCGGCCTCGTCGTCGGCGACCTTCAGGCAACGGACCTCGAAGTCGTCGGCCGATTCGCCGGGACGACCGTAGAGCTTCATCTCCTTGTTCATCGGGATCTCGACGGTCATCGTGCGGACGAGGTGGTCGCGGATGTCGCGCTCGACGCCAGACCAGAAGGTCTTGTTCTTGATCTTCGCATCGACGAGCCGGTACACGGCCCCGTCGGGCGCATCGGGGCGCAGGTCGCGGTCGTCGTAGTCGACGGTGAGCATCCGGCTCACGTCGACCTGCTCGCCGAGCGGGTGGACCACGCACTCGAACTCCTCGTCGTGCACGAGGTCGGCCTTCGTCTCGTCGTACCGCATCGCGACGCGGGCGACGATCGCCGCCTCGTAGCGGGTGCCCCGACTGTCGCCACCTGCATCGGCGAGCCACGGCGACGCGACGTCGACCCAACGGACCGCCGTCCCGTCGGCCGCCTCGGGCATCACGGTCGTCTCGTCCTCGGCGAGATCGTCCGCCGGTGCCGCCGTCACCGGCGTGGTCGGATCGGCCGCCACCGCCGCTGCCGTCGACCCCGGAACGGGCGTCGCCGTACCCGCGACCCCCGACGATCCGGCCGGCGCTGCCGCCGCCTCCGTGTCGGTGCGGCCGTCCATCAGCTGCTCGATCTGGTCGCGCGTCATCGGTCCCCGCAGGTAGGACATCGCCCACCGGGTCGTGAACACCTCGGGCTGTTCCTTGCCGGCGCGACGGAGCATGAACTCACGCTTGCCGAGCCCCGAGATGCGATCGCCGACGGCGGAGATGTCGACACCCCCCGACGCGGACGACATGCCGTCGAGCAGCCGCGACTTGTCCTGATCGGTCTGCAGCCGGCCGATCATCCAGGTGCCCGCATTCGAGATCGCCTTGTAGTCGATGTCGACCGGGTTCTGGGTCGACAGCATCACGCCGACGCCGAATGCCCGCGCCTGCTTCATGAGCAGCATGATCGGCTTCTTCGTCGGCGGGTTCGCCGTGGGTGGGAGGTAGCCGGCGACCTCGTCCATGTAGAGCATCGCCCGCAGGTCGGTGGTGCCCGACTGGCGCCGCATCCAGGTGACGAGCTTCGAGAGGATGAGCGACGTGACGAATTGGCGCTCCTCGTCGGACAGGTGGGCGGTGGTCACGATGGCGCATCGGGCTGTGCCGTCGGGCCGGTACATCATCGACTGGATGTCGAGCGGTGGCCCGGCCGCCCACGACGCGAACGACGGCGAGGCGAGGAGGCCGTTGAGCTTCATCGCCAACGCCATGCGGTCCTTCTCGGGGAAGAACTGGTCGAGTTCGAAGACGCCGAGTTTGCGGATCGGCGGATTGCCGACCATGCCGACCAGCGTCATCAGGTCGAGTTCGCGACCCTCCGTCCACGAGTGGTTGATGAGGTTCGAGAGAAGGATGTGCTCGCGACTCGAGAGCGGATCGGCGTCGATGTCGACCAGCGCGAGTAGTCCGGTGACGTACCCCTCGATCTCGTCGGCCACCACCTCCGCGTCGCTCATG
The DNA here is from genome assembly GCA_039185545.1 of Actinomycetota bacterium. Lineage (GTDB taxonomy): Bacteria > Actinomycetota > Acidimicrobiia > Acidimicrobiales > Ilumatobacteraceae > Ilumatobacter_A. The sequence continues at coordinate 2,324 of JBCDAK010000208.1, forward strand.
TCTCCGGGGACCTGGAGCGAGCCGACGATGTTGACCGGCACACCCGACTCAGACCCGGGCGTGTAGATGGTGAAGTCGGTGTTCGAGCGCAGTGCTCCGATGTCGGCACCGCCGAGCCCCCAGCCGGCGAGCCCCTCGGTCCAGAGGCCGGCCTGCGATGCGGCGAACTCGTCGGGTGTCTCGCCGGCCGCTCTCGCCTGCGCCTCGTCGATCCACGGGCGGAAGTCGCTCGGCGCGAGGTCGGGGAAGGTGAGGCAGAGGTTCGTGAGGTCACCCTTGGGGTCGATGGCGATGACGGGCAGCCCGGCCTTCAACGCCTCCTCGATGACGATCACGCCGAGACCGGTCTTGCCCGACCCGGTCATGCCGACGATGACGCCGTGTGTCGTCAGCTTGTCGGTCTCGACGTGGACATGTCCGGATTCATCCGGCGAGGTGCGCTCGTGGCTGGCGGGGTCGATCGCCCCACCGAGGAACAGGTCGGCCATGCGCGCCGAGGGTAAGCGACAGTCCGGGTCAGGCACACACTGTCGCCGGCCCGATCCGTCGAACGCGTCGAGCGGCGTGGTGATGCGACAGCGGGTGCCTGACCCGACGTGCCGCTTCTACGATCGGTGGATGGGGTTTCGTGGGTTTCCGCCGGAGGCACTGGTGTTCTACGACGAGTTGGGCGCCGACAACTCGAAGTCGTTCTGGACCGACAACAAGCACCGCTTCGCCGAGCACGTGAAGGGTCCGATGGTCGAACTCACCGACGAACTCGACGACCGAGGCCCGTTCCATCTCTTCCGACCACACAACGACCTGCGGTTCTCGAAGGACAAGCCGCCGTACAAGACGCATCAGGGTGCGTACGGCGAGATGGAGGGCGGATCCGGCCACTACCTCCAGCTGTCGGCCGACGGGCTCATGGTCGCCGCCGGCTACTTCGCGATGGCGAAAGACCAGCTGCAGCGATTCCGAGCGGCCGTCGATGCTGACGCGACCGGTGCCGAGATCGCCGAGATCGTCGCCGACCTCGAGAAGCGGCGGTACTCGATCGGGGCGATCGGCGAGCTGAAGACGGCGCCGCGCGGCTACCCGAAGGACCATCCGCGGATCGAGCTGATCCGCCGCAAGGGACTGATGGCGTCGAAGGACTTCGGGACCCCGAAGTGGCTGTCCACGCGACAGGTCGTCACCAAGGTGAGCGACACGTGGGACGGAGCGGCCGACATGTGCGACTGGCTCGACGCCCACGTCGGGCCGAGCACCGAACCGCCCGGCGACCGTCCGTTCTGACCGAACGTCACGAACGGAGCGGCAGGCGCGTCGAGCGCTTGACGATCTTCATCGCGAGCTGCGACGTGAGTGTCTGCACGTGGGGGAGCCGGGCGAGCCGCTCGATGTAGAGCTCCTCGAAGGCGGCGGAGTCGGCCGCGACGATGCGCAACAGATAGTCGGGCTGGCCCATCATCCGCGCCGCCTCGACGATCTCGTCGACGTCGTCGACCGCTTCCTCGAAGTCGAGCATCGACTCGCGGGTGACGCTCGCGAGGGTCACCCACACGATCGGCTCGTACGTGCAGCCGACCCGTTCACGATCGAGGATCGCGGCGTACCCGGTGATCGTCCCGTCGTCCTCGAGCCGTCGAACCCGGCGCAGGCACGGCGACGGACTCAGCCCGACGCGATCGGCGAGTTCGTTGTTCGCCATCCGCCCGTGCTGCTGAAGATGGTGCAGGATTGCGCGATCGACCTCGTCCATGGCATCTGATGCTACGTCGGACCGCCGAGACGCTCCCTCTTCGCCAGCGGGTGCGCTCCCGGTTGCTCCACGATGGCGCTGTGAGCGCGTCCTTCACCGTCGATCCGAGCGAGCCGCCATATGAGGTCGTGTGGCCCGGTGCACCGAGCGCCGTCGCGCCACGCCGGCGCGCCGACCGTCTCGACGGTCTGTCCGGGCGTCGCGTCGCCTTCCTGTGGGACTACGTCTTCCGAGGCGATGAGCTGTTCCCGGTGCTCGCCGACGAGCTGCGCCGGCGCTTCGACGGCGTCGAGATCGTCGGCTACGAGGAGTTCGGGAACCTCCACGGATCCGACGAGAAGGAGCGCATCGGTCGACTGCCCGACGATCTCCGCACCCGCGGCGTCGACGCGGTGGTCTCGGGGATGGGGTGTTGAGGCAGTTGTACGCCCGCCGTGATGCGGGCCGCCATCGCCGCCGAGTCGGCGGGGATCCCCTCGGTGTCGATCGTGTGCGAGGGATTCGACGGACAGGCGTCGGCGACGGCGCGCGGTCACGGTCACGAGGGGCTCCCGCTCGCTGTCACGGTCGGCCACGTCGACGCGCAGACCGCTGACGAACGGGTCCACAACTTCGTGAACGTCACGGTCGACCAGGTGATCGCCGGCCTCGTCGACTCCGACGCGGATCGATCGGGGCCGTCGCCGACCGCGTCCGGCGCCGTGGGGGAGCCGGCGGCTCTCGACGTGGTGATCGCCGGCGGCATCGACGACGTCCAGGCCGACTTCATCGCTCGCGGCTGGACCGACGGTCACCCTGTCGTGCCGCCGACGCGCGACCGTGTCGAGGCGCTCCTCGACGACGCCGGTCACGACCCCTGGCGGTCGCTCGGAGTCGCGGCGTCGTCGGGCCGTGACGTCACGATCTGGTCGCTCGCTGTGAATGCCGTGATGGCGGGGTGTGGTCGTGCGCACCTGCCCGTCCTGCTCGCCGTCGCCGACTCCCTCCTCGAGTCGGCCTACGGCGTCGAGCACTCGGGCAACACGACCGGCGCCGACGCGCTGGTCGTGGCGTCGGGACCCGGGCTCGCCGAGCTCGGCCTGACGGCGGGACCGGGAGCCCAGCGCGAGGGAGTGCACGCCAACACGTCGATCGGGCGCTGGCTCCGACTCGTTCTGCGCAACGTGTTCGGCTTCACGGCCGATGCACACGACAAGGCGACGTTCGGCAACCCCGCTCGCCCGGTGCTCGTCGAGCACCACGACGTGCTCGACGAGATCGGCTGGCCGTCGCTCGCCGACGAGATCGTGACCGAGACGATCGAGACGACCGACACCCGTGAGGCGACCACGTCCCCCGACGCACTCTGCATCGCACGGATGAACAGCGGGAACATCATCGGCAGTGTCGTCGGCGCCACACCCGACGAGATGGTGCCGTACCTCGCCGACGGTCTCGTCCGGACCGCGTCGTGGGATCTCACGCACGTACACGGCCTCGGGCGCGATCAGTTCTCTCCGCTCCTGGTGCTCTCGCCGGTCCTCGCCCGGACGCTGGCACGGGCCGGTTGGAGCAAGCGCGATTTGCGCGTGGCGCTCTGGGATCAGGCGCGCATCACGGCGAACGCGTTCGAGCGCTACATCGGCGACTGGAGCAACCTCACTGCTGGTCGCCCGCGCCTCGTCGACCTCGCTCGCGAGGGTGTGCTCCCCGAGGTCTTCGGCGCATCGGACGATCCCGACCGTCTGGTGCCGATCGTGTGCCGCGCCGACCGGATTCGCATCGCCGTCGCGGGCGACCCGCATCGCACCAACGCCTACGCGTTCAGCAACGACGGACCCCACGGCTGGTGGACCGGTCGTCGGATCGACCACTCTCCGGGGACCGACCTGATCTGTTCGATCGACGGATCGTGCGCGGTGGGATGAACTCGAGATCGACGAGTGTCGGTCGGGGACGATCGCAGCTCTGACGCACCGTCGGGTTCAGTGTCGGAGGAAGTCGAGGATCGCCGCGAGCGTGGCGTCGAGATCCTCGCGGTGCGGGTTGTGCCCGGTGCCCGACACGAACCGTGATTCGAGTTGCGCGCTCATCTGCGACGCCTGCGCGGCGAGGTCCTCGCTGACGATGCCTCCCCGCTCGGTCTCGCCCCGTACGGGCAGGGTGGCGGCTCTGATGTCTGCGACGGTGTCGGGCCACGGCGGCAATCCCAAACCGGACCCGGCCTCGGGTCGAAGCTGACGTTTGGCGGCGTACCACGGGGCGAGGTCGTCGGAGTGCCGGTCGGGATGCAGGTCGGCGGCGAGTGCGACCACCCCGTCGTCGTCGAGGGAGAGCGGGTGCTCGACCCAACCCGGCCAGCCGCTCGGCTCGCTCGCGGGCGAACGCTGGATCGGGGCGCCCGTCGCCGGTCCACGGCGGGTCGAGCAGCACGAGTCGCCCGACGAGTTCGGGTTCTCTGCGCCGCCAGGACCGCCGCTGCCGCGGCGCCCATCGAGTGGCCGACCACGTGGGGGCGATCGAATCCGACGTCGGCGATGACCTCCGCGAGGTCGTCTGCCTGAGCGGTGACGTCGCCGACCGCCGCACCCGACCGTCCGTGGTTGCGGCTGTCGACGAGCACGACCGCGAACCGTTCGACGCGCGCGGCTGCGACGCAGCCCCAGCATCGACCGTTGTCGGAGAAGCCGTGCGCCAGGATCACCGCAGGCATCCCCGGAGACAGCGCCGTGTGCCCGACGTGGATGTCGACACCGGCGCCGTCGACGCGGCGTTCCCGCCAGGTCGTCATGCGACAGCCACTCGCCCGTCGATGAGGTCATCGACCCGGAACGACCGGCGGGCGGGCCTCGGCTAGTCGTTCAGCTGATCGAGGATCTCACCGATGGTGCGATCGCTCTCGAGCGGATGTCGGAGCGCTCGCTCGCCGTCGATCTGGTACCGGTTGCGGCGACCGACCCGCTCGCGTTCGAGGTACCCGGCGCGTTCGAGGTCGTCGAGGATCCGCTGGATCGCCCCGGGGGTGATGCCGACGGCGTCGGCGAGATCTCGCTGTCGCAGGTCGGGGTCTCGGCTCAGGGCGACCATCACGTGTGCGTGGTTCGTGAGGAAGGTCCACGACGCCTGGTCGCGCTCGTCAATGGTGACGCTCACGCGGGCAGACGGTACCGACGACGCCGACCGCCTCCCCGACGAAGTGCATCTTGAAATAGATGTATTCGACTTTACGTTTGCGGGTGCAACTCGTCGACGTGACCGTCGGCGTGACGGGCGAAACGCGAGGTCTCGTGACCGTGCGTGGGGTCGGGTCGATCCCACGGCCAGCCGCCGAACTGTGTGCGCCGGTAGTCGTCGAACGCCTGAGAGATCTCCGCGTTCGTGTTCATGACGAACGGCCCCTGCTGTGCGACCGGCTCGCCGATCGGGCGGCCCTGCATCAGCAGGATCTCGACGTGGCCCGACGAGGCGAGGTCCACGTCGCGTGTCGCGTCGATCACGGCGCCCGTCGAGCCGGCGATCGACTCGCCGTCGACGGTGAGGCCGTCGCCGTCGAAGACGTAGAGCACGCGGGCGCTCTGGGGGTTGCGGGCCGCGGGCATCCGCCAGGACGCTCCCGGGTCGAGCACGATGTGCCACAGCGCGACGTCGGCGTCGCGCCGAGACGCCCACGAGTGGGGTGCCGGGTCCGGTGGGGTGTGACCCTCGAGTTCGCCTGCGATGACGGTGACGGTGACCTGCGGTGAGTCGGGGCCGGCGCCCGGCGCCGTGATCACGTGACGAGGGATGTCGCGGTCCCAGAGCATGGTGAAGTGCGGCTCGACCATCTTGTCCTCGGCGGGCAGGTTGAGCCAGATCTGGAACAGCTCGAGTGTGTTCGGGCCGGTCGGGTCGAGCAGCGGGAACATCTCGGCGTGCTGGATGCCTCGGCCGGCGGTCATCCACTGCACGTCGCCCTCGCCGTAGCGAGCGGCCGCTCCCATGGAGTCGGCGTGGTCGACCAGTCCGCGACGCACGAACGTGACCGTCTCGAACCCGCGATGCGGATGCTGCGGAAACCCGGGGACGTGCGTGCCGTGGTACATCCGCCAACC
>JBCDAK010000209.1:0-8125 GCA_039185545.1 Actinomycetota bacterium
AGCCGATCCGGCAGCGGTGCTGTTCACGTCGGGGGCGACCGGCCCGGCGAAGGGCGTGCGCTACACCCACGGCCAGCTGACCGCCCAGCGCGACGCACTCGCCGGCACCTACTCGATCACCGGCGACGACCGACTGGTCGCTGCGTTCGCGCCGTTCTCCCTGTACGGCCCGGCGCTCGGGATCCCGACGGCTCTGCCCGACTGCGACGTCACGGCCCCCGGTTCCCTCACGCGCGCCGCGCTGGCCGCAGCGGTCGACTCGGTCGACGCAACGCTCGTCTTCGCGTCTCCCACCGCCATCCGTAACGTGGTCGAGACGGCCGGACACGGCGACCGCTCCGATGCCGTCGACGCACTGTCAGGGGTCCGGACTCTCATGAGCGCCGGCGCTCCCATCCCCGCCGAGCTGCTCGATGCGGCGTCGAAGCTCGTTCCGAACGCCGAGATCCACACTCCGTACGGGATGACCGAGACGCTGCCCGTCGCCGACATCGAACTCGACGCCATCCGAGCCGCTGACGCGGACGATCCGGTCGGCGGCGTGTGCGTCGGCACTCCGGTCGTCGGCGTCGACGTGCGGGTCGTCCCGATCGACTTCGATGCGCTCGCCGGCGTGCCCGACGGTCTCCGCACGGGAGAACTCGGGGAGGTGCTCGTGCGCGCCCCCTGGACGTCGGCCGGGTACGACCGGCTCTGGGACACCGAGCGACGCGCCCGGCCGGGCGCCGGATGGCATCGCACCGGCGACGTCGGCCACCTCGACGAGGCCGGGAGGTTGTGGATCGGGGGACGGTCGGTCCACGTCGTCCACGCCGTCGACGGACCGCTCGCATCGGTACCGGTCGAGCGGGTCGTCGAACGGTCGGACCTTCCGGGCGTCGTGGCCGGCCGCGTGGCGGCACTCGGCGTCGGGCCCGTCGGAGTCCAGCAACTGGTGATCGTGCTCGAACGCCCAGACGGTGACGACGCGCCGCTCGCCGCGCTGTCGGTCTCCGACCGGGTTCGACGCGCCGTCCATGCGGGCCTCGGACTCGACGTCGCCGCCGTGTTGACGCGCGACTCGCTCCCGGTCGACATCCGCCACGAGGCGAAGATCGACCGCACGGCGCTGGCGTCGTGGGCGTCGGGGGTGCTCGCGGGCGAGGCGGTCGAGCGATGAGGGCGCAGAGCCGATGAGGGTCCTGGTCACCGGCGCGACGAGTCTGATCGGCCGTCACGTCGTCGCTCGGCTCGTCGAGCGCGGCGACCGGGTCGCGTGCCTCCAGCGGCGACCGTCCGGCGAGCCGTGGCCCGACGGCGTCGACGAAATCACGGGCGACGTGGCCGACCGGTGGGCCGTCGACGCGGCGATCGACGGGTGCGACGGCGTGATCCACCTCGCGGCACGCGTCGGCGTCGTCGGTTCCCGACACGACTTCGAGACCGTGAACGTCGGCGGCACGCTCAACGTGCTCGATGCCGCACGCACATCGGGGGTCACGAAGGTCGTCCACGTGTCGTCGCCCTCGGTCGCCCACGACGGACACCCGATCGTCGGCGGGAGAGCCGACCGGGCGATCTCGGCGCATGGCCGTGCCTGGTACCCGGCCACGAAGGCGATCGCCGAACGGGCGGCCCTCGCGGCATCCACCCGAGGACTCGGCGTCGTCGCGATCCGGCCCCACCTCGTGTGGGGCCCGGGCGACACTCAGCTCGTCGGACGCATCGTCGAGCGGGCGATGTCGGGTCGCCTGGCGCTCGTCGGTGGCGGGACCGCCCTCGTCGACACCACCTACGTCGACAACGCGGCCGACGCACTCGTCGCCGCCCTCGACGCCGTCGGCCCCGACGCCCGATGCGCCGGATCCGCGTACGTGGTCGCCAACGGCGAGCCGCGGCCGATCCGAGACCTTGTGCTGGGAATTTGCCGAGCGGCGGGGGTCGATGCGAGTCCACGGACCGTCCCGCTGCGACTCGCCCGTCCGGTCGGCTCGGTCATCGAGCGCGCCTGGACCGTCAGTCGGCGCGGCGACGAGCCTCCGCTGACCCGGTTCCTCGCCGACCAGCTCGGCACCGCCCATTGGTTCGACCCCCGCCCGGCCACCGCCGATCTCGGATGGCTCCCGGCGGTGACGATCGACGACGGACTCACGCATCTGGCCGACTGGTTCGACTCACGCCGGGATTGACCTCCGACGCTCGAGAAGTGACCCGTCGGACCGTCGACCCGGCCGGTAGCGTGTCGTTCCTGGCGACGTGGCCGAGTGGCTGAGGCAACGGCCTGCAAAGCCGTGTACCCGGGTTCGATTCCCGGCGTCGCCTCCACGGAGGAGGGAGCACCGCATCGAGATCGAGATGCCGGTGCTCCCTTCGTTCCGTTCCCGGGTGGGGTCGCGTGGCTACCTTGTGAGCATGTCCAGGGGCCACCACAACGATCATCTCCGTAGCGTTCCGCTCTTCGCCGAGCTCGACGACGACGAACTCGACTCGATCGGGTCCGCGCTCACCGAGTTGCGGTTCTCGGCCGGAGAGACGCTGCTCCGCCAGGGGAGCTACGCCCGCGAGATGGTGATCATCGTCGACGGCGAGTTGGTCGTCTCGAAGAACGGCATCGAGATCGCCACGATCGGACGCGGCGGCTTCGCCGTCGAGATCGGTCTCCTCACCGACAGCAAGCGCAACGCCACGGTGGCGGCCAAGAGCGACGTGACCGTGCTGCACCTCGACGCACGCTCGTTCGACTCGGTGCTCAACGAGGCCCCCGAACTCGCCGTCAAGATGCTGCCCATCGTGGCCGAGCGCGCCGTCGCCAACGGCGAGCAGCCGACCGACTGACGGTCGATCTGTCCGGGCCCGCCTGACGTCCCGGCCTGCCGGTCTGCTGGCGTCGCCAGGAGGTCAGGACGGGGCGGTCGCCTGGACCGACTCGGCCATCACGTCGATCATCCGGTCGATCTCCTCGTCGGTCGAGGAGAGCGGCGGGCAGAACGCCAGCGCGTCGCCGATCGGTCGCACGATGACGCCGCGTTCCAGCATCGCTGCGCGGGCGGGAGCTGCGTCTCGGTCGAGCACGGCGGCGCACACCGCCCCGGTCCCGCGGTGTCCGGCGAGCGTGCCGTCGGCGACCAGTGCCTCGAACGCCCGGGTGAACCGTTCGCCGATCGCCACAGCGCGGTCGCGCAAGCCCTCACGTTCGATGATGTCGATGTTGGTGAGCGCGGCCACACACGCCGTCGGGTGTCCGGAGTAGGTGTAGCCGGTCCGGAGCATCGCATCGGCGCCTTCGAATCGATCGGCGACCTAGCGGCTGACGATCACGCCCGACAGTGGCTGGTAGCCCGACGTGACGCCCTTGGCGAACGTGATCACGTCGGGTGTCACGTCGAAGGTCTGAGCGGCGAACCAGTTGCCCGTTCGACCGAAACCGGCGATGACCTCGTCGAACGCGAGCAGTGCGCCGTGCTGGTCGCACAGTCGGCGCAGTCCTGCGAGGTAGCCGTCCGGGGGTGGGAACACGCCGCCGGCGCCCTGGACGGGCTCGGTGATCACTCCGGCGATCCGCTCGCCGTGCTCCGCGAAGACGCGACTCGCGTCTTCGATGTCGTCGGGATCGACCTCGACGAAGTGCGGGACCAGGTCACCCCAACCGTCTCGGTTCGGCGCGATTCCCTGCGCCGTCGTGCCACCCCAGTTGGTGCCGTGGTACCCGCGTGTGCGACGTACGATGATCTGACGGTCGTCGTCGCCGGCGATGCGGTGATGCGCGCGGATGAGCTTGAGGGCGGTGTCGACCGCCTCCGACCCCGAACAGCCGAGGAACACCCTGCCGTCGGTCAGCGGCGAGATGTCGCGGATCCGCTCGGCCGCGTCGAGCGCCTGCTGGTGGGTGAACGGAGCGAAGATGTGGTGCACGTCGAGCTTGCGCATTTGGGCCGAGATCGCGTCGATCATCTCGGTGCGTCCATGGCCGATCTGGCAGAACCACAGTGTCGCCATCGCGTCGAGGTAGCTCCGGCCTTCGTCGTCCCAGACCGTGGTGCCCTCGGCGCGGACGATCTTCACGAAGTCGGTGGCCGCCCAGGCCGGGTCGGAGAACGGCTGGAGCAGCGCCGGAGTCGTCACGGACGCTGGTCTATCAGGCCGGCACGGGCTCGACCTGCGCCGATCTCGGAGCGTGGTGGTCGCCGAACCGGACGGGCCGAGCGTCAGTCGCCGCGCAGGATCCGGGCGATGCGGTCGGTGATGCGGGCGGGTCGGTCGGTCCGTTCCTCGACGGCGTCGGCGGCGGCGAAGATGCGTCGTCCGCCGCGCACCCCGAGCCATCGCAACGGTTCGGGTTCCCAACGCCGAGACGCCGCGCCGACCCAGGGCAGAGCCGTCCGCGGCGTGATCTCACCGGCGATCAACTCGGCCATCGTCCGTCCGGCCAGATGGGCAGCTGCGACGCCTTCGCCGACGTAGCCGCCGAGACGTCCGCGGCCGCTCGACGCGTCGAAGTGGACGGATGGGAGCCAGTTGCGCGGGATCCCCAACACCCCGCCCCAGCGGTGTGTGATCGGGACCCCGGCGAGCTGAGGGAGCATCTCGACGAGGACGTCGTGGACACGGAGGTGGGCGCCCAGATCGGTCTCGTTGTCGGGTGAGATCTCCGATCCGAAGAGGTACGGGACACCCTGGCTCCCGAACGCGATCCGGTCGTCGGCCGTGCGCTGGCCGTAGGTCACGATCCGTCGATCATCGGCGAACGTCGGACGACCGTCGAGTCCGATCGATGCGATCAGGTCGCTGTCGAGTGGTTCGGTCGCGACCATGAGTGAGTAGACGGGCAGCAGGTCACGGCGGGCGCCGGGGAGATCGCGGGTGTACGCCTCGGTGGCGCGAACGACGACCGGCGCCGTGACGGCGCCGCGTCGGGTCTCGACCCTCCCGTCGGTGATCGACGTCGCCTCGGTCCGCTCGTGGATGACGACGCCGCGCCGTTCGACCGCCTCGGCCAGGCCGCGAGCGAGCAGAGCCGGCTGGAGCGACGCGCACGGCGCGAAGAAGATGCCGGACAGGACGTCGGTCGCACCGAGATGATGGCGGGCCTCGTCGACGTCGAGGAGGCGGATGACGTCGGGGCCGAAGCCGAGGTCGCGCATCTCGTCGACCTCCTCCTTCTGGCGGTCGGCCTGCGGTCGGGTGCGGGCGACGCGGATGTTGCCGCCGTGCGCCCAGTCACATTCGATGCCCTCGGCTGCGATGACCTCGCCGATCTCGGCGACCGTGTCCATCACGGCGCGCCACTGCGCAACGGCGGCATCCTGGCCACCGAGTGCGGCATATCGGTCGAGCGGACCCGCCAGCTCGCCGACCGCCCAGCCCCCGTTCCGACCGGATGCTCCGAACCCGACGGTCTCGCGCTCGACGACGACGATCCGACGGTCGGGAGCGAGGAGCGAGAGGTGATGAGCGGTCCACAGTCCGGAGAAGCCCGCACCGACGATCACGACGTCGGCGGCGACCTCATCGGTGAGCGACGGACGCTCGGCGCCCCGGTCGAGCCGGTCCCACCACAGCGGCGACGTGACGGCGTCCTCGAGCGCGGGGGCCCGCATCGGGGTCATCTCCGGACGCTATACGTTGGCGAGATGCGGCGACCTCCGATCCGGATCCTCGACCTCTCGGGGTCTCCCGAGGACCTCGGCGCACGCCACGGGGCGGAGTACGCCGGCGAGATCCGGCAGTACACCCGAGAGCGTGTCGACCTGGTCGCGGGTGGTGGGTGGAGCGGCGGACCGATGGAGCGCGACGCGGTGCTCGAGATCGCCGAGTCGATGCTGCCGGCGCACGAGCGGTTCGACGCCGACCTCCACACCGAGATGTTGGCGATGGCCGACGCTGCGGGCATCAGCCCGGCCGAGGCGGTGATCGTCGGCGGCTTCACCGACTTCGTCGACACGGTGCGCGCCGTCGTCGGCGGCGACACGCCGACCGAGGTGATCGAGGACGACTGCACCGCCGTCATCGTTCCCGACTCGCGTGCCGGCGGGGCCGGCTTCCTCGGGCAGACCTGGGACATGCACGACACGGCGACCGACCACGTGGTGCTGTTGCGTGTGCGTCCCGACGGCGGCCCCCGCGCCAACGTGTTCACCACGACCGGATGCCTCGGGCAGATCGGGATGAACACCGAGGGCGTGTGCGTCGGGATCAACAACCTCACGGGAGTCGACGGGGCTCGGGGTGTCTGCTGGACCTCGGTCGTGCGCGGGATGCTCATGACCTCCAGCGCCGCCGAGGCGCTCGACGTGTTGCTCGGCGCCGACCTCGCCGGCGCCCACAACTTCCTGATCTTCGACCGCCACGGCGACGGGTACGACGTCGAGGCGATGCCGTCGACGCGGCCCGTGGTCCGGCTCGGCGACGCGCCCGACGACATCATCGTCCACACCAACCACACGCTCGATCCAGCGGCGACGGCGGTGCAGGCCGATCGGGCGCCGCTGCTCACCGAGTCGTCGACGCGGCGTCTCGAACTGGCCTCTCAGATGTTGGCCGCGAACGACGTCGACGCCGATCGGCTGATCGATCTGTTTCGCGAGCCCACGGCGATCTGCCAGACGGCGACCGCCCCGCTGCACATCGAGTCGAGCGGGGCCGCCGTCATGCGTCCCGGCACGAACGATTTCTGGGCGTGTTGGGGTCGGCCCGTCGACAACGACGTCCGCCGGGTGGCGATGCCGCTCCCCGTTCCCGAGACGATCCCGGATCCGCCGGGGCAGCCCGTGTGGGTCGGGCCGACGTCAGGGGTGCGGTACTTCCATCTCGACGCGCGGTGGGCCGAGTTCGCGGTGGCGCTCGAGCGGCAGGCGTTCCCCAACACGGATCCCGATCATCTGCTCCACGTCGAGGACATCGAGGCCATGGCTGAGGCGTTCCCGGAGGGGTGCTTCGTCGGGCTCGACGACGACGGCGCGCCCGCCTGCACGGGGTTCGGCATCCGGACGTTCTTCGACTGGGACAACCCGCAGCACGGGATCGTCGAGTTCCTCGAGGCGAACGGAACCGAGAGCGGACACGTACCCGACGGCGACTGGTACTACGGCACCACGATCGTCGTGCGGCCCGATCTGCGGCGGAGAGGGATCGGCCACGAGCTGTACCAGCTGCGCAAGGACGTGGTCCGGCGCGACGGGCTGCGGGGAATCGTCGCCGGGGGAGTGATCCCCGGGTACGCCGAACACCGACTCGACATGACGGCCGACGAGTACATCGACCGGGTGCGCAGCGGTGACCGCTACGACTCGACGCTCTCGTTTCAGCTCGAGAACGACTTCGAGGCGATCTGCGCGTTGAAGAACTACATGCCCAACCCGCTCGTCGACGACCACGCCTGCCTGATCCGCTGGCCCACCGACGGCGAACCTCCGTCGATCCTCTGAACGGACGAACGGGACAAACGGTGTCAGACACCGTTTGTCCGAGCGATCAGCTGCCCGACCAGTCGGGGGCGCGCTTCTCGGCGAAGGCCTTGGGACCCTCGGCAGCGTCGTTCGAGGTGAAGACCGAGGACTGCAGCGGCTGCTGGATCGCGTAGAACTCGTCGTCGGTGGCGCCCTGCGTCGCATTGATGAGCTGCTTGGACGCGGCAAGCGCGAGCGGAGCGTTCCGAGCGATCCGTTCAGCGAGTTCGGTCGCGCCGGCGAGAGCCCCGCCCTTCTCGGTGACACGCGCGATCATCCCGTAGGCCAGGCCTTCCTCGGCCGTGATGGGATCGGCCGTGAGCGCCATCTCCATCGCCTTCGAGTGGCCGACCCGACTGGGCAGTCGAAGGAGGCCACCGCCCGCGGCGAACAGCCCGACGCCCGCTTCGGGGATGCCGAGCTTCACGCCCTCGGCAGCGACGAGCAGGTCACAGGTCAGCGCGAGTTCGAGACCGCCGGCGAGTGCGAACCCTTCGATCGCACCGATCAACGGCTTCTTCGAGCCCTCGCGGATGAACGTCATCATCGGGCCGATGTCCTCGCCGCGAGCGAACGCCTTGAGGTCCATGCCCGAGCAGAAGCCGCGGCCATTACCCGTCAGGATGCCGATGCTGAGCGAATCGTCACCGTCGAGTTCCTCGATCGCTGCGACGAGGCCGCTCGACAGTGCACCGTTGATG
>JBCDAK010000210.1:0-7883 GCA_039185545.1 Actinomycetota bacterium
CAGGAGTCCGACGATCACCGAGAAGCTGAGCAGCCCCCACGCCACGATGCCCGACGACCGCGAGACGTACCACCAGAACTGTTCGCTCACGCTGCGGCCCCGCTGATCGACTCGACGGAGCCGTCGACACGCACGAGCACACCGGGGAGTCCGTGGCGATCGAGCAGCTGGCGCGCTCCGTCGGCTCCCGCCATCACGGCGACTTTTGCGACCACCTCGGCCCACCACAGCTCGGACGCGACCACGGACACCGACGTGAGATCGGTCACGGCGGGGACGCCCGTGGCGGGATCGATCAGATGATGCGCCGCTCGACCGTCGACGATCCAGGTCGTCGCTGCGCTGCTGGTGGCGATCGCGCCATGGGACACGTCGATCGTCGCGACCTGACCCTGACGGCGGACCGGCTCGACCACGCCGACCGGCCAGGCGCCGCCCGACCATCGACGTCCGTGGACTCGCACGTCGCCACCGAGTTCGACTTGGACGGCTCGTGCGCCGGCAGCGACGAGCCGCTCGACGACGATGTCGCCGATCAGTCCCTTGCCGATCCCGCCGGGGTCGAACGACGATCCCGCGGGGACGAGCACGGCCCCGACCTCGGGCACGACGTCGAGGCGGCGCCGGTGCTGTGGCCACGATCGATCCCACGGTGACGCCGGCTCCGACACGTCGGACCACTCATCGTTCGAGGCGCGGAACTCGTCGAGACGAGCCCCGAGCAGCGGATCGAACCGACCACCCGTGCGATCGAACGCGACGGACGCGACGTGGAACAGCCGGAAGGTGTCGGGCTCGACGACGCACCACTCGCCCGCGCGTCGGTTGATGGCCGACACCTCGCTGTCGGGGACGTACCGACTCCACCGGGCCTCGAACGAACGGACCGTGTCGACACCGATGCCGACGAGGTCTTCGTGGTCGGACACGATCCGGCACGGGCTCGCCATCGCGGTGAACTCGTGCATCGCCCAGCCACCCGACTCGGCGGCGCGTCCGCCGGTGCGGAGGTCAGGGGCGTCGAGAGCGCCGGAGGCGACCTGCGCGTCAACCACTGGGAGCCGTGGTGGGGGGCGGTGGCGGCTCGGTGGTGGGCGGCGGCTCGGTGGTGGGCGGCGCGGTGGTCGCCGGTGCCGTGGTGGGCGGCGCGGTGGTGGGCGGCGCCGTGGTGGGCGGCGCCGTGGTGGGCGGTGTCGTGGTGGGCGGCGGAGTCGTGGGCGGCGCCGTGGTCGGTGGAGGAGTGGTCGGCGGTGCCGTCGACGACGGAGCGGTCGGCGGCGGCGCGACGTCGTCGGACGGAGGGGCCGTGCTCGGAGCAGCGGTGGTCGGCGCCGCGGTGGCGGGCGGTGCCGTGGCGGGAGCAGCGGTCGCCGGTGGGGCCGTGGGCGGGGTGGTGGCAGCGGCCGTGCTCGGAACGGCCGACGTGGTGGGAGCGGGGTCGGCCGGCTCGGCGATCGTGGGAACGGCGATGGTGGACGTCGTCTCGGCCGGCGACGTCACGACGGACGTGTCGGAGCCGTTCGACGGCGTCGTGACGACGATCGAGACGGTGGGCGCCGGCTCGGTCGGAAGGGGGGTCGTGAACGAGGTCTCGGGAGCGATGACCGTGGTGGCCGTCGGGGTGGTCGAGTCGGTGGTGTCGGAGTCGGGGGCGGGTTCGTCGTCGCCCTCGACCGCCGTGAGTTGGCCCATCGCCGGGAGCATCGCGAGGAACCCCGCACTGGCCGCCGCTCCGGTGAACCACCGGGTCTTACGCGCCGGGTGACGGCTGCGGTCGCTCAGCTTGGTGGCGGATGCCGACGACCGTCGCGCCGGTGCCGGCGCCGCAGTGGTACGCGCCGAGGACGTGTCGGTCGCGCCGCTCTCCGATCTCCCGGATGGCGTACCTCCCGACGGGTCGGGGGGAGGCAGTGGCGCGGGCGGGTCCCAGTGGTTCATGGTGCGACCTCGACCTCGATCGCGACCTCGGACTCGATGACCGGATCGGGCGCCGCATCGCTGTTGCCGACAGCGGTCACCCCGAGCCAGGCTGCCGTGGCGAGAGTGATCAGTGCGAGGATGAAGGCCCGGAGCCGTCGGATCGCACGACGGGGGCGAGCTCGACGCGAACTCGCCGCGGTGCGGGCACGAGCCGCCGACGTGCGGTCCCGACGACGTGTGCGAGCCGGCCGAGCGGCCTCGGCGGTGCGGCGCGCGGCGTCGCCGCCGTCGGGCGGGGCCCAGCGAACGTCGTCTGCACCGGGAGCGGGGAGTGATCGGTCCTCCGGAGGCGCCCATCGTTCGTCGTCGAGCGACGGGATCGCCGGCGCTGCGGTCGGCGCAGGTTCGCGGGCCGGATCACGCGGTGGATGCCAGCGTCCGCGGTCGGATGGCGGCGCCCACGAGCGATCGGTGGCCGCAGGCTCGCGCGTGATTCCAGATGTCGGTGGCGCCCAGCCGGAGACGGCAGCTGGCGGCGCCCAGAGTGTCCCGCCGGACGACATTTCAGAAGTATGACTCGTTCGTCATACAACTGCAACATCGTGCTCATGATCTCTGCACGGCGTTTCCAGCGCCGTCGAGCGACGCGAATGGCGGCCCGAGTCGAGCGGCTCGCACCGACGATGTGACGAGGTCAGATCGGCGGCGCGACGGCTCCCTGCCGGGTCGGGGCATCGAGTTCGACCGGCACGGACGAGGCGTCGTCCTCCAGTTCGTCGGGGTCGGCGGCGAGTGACGCGAGCAGGGCGGTCGCGCCGACATAGGCGGCGACGAGGACGATGCCCTCGATTCGGTTGAGGTTGCGTCCGACGATCGCCATGGCGAACGCACCGAGCGTGACGACCATCATGATGGCGATGCCCCAGTCGGTGAGCGACGGGTCGTCGATGCTGCCCGGCCCCACGAGCCCGAGGGCACCACCCACGGCGAGTGCATTGAAGATGTTGGAACCGAACAGGTTCCCCACGATGAGGTCGGTTTCGCCACGCCGTGCGCTCGCCACCGTGGTCACGAGCTCGGGCAACGACGTCCCGAGAGCGACGAGTGTGAACCCGATCAGCCCTCCGGAGACGCCGAACTCCTCGGCGATGTCGGTGGCCGACCAGACCACCATCTGGGCCCCGCCGACGGTGCCGACGAGGCCGACGACCGTCCGTCCGGTCTCCCGCGGGCTCGACATCTCGGCCGGGTCGGTGGTGTCGATGACGTCCGCGACGTCGGCCTGACCCGACTTGATCAGGTACACGATCACGACGACGAGGACCACGACGAGCACCGCGCCCTGCCACCGCGCGATCGACCCGTCGAGGATGAACGCGCTGAGGAGGAGCGACGACGCGATGGCGAGCGGCCCCTCGCGGGTGATGACCGACTTCGGGATCGACATCGTGGCCACGATTCCGGCGGTGCCCAGCACCAACGAGAGATTCGCGACGTTCGATCCGATGATGTTGCCCACGCCCAGGTCGCGATCGCCCCCGGCTGCTGCGAGCGCCGAGACGAGCATCTCGGGGGCCGAGGTGCCGAAGCCCATGACGACCGCGCCGATGACGATGGGCGGCAGAGACACGAGCGTCGCGAGGCGCGACGCACCCAGCACGAACTGGTCGGCGGACCA
The DNA here is from genome assembly GCA_039185545.1 of Actinomycetota bacterium. Lineage (GTDB taxonomy): Bacteria > Actinomycetota > Acidimicrobiia > Acidimicrobiales > Ilumatobacteraceae > Ilumatobacter_A. Next base: position 3,599 of record JBCDAK010000210.1, read on the forward strand.
CACGAGAAGCGCGAGGCCGACGACGAGGAGCGGGAAGTCGATCGCCATGGCCGCACAATCATGGCGCGCCGCTCCTCGTTCCCCACGGGATGGCGAATCGAACCGAGGGTGGCCGCGAGGAGTCAGTCGGGGTGTCGACCACCGTCACCGACCGCGGGCGACCGGATCGCACGCTCGGCGAGCACGCGATCCGTGTCGCGGCCCGACGACACGTCGTGACGCGACGTGTCGTCCATGCACCATCCGGTGGGACGCGGCGGCGAACGATCGAACCGAGCCTCGCGGACGTCGCTGCCGGAGTGCGACGGCTCGGCGCACCATGCGGCGGAGCGCGCCAGGGCGGCATCCACGAGCCACCGCCCGCCGCGTTCGAGCAGGTCCACCACGGTCGCCGCGGCGATGAGCCCGGTCGTCGGATCGGCGATCGCATCGCCGACGAAGTGCGGGCCGCGCCCGTCGTGGCCGACGAGCCCGCCGGCGACCGCCGCATCGTCGCCGAACCCGACTCGATCCGCTGCGACCCCGATCCTCCCGTGCCCGGTGATCGACAACCACACGCGAGGGCCGTCGGCGTGTCCGCGGTCGTCGGCGAGCACGGACTCGGCATCGACCCCGAGTTGCCGCAGCGCCCGAGGGCGGGACCCTTCGATCACCACGTCGGCCGTGGCAAGCAGATCGGCGAGTGCACGCCGGCCGGTCGGGCTCCGGAACTCGAGCTCGACGAACTCCCCTCCCGGGTGGAGCGAGCGGAAGAACGCATCGGCTCGGCGGGCGCCGTCGGGGCGTTCGATCGACTCGACCGTGATCACGCTGGCTCCGAGGTCTCCGAGCAGGCGGGCGGCCAGAGGGCCGGCCCACAGCGACGCCAGATTGACGACGACGAGCCCGTCGAGCGAGCGCGGTGGGGCATCACCCGTCCGGAGGGCGCGAACCGGTCCGACGTCGGGCATCGGCGTCTCTCCGAGCCGAGCCACCGGGAGCCCGAGGAGAACACCGCGCTCGAGCAGCTCGTCGACCGGGCGAGCGGCGACGACCCGCTCGACCAGCTCCCACGTGGACACGTCCGAAGCCGACCCCTCAGGTGGGTCGACGTCGAGCCACGCCGGCACCGACGCGAGATCGTCGGGGCGGGACAGCGTCACCCCGAGGATGCCGTCGTCGGCGCGCAGGATCCGGGTCGCGCCGCCGCAGCTGCGGTCACCCATCGCCGGCCCGAGACGCATCGCATGGGCGCGCGCGGTGACGACGCGGAGCGCGACCTCGGACGGGTCGCCCTCGAGCGAGCGGGCCCCACGCGTTCGGAGGTGGTCGACCACCCCGCCGAGTTCGGCGATCAGTCGGTTCGGTACGCGACCGCGATCCCCGGCGAGCCACCGAGCGCCCGACGTCCACCAGACCTCGGCCCACCGGTCGACGTCGTCGGCGAACGGTCGCCACGGCGGCTCGAGCTCGAGCCAGCGATCGGCCGGACTCCGGTCGAGCGAGCCCGTCGCGGCCGGGGGATACGGTGACCGGATCGTCCGTCTCGACCTCTCGCCATCCGATCTCGGCCCGCTGCTGACCGATCCCTTCGTCGACGATCGGGCATCGCTCCCGGAGGGCGCCCGTCTGCTCATCGTGCACGATGATGGCAGCGACCTGGGCGGGCTGCCGTCGCCGGGCTCGCTCCCGGTCGTGATCGCTCTCCTCACCGAACGACCCGAGGAGCAGCACGAGGTTCGGGCCGTCGACGTCGTGGTGGGCGCGAACGACGTGGACCCGCTGCTCGACTCGGTCTCGCACTCACCGATCGCGGCGAGCGCTCTCGCTGTGCTGCTGCGCGGCAACGACGGTCCGCATCAGGTCGAGCAGGGCCTGGCCGCCGAATCGGCGGTGTATTCGACCCTGCAGGCGGGCCCGGAGTTCGCCGCCTGGCGCCAGCGAAGTCCGGCCGAGCCGCTCGACAGGAGCGCCGATCCGGACGGACCGACCGTGGCGGTGGAGCGTCTCGACGACGTCCTGGCCGTGACGCTCGACCGACCGAGCCGGCACAACGCGATCAGCGCACGCCTCCGCGACGACCTGCACGCCGCTCTCGCCGTGGCGATCGCCGACTCGTCGATCCGCACCGTCGAGCTCCGCGGCAGCGGACCGTCGTTCTGCTCGGGTGGCGACCTCGACGAGTTCGGTCGGCGTCCCGATCCGGCGACCGCGCACGTGACGCGACTGCTGCGCAGCCCTGCCCGATCGATCCACTGGCTGGCCGAGCGCACGACCGCGTTCGTCCACGGTGCGACGTTCGGGGGCGGCATCGAGATGGCTGCGTTCGCCCGCCACGTGGTCGCCCATCCCGACACTCGTGTCGCCCTCCCCGAGATCGGGTTGGGGCTCGTGCCGGGCGCCGGCGGCACGGTCAGCCTGCCGCTCCGCATCGGACGCCACCGCACGGCCTGGCTCGCGCTGACCGGCGCCGAGATCGACGCACCAACGGCAGCCGACTGGGGACTGATCGACGAGCTGGACGAGGTGACGACCGATCGAGCCGACTCGCCGTAGCGTTCGGCGGCGATGGCCGAGCCGCTCAAGAACCAGTTCGGACCCGACGTGGCCGAACAGATCGCGGACGACCTCTCGGCTGCCTCCCGACGCGCCGGGAGTCCGTTCGATCGGCCGGCATTCCTCGCGCAGTGCCTCGACGGTTTCGACGACCTCGAGCTCGGACCGCGCGCCCAGCGGATCGCCGATGCGATGGCCGACGTGCTCCCCAACGATCGAACCGCGGCGATGGAGATCGTGCTCGACTCGCTCGGACCAGAGCTCGATGGATCCGACGAGTTCGGAATGGCGACCTTCGCCTACTGGCCCCACGTCAAGTTCGTCGCCGACCACGGGCAGGGCGATGTCGAGACCGCGCTGCGACTGCAGTACGAGCTGACCAAGCGCTTCACCGCCGAGTTCTCGATCCGCGCCTATCTCGTCGGCGAACACCGCGACCTCACCCTCGGTCGGCTCCGCGAGTGGACCGACGACCCGAACGAGCACGTCCGTCGACTCGTGTCCGAGGGCACTCGTCCGCGCCTGCCGTGGGCGCCTCGCCTCCGCGAGTTCGTCGACGACCCGTCGCCGGCCCTCGCGTTGCTCGAGCGACTCCGCCACGACTCGTCGGAGTACGTCCGCCGGTCGGTCGCCAACCACCTCAACGACGTCGCGAAGGACCACCCCGAGATCGTGATCGAGACCTGCCGCCGCTGGTGGGCCGCCGCCGACCACGACGGTCGACGCATGATCCGCCACGCGCTCCGCACCCTCGTGAAGGCCGGCGACCTCGACGCGCTCGATGTGCTCGGCTTCGGGCCGTCGTCGCCGGCCGTCGTCGAGTCGTCGACGATCACTCCCGACGTCGCCGAGATCGGCGGAGCGGTGCGCATCGAGATGGTGATCGCCAACCCGGCCGACGAGGCGGCCGCCGCGCTGGTCGACGTCCGGGTCCACTTCGTGAAGGCGAACGGCTCGACCAGTCCGAAGGTGTTCCGCGGGTCCGAGCTCGAGCTCCCGCCCGGTGAGACCGCGACGGTCTCGAAGAAGGTGTCGGTTCGACAGCACTCGACGCGTACGCATCATCCGGGGACTCACCGCGTCGAGGCTCTCATCAACGGAACGATCGTCGAGTTGGGCTCCTTCGAGCTCCGCCCCTGACGATCGAGGGCCGCGATCCCACCTCGAGATGTCGGCGAACGGTGTCGGCGCGACCGCGGCGCGAGGTTGTGCCGACTCACTGTCACGATGCAAACACCCTTCGTGAGCTGGGGTTTCGCGAGAAATCACCACGCCGCCGCAGCTACCATGCTCCGGTGGCCAACGGGGTGAGCGACCCGGCGACGGGCAGCGCGACCCTGGTCGACCCTCCCGACGGACCGCGTCAGGCGCCGCCCCTCCCGCCCGATCCTCCCGGCGCTCGGTGGCGCACGGCGGTGTTCCTCCTCGGTGCCCTCGTCCTCGTCGGAGCCGGCACCGTCGCGGCCACGTTCGGTGATCAGGACGCCCCGATCCGACTCGTGGCGTTGTCGGTGTCGTCGACGGACGACCTCGACGCCACGTCCGGAACCGCCGACGGCGACCGCGACGACGATCCGGGATCCGACGCCGGCGCGGACGACCGATCGGACTCTTCGCTCGAGGAAGCCGTTCGCGTCGATTCGCTCCCGGCCGACGGCGCGGATGGCGGCACCGTGCTCGACATCCCCGGGCTCGACGAGTCGGGGATCGACGTGGCCGACCTCCAAGCCGGCGCCGACAAGCTCGAGGG
>JBCDAK010000211.1:0-7881 GCA_039185545.1 Actinomycetota bacterium
GGTCAGCGCGGTTTGGCGCCGCCGCCGACGCGGACGATCTCGCCGCTCACCCAGCTCGCCGCCTCGGACGAGAGGTACACCGCTGCCGCGCCGATGTCCTGCGGCGTACCGAGTCGGCCGAGTGGGATGTTCCACTCGTCGAGGAGTTGATCGAGCTGCTCCTCGGTGCGGCCGACGGCCTCGAGCATCACCTCGGTTGGGATCGCTCCCGGCGCGATCGCGTTGACCCGGATGCTCGGCGCGAGCTCGGCCGACAGCGTCCACGTGAGCGAGTTGCACGCCGCTTTGGCGGCTCCGTAGTGCGCGCTGCCCGGGACCGGACCCGATCCGGCGCCCGACGAGATGTTGAGGATCGAGCCCCGCTCGATGTGCCGGGCTGCGACCATGGACCCGACGTACACCGACGTGAGATTCAGGGCGATGGTGCGGTCCCACTCCTCCCGCGGGAGGTCGGCGAGCGGCATGCGCATCGGCGACCCTCCGGCGTTGTTGACCCAGCACGTGAGCGACCCGAACTCGTCGATCGCGGCGCGAGCGAGCGAGTCGAGCTGATCGTCGTCGGTGACGTCGGTGGTCACGGCGATCGCCCGTCCCCCGTGGTCCCGGATCGACGCCGCCACCGACTCGATCTCATCGGTCCGCCGCGCCGCCACGACGACCGCCGCACCCGCCTCGTGGAACGACATGGCGATCCCCGCTCCGATGCCTCGCCCGCCGCCCGTCACAACGGCGACCTGACCGTCCATCCGGAACAGATCGGGGGTGGGGAGGGCAGGACTCGCAGCAGTCATGCGTGCATCGTGACCAGTCACCGATCGAACACACGAGCCGGATCGAACAAGTGGCCGAGACGTCCACAGCGGTTCGGCTCTGCCACGATCGGCCGGTGGCCGATCCGAACGTTCCCGTGTTCCATCCCGAGTTGCTCGCCGGGCGGAGGGCACTCGTCACCGGCGGAGGCTCCGGACTCGGTCGAGCGATCGCGGCGGGGCTCACCCAGGCCGGCGCCGCCGTCGTCATCGCCGCTCGCCGCCAGGAGCAACTCGACGAGGCGGCGGCCGCGATCGAGTCGTCGACCGGGAGAGCAGTCACGGTCGACCTCGTCGACATCCGCGACCTCGACACCGTCACCGCGCTCGCCGACCGCCACGGCGACGTCGACATCCTCGTCAACAACGCGGGCGGCCAGTTCCCGCAGAAGGCCCGCGACTTCTCGCCGAACGGTTTCCGCTCGGTCGTCGACCTCAACCTGCACGGCACGTGGAACATGACCCAGGCGTTCGGCAACCGGATGCTCGACGGCGAGGGCGGGACAATCTGCCAGATCATCGCGACCGTCGGACGAGGGATCCCCGGGATCGCCCACACCGCTGCCGCCCGCGCCGGTGTCCTCGAGCTGTCACGAACCATCGCATACGAGTGGGGACCGAAGGTGCGCGTCAACTGCGTCGCGCCCGGTCAGTTCCGGACCGACGCCTACGAGTCGACGTACGACGAAGGGGTCGGCGACGGCTTCGTGGAGCAGCCACTCCCGTTCGTCGGCGACGTGAACGACGTGGCGAACGCCGTGACGTTCCTCGTGTCGCCCGCGTCGCGGTTCGTCACCGGCGAGGTGCTGTTCGTCGACGGCGGCCTCATCAACCAGGGCCCGATGTCGGCCCTCCCACCCGGCGGCTACCCCGAACGAGACGTACCCCCGCCGTTCCTCTGATCACGTCTGGGGTCTGACCCCAGGCGTGATGTCACGTTCTGGGTCTGACCCCAGGCGTGATGTCACGTTCTGGGTCTGACCCCAGGCGTGATGTCACACACCGATGAGGGCAGCGTCGGTGACGGGTTCGACCGACACCGGGATCGACGACTGGATGGCCTGGCCGGTGATCGTGCAGTAGCCGTTCTCGACGTCGATGAGCCGGTTGGTCGGCGCGCCGATGTCGCGCACCTTCTCGTCGGTCCCGGTGCTCGACCCCCAGCTGTGCGCCATGGAGATGACGCCACGCCGGACGTCCTCGGCCGCCTTGGCGACCCCGATGAGCGACGCGTACGGCGAGGCGATCTCGACGAGTCCCTCGTCGTCGACACCCAGCTCGACCATGTCGTCGGGGTGCATGTACGCGTAGTTGGTCGGATTCTTGCGGTTGAGGCCCGGCATCTCGCCGCCCACCGAGTTCAGGTGGCTCTTGAGACGGCGGCTGATCAGCCGGAACGTGTGCACGTCGGGGTCGAAGCCGGTCATCACCTCGGCCGACGTCGACTGGGCGAACACCTCCCCCAGCTCCTCCATGTGGTCGCGCAGACCGACGTGGAACCTCCCCTGGTACTTCTCGGTCGCCTCCTGGACGGTGATGGCGTGCTCCCACAGCACCGACCCCGCGTTCGCGCGCACCTCGTCGAGCGGGATCCGGGCCTTCGCGTAGATGAGGTCGAGGACGTCGTCGTCGCTCGGGCGGGCGTCGACGTCTCCTCCGGTCACCGACGGGATCGGCCCGCCCGCAAGCCCGATCGACACGCCGATCCGCTCGGCGATCTCCCAGTACACCTCCCAGTCGTTGAGCTGGTCGCCGGCCGGATCGAGGACGGCCTCCGTGTAGCAGGCGTACGGCTCGCGGAACCATCGATCCATGAACGGCGGCACGTCGGCACGCTCGAGCGACAGCCGGGGCGCCAGCACGTAGTCGGCGAAGTCGGCGGTCTGGGTGATGCGGTGGTCGATGACGACGAGCAGCTCGAGGTCCTCCATGGCGGCCAGGGTCTTGGCCTGGTCGGGCCACGCGGCGACCGGGTTCCCACCGTTGACGATCAGCGCCCGCACCTGCCCGTCGCCCGGCGTGGTGATCTCCTGGGCGAGGGTGGTGCACGGCATCTCGCCGTCGATCCCCCGCAGTCCGCGGAAACGACTCTCGGGTCCGGGGCTGGCGTCGAACGGTCCGATGACCTGCGCCCGCTTCGGCTTGTCGGGTTGGAAGAACCCGGCGGCATCGATCCGCTCGCCTTCGCGCATGAACCGGTTGCAGACCACGTTGAGGCACTGGGTGAGGTGCTCCATCAGGCTGGCGTGCGGCGCCATCGACGGGCCGGTGCCGTTGCCGGCGATCCCCCGCGGACCCGACGCGAACATCCGCGCCGCGGCGACGATGTCGTCGGCCGGAACACCGCAGCGCTCGGCGGCGTACTCGGGCGTGTACGGCTCAATGGCCGCGGTGAGCTCGTCGAGATGGCCGGGCTCGACCCAGCGGTCGACGAACTCGGCGTCGTGGAGCTCTTCGTCGAGGATGATCCGGAGCATCGCGGCGAGCAGCGTGGGGTCCTCGCCCGGCTTCACCTGGAGGTGGATGTCGGCCTGCCGTGCGAGCTCGGTGCGGCGGGGGTCGACGACCACGAGCTTCATGCCCTCGCCCTGGCGGCGGCGGAGCGTCTGGAACGGGTCGGTGCCCTGCAGGCCGCCGAACGGGGCGAAGCTCGAGACCATCGGGTTGTACCCGATGGCGAGGAGCACGTCGGCGTCGTTGAAGTTGTCGGGACCCGCTTCCCACACCCCGAGCCGGAGCGCGGCCGTGCGCTTCATCGGCTGGTCGATCGTGACCGACGTGTAGTAGCTGATCGATCCGATCGCACGGTGGAACGCCTGCGCCACCGGGTGCGACGGTGCGTTCTGATAGCCGCCCGTGCCGGTGTAGGTGGCGACGGCACGCGGCCCGTGCTCGTCGATGATCTTCTGCAGACGCTCGGCGATCTCGTCGAGCGCCTCGCCGCTCGCGACCTCCTCGAAGGTGCCGTCGGGCCGACGCCGGAGCGGATTGATCAGCCGTCCGGGATCGTTGAACTGCTCGGGCATCTTGCGGCCCTTGATGCAGGTGTACCCCTGGAAGATCGGGTCGTCGTCGACGCCCTGGATCTTCACGACGGTGTTGTCGGTGATCGTGACGTCGACGGGACACGCCGCGTGACAGATGCGGCAGAACGAACGCTTGACGACGGTCTCCATGGAACGACTCCCGAGGATCGGTGGACTCCCGAAACCGTATCGATCGAGGCGATTTCGACGAGAGGCGGGCGGACCCCCTCGCATGTCTCGGGGTCGGGGGCGCCGGGCGGACCCACGTACCATCCGCACATGGCGGCACCACACGGCGACGTCGACGTGGGATACGACCCGTTCTCCCCCGAGGTGATGAACGACCCGTTCCCGGCGTACGCCGAGCTCCGTGATCGTTGCCCGGTGCACCGCTTCGAGGGATTCGACCCGCCGTTCCTCACGGTCACCCGACACGCCGACGTCATGGAGATGCTCCGCGACGTCGGCACCTGGTCGAGCCACTACGGACAGTCGCCGCGATTCAGCGTGCAGGGCTGCCTCTTCAGCGACCCGCCGACGCACACGATGTATCGCCGGATCGTGCGACAGGGCTTCACGCCTCGCGTCGTCGAACGGTTGATGCCCGACATCCAGACACTCGCCGACGAACTGGTCGACGGACTGCTCGCACATCCGGACCGCCGCGGAGACCTGCACGACGACGTCGCCTGTCCGCTCCCGGTTCTCGTCATCGCCCGCGTCCTCGGGGTCCCCACCGACCAGATCGCGCAGTTCAAGGAGTGGTCCGACCGCCAGGTCGAGGCGATGAACTCGTCCGATCCCGAGGCCGCTGCCGAGAATCGGGCACAGCTCGACGCGTTCTTCACGTCGCAGCTCGACGAGCGCCGATCGCTCCTCACCGCCGCCGGTGTGGCCACCCACGACTGGTCGACCGATCACCTGGGCGACGTGATCCCTGACGACGTCACGTCGGGACTGCTCATCGCGTCGGTCGACGGTCGGCGCCTCACCGACCCCGAGCTCCTCACGATCCTCCAGCAGCTGCTCGTCGGCGGCAACGAGACGACCACCTCGCTCATCACCAACCTCTTCTGGCGGATCCTCGATCGCCCCGAGCTGTTCGAGCGGGTCCGCGACGACGAGTCGCTCGACGCGCTCGCCGTCGAGGAGAGCCTGCGGCTCGACGCTCCGGTCCTCGGACTGTTCCGCACCACCACCGACACGATCGAGCGCCACGGGGTCGAGATCCCACCGAAGACCAAGGCGATGGCCACGTTCGGCGCCGCCAACCGCGACCCCGACGTGTTCGACGATCCCGAGACCTTCCGCCTCGACCGCGACCTCGACCAACTCCGGCGACGGCACGTCGCGTTCGGCGCAGGCCACCACTTCTGTCCCGGCGCCCACCTCTCCCGGGCCGAGGCCCGGGTCGTGCTGCGCACGCTCGCCGACCGGGTACCGACCCTTCGCCTCGACGGCGACACCACGCGCATTCCGACGTTCCTGCTGTGGGGTCGGCGCACGCTGCCGGTCGCCTGGTGACGGGCCGAGTCTCGGGACCGCCCACGACATGAGCGACGTGAGCGCGTCGAGCGCACCACTCCTGGTCGCGGACGGCGGCTCGTTCGTCGTGCATCTCCCCGATGCGATCGGAGGTGAGGGTCCGCTCGCCGGGTGGGACGTCGCGGTGAAGGATCTCGTCGCAGTCTCGGGACTCGCGGCCACGGCGGGACTCGCCGAGCCTCTCGTGGGGACGGCGACCGACGACGCGCCGGTGGTCGCCCGACTGCGCGCAGCTGGGGCGCGCATCGTCGGCACGACGGCTCTCCATCAGCTGGCGTGCGGGGTCACCGGCGTCAACCTGGCGCAGGGCACGCCGATCAATCCTGCGGCCCCCGATCGATGTCCCGGTGGGTCCGGGAGCGGATCGGCGGCCGCGGTCGCGGCCGGGTTCGTGCGGATGGCGATCGGGACCGACACCGGGGGGTCGATCCGGCTGCCGTCGGCGGCGTGCGGCGTGGTCGGTTGGAAGCCGGAGCAGCGCCGACTCCCGCTCGACGGGGTCATCCCGTGCGCGCCGAGCCTCGATCACGTCGGCGTGCACACGGCCACGGTGGCCGACGCGATCACGTCGCTGGCGGCGCTCGGCCTCGACGACCTCCGATGGGTCGCGCCATCGCCACCGGGGCGGCTCGGTCTGGTGCGCCGCGAGGTCGAGGGGTCGGTCGACGAGGTCCGGGCGGCGGTCGACGACGCACTCGCTCGACTCGAGCAGTCGGGGTGGGAGCTCGTCGACGTCGAGTGGCCGTCAGGCGACGACATCGCCGCCACGTCGACCACGATCCTCCTCGGTGAGTTCGCTCGCGTCCACGCCCACGAACGTCCCGGGCTCGACGACCGCGTGGGCGCCGACATCCTCGACCGGCTCGATCGCGGTGCGGCGATCGGCGAGGCTCAGCTGACGGACGCCCTCGCACACCGCGACGACCTCCGCCGAACGGTCGACGCCGCGCTCTCGAGTGTCGACGTCGTCGTCGGCCCGACGCTCCCGATCCTGCCACCCCCGATCGACGATGCCCGCGCCGACGAGGGCACGCTCGCCCGAGCGCTCGTCTCGCATACCCGTCTCACCAACTGCACCGGGCATCCGGCGGTGTCGATCCCTCTCCCGACTCCGCTCCCGATCGCGATCCAGGTCCTCGCAGGAAGCGACGCCGCGCTCGCCGCACACGCGACGACGATCGAGCGGGACCTTCGATCGGATCGCTGACCCTCGCGTCCGACCGACCGGTCGATCGGATCGGAGTTCAGCGAGCGGAGGAGCGAGTCACCGGAACGTGATGGTCACGTCACCGTCGCTCACGATCAGCGCTCCGCCGACGATCGTCAACGTCGGATCGGCTCCCAGCAGGTCGGAGAACCAGCGATCCTGCTCGCTCACCGCGACATCGCACGCGATGAGTGACGTCAAGAAGGGACCGATCAGGCCGAGCACTCCGGCATCGAGTTCGTAGCGCAACTCGGTCGTGTTGCAGCCCCCGTTGTACGAGAGTCGATCGTCGTCGAAGCTCATCGTGAGATCGGTGCCGTCGACCAGGGTTCGACCCTCGACCGACGATGCGACGAACGAGCGCCCGTCGAGATCGGAGGCGGTCGCGAACGGTGGCTCCGTCGTGGTGGGCGCGGGTTCGTCAGTGGTTCTCGTCGACTCCGTGGGGACCGGCGTGTCGGCGACCGGCTCGGACACGGGAGTCGACCCCGAGTGGGACTCGGCGGGGGCGCCGCCTCGTCTCCAGATCTCACGTCCGTTCCGGAACACGGCGACGACTCCCCATCCGTCATCGTCGAACACACGCAGCTCGACTCCCGCCCCGGGTTGTTCGCCGATCGCCCACAGCGCGCGGTCCTCGGCGGTCGGCTCGGCGACCGGGTACACGACGAGGTTGCCGTCGCTCTCCTGGAGGATCGCCACGGCCCCGGGGACGGGTGGCTCGAAGTAGGTCGGGGTCCAGACGACCTCGTCCCCCGTTCGCAGCTCCAGCCGACCCCCGGGTGTCATGACCAGCTGGTGACCGCCGGTCTCACTCTCGAGTGGGCTGTCGACGGCGATGTACGCATTCCCGTCGGTCGTCGAGATGCTGTGCGCCTCGCCCGCGTCGACGACGGTGCTGCCGTCGCGGTCGCCGTCCGGCGCCTTGCTGGCGACCGACGTCGCACCGGCGTCGGGCGTGTCGGACCCGCCGCCACCTCCGCCCGCCACCAGCAGACCGACCACACCGAGCACCACCACCGCCGCGGCGGCCACCGCCGGCAGCAACCATCGCGGGCGTGGATCGCGTGGTCCCGTTCCCGGACGCGAATCGGGCGGCGAGGAACCGGGCGGCGGAACGACAGGCGGTGCAACGGGCAGCGGGTCCTCGGGGGAATCGCCGACGTCCGACTCCTCACCGGACGGCGGCGGGACCGACGTCGGAGGCGGTACGAGCGGCGACGGCTGCGGCTCCGCGCGGATCAGACCGACGACGTTCCTCTCGAACTCGGCGTCGTCGTCGGTGAGGTCGACC
>JBCDAK010000212.1:0-7846 GCA_039185545.1 Actinomycetota bacterium
CCACCCGGCGCCGGGCCACACTCCCGTTCTCGACTCCGCTCCCCTCACCTTCTCGTTCGATTCTTCCCTCCCCCGGACCACTTCCCCTCACGTCTCGACCCACTTGACCCGATGAGCGTTTCACGATGAGAAGCACCGCAGTGATGCCGAATCCCACGGGGTTCGCCGGATCGGCGTACCCTCGACTCGTGTCCGCGCGTCCGCTCCAGGAGCCGATGAGCCTCGACGATCGTTTCGCCGCCGGTGACGAGTCCTCACTGCGAGAAGCGTTCGAGAAATGGGGCGCGGCGGTGTACACGTTCTGTCGCCGTTCGCTCCCCGACGATCTGGCCCAGGAGGCGATGCAGGACGTCTTCGTCGACGCCTGGCGCAAGCGGGAACGCTTCGACCCCGAGCGCGGAACGGTCATCTCCTGGCTGATGGGCATCGCCCGCAACCGTGTCATCGATCGCCACCGTGCCGAGTCCCGCCACTCCCGACGGCGCGATGCCACCGACGTGCACGAGGACCACGAACTCCTCGATGTCGACGACGCCCGGTCCACCGGTGACCACGTCGCCGACCGGATCGTGGTCGCAGATGCACTCGACCGACTTCCCGACCGCGCGAAACAGGTGATCCGTTTCGCATACTTCGACCGTCTGAGCCACGCTGAGATCGCAGAACGGACGGGCATCCCGCTCGGAACCGTCAAGAGCGACATCGCCCGTGGCCTCGAGCGAATCCGTCGTGACTTGGAGACCCACGATGTCTGACCGACACACACCGAAGGACCGCCGGCCCACGACCGGCGACGTCGAGGAGATCCTGGCCTCGCTGGCCGACGGCGACGTCGACCTGCAGCCCGCACCCGACGGCTCCTGGGAGGCGATCGTCGGTCGCCTGGGCCTTCCCACCGAGCCGATGTCAGCTCGCGACCAGGGTCGTCCGCTGGCTCCCGTCGTCGAGATTCCGTCGCTCCGCACGATCGAGCCCGACACCGTTCCGTCGAGCCGACACGACGCCGGCGCCACGCCCGACCTGAGCGACGACGTCTCCACCGCGGTCGACCGTGTCGTTTCCCGGTCCGCTGCGGATCGCGCCGAGACCGGCTCGCCGTCCGGAACGGTTCGTTCGTTGTCGGCGCGCCGTCGCTGGAGCCGGATCGGGCTCGGAGCCGCGGCCGCAACGGTCGCCGTGGTCGGTGGGCTGACCTTCATCGACGATCGTGCCGAGGCGCCGGTGTCCGAGGCGTCAGCGGTGCTCGTGCACGAGGCAGCGTTCGACCCCGCCGGCGAAGACGCCGCAGCCGCAGTCAACGTGATCGAGCGCGACGACGATCTGGTGGTCGAGTTCACCTCGGCCGACCTGCCCGACGGAGATCTCGCCGCAAACGAAGACCTCGAGCTCTGGCTCCTGAGCGACGACGCCGACGGCGCCGTCGTGGGACTGGTGTCACTGGGAACGATCGATGCGTCGTCGCCCGGCACCTACACCATTCCGAGCGACGTCGATCTGGCCGAGTTCTCGCTGGTCGACATCAGCGTCGAGCCCGACGACGGCAACCCCGATCACTCGGGTCGCTCCATTCTCCGCGGTCGCCTCGACGCCTGATCCCGGGCGCTCGTGTGACGCTCGGGCCGTCGAGTACTCAGCCGGTCCCAGCGGGGGGCTGGCGTCGAGCCGCCAGGGTCTCCCGCCAGTCGTTCAGAGCGCCCTCGAGCGGCACTGCAGCCGAGTGATACCAGCCCTGGACCGTGTCGAATCCGAGCGTGCGCACCTCGTCGAGCTGCTCCGCGGTCTCGACCCCTTCGGCGACCGTCGCCACGTCGAGCTCGCGAGCCAGCGACACGACGGCGTCGGTGATCGAGCGTTCGACGCGGTCTTCCTGGAGACGCACGACGAAGCTCCGATCGATCTTGACCGTGTTCAGCGGCAGATCGCGGAGGTGAGCGAGCGAGGAGTAGCCGGTTCCGAAGTCGTCGAGCGACAGCCGTAGGCCACGTCGCCGCACGTCCTCGAGCACGCCACCATGGCGGCTCGATTCGAACGCGGCGCTCTCGGTCAGTTCGACGGTCATCTGGCGCGGGTCGGCGCCCTCTTCCGCGATCGTGTCGTCGAGCATGGTCAGGAACTCTGGGTGGGTGATGCTCACCGGTGAGAAGTTGCAGGCCACCGACGGTGGATCGTCGGGTGACAGCTCACGGAACCGCACGGCGGCGCGGCACGACCAGGCGAACGTGACGCGGTCGAGGTCCCACATGATCGACGTCGACGCAATGGCGTCGAGGAACTCCTCGGCCGTGAGGATCTCACCCGTCTCGGTCTCGAGTCGGACCAGGGATTCGTAGGCGATGGTCCGACCGGTGCGGGCGTCGACGAGCGGCTGGAAGTGGGGTCGCAGCCGACCGTCATCGATGGCGTCGCGGACGATCCGCTGCTGTCGTGCCTGATCGCTGACGATGTCGGCGAGGACGGCGTCGAACACCTCGACCCGGTTGCGCCCGCCGTTCTTGGCGGCGTAGAGCGCCATGTCGGCGTGCTGGAGCAGCATGTCGCCGTCGAGATCCTCACTGCGCTGCATCGCGACCCCGACCGAGCCGCTCAGGTCGAACCGCTCCGACCCCACGACGAAGGGATCTTCGAGCGCGGCGCGGCAGCGTTCGGCCGAGCGGGCTGCGCTCTCGAGGTCGTCGATTCCGACGAGGAGTGCGACGAACTCGTCGCCGCCCTGGCGGACGAGCAGGTCCCCGTCGCGCAGCTGCGTGGACAGGCGATGCGCTGCGATACGCACGATCTCGTCACCGACGCGGTGCCCGTGGTTGTCGTTGACCAGTTTGAACCCGTCGAGATCGATGAAGCAGGCGGCCACGTTGACCGAGTTGGTCAACGACGCGATCTCGGCCAGTCGTTCTTCGAGGAGTCGTCGGTTGGGGAGCCCGGTGAGCTGGTCGTGGAGCGCCTGTCGTCGGAGCTCCTGTGCGGCGACGTGTTCGCGCGTGACGTCGGAGAAGATGATGACCCTCCCGACCTCGAGGCCGTCGGCGTCGTGGACCGCCTCGGTCGCGGTCGTGAGGTAACGCACAGC
This sequence comes from Actinomycetota bacterium, assembly GCA_039185545.1. Taxonomy (GTDB): domain Bacteria; phylum Actinomycetota; class Acidimicrobiia; order Acidimicrobiales; family Ilumatobacteraceae; genus Ilumatobacter_A. Next base: position 3,068 of record JBCDAK010000212.1, read on the forward strand.
GCCCCGCCGGGAGACCAGGTGGCAGACCGGTGGCTGTTCGTCCTCGGGGGTCTCGGTTCGCGGGTCGTGCGGCTGGCCGTCGACGGTCGTGAGGGCGAAGTCGTCGATCTCGAGCTGCGACGGTCGGAACGCCGGGTCGATGTCGAAGAGCTCGCGCGCAACGTCGTTGACGATGGTGATCGCGCCGACTCCGTCGGTCGCGATGACGCCGTCGCGCAGGCCGTGGATGATCGAGGAGGAGATGCGCTCGGCTCGGTCGGCGGCTGCTCCGAGTTCGCTCTCGTGCTGGGCGTCGCGCAGCGAGATGACGATCCCCCCGACGACGGGATCGGCGGTGAGATCGTTCCCGGTGACCTCGATCGGGATGAAGGTGCCGTGTCCCGTGGCCAGCCGGACGACGACTCGTGTGAGTGCGAGACCCTCGGAGATGCGGGTGATCGCGTCGATGGTGCGGGCGATGTCGTCCGGGTGGAGGAACTCCGCGGCCGACCGCCCGATGGCCTCGGCGGGAGACCGGCCGAGGAGCGACACCAGTCCCGGACTCGCCCAGATGACCGTGAGGTCTTCGTCGACCACGACGACGGCGTCGCGTTGGCCGTCGAGCACTCGGGAGGCGAAGTGCTCCACCTGCTCCTCGTCCCGGTCGTCGTCGGCGTCGAGGGCGCCGGCGACGAGGCGGGCGAGAGCCTCGAGGCCGTCGACTCGGCGATCGACATCGACGAACTGGTCGGTGTCGGGGTCGAGAGCGTCGCCGTCGAACTCGAGCGTGAGCGATCCGACCAGTTCCCCGTCGGAGTCGCGGACGGGAACCGCGAGATCGTTGCCGAGCAGGACGGGTCTGGTGGCGTCGATGAGAGCGAGCTCGGCGGCGGTGGGAGTCCGCGGAAACATCGCCGTGGTCACGACGCTGCTGGCCGCGACGAAGACGCGGTCGGCTTCGAAGACGACCACCTCGGCCCGTGCGGCTCCGAGGAGTGATGCCGCGGCTCGGGCGCACTCTTGCGCGACCGGGTGCCGCGTCAGGTGGACGCGCACGGCTCCGTTGCCGTGTCGCGCCCGGATCGTGGTCATGATCCGCTCGTCATCGAGTCGTCTACCGCCTGGTGAATGCCGCCCGCACTCCTGCCGCCCAGATCATCCCACGAGAGGCCCGGTTCGCGCCCAGTGTTGTACAACGTTTGACACACCCTTGTGCGTCCCTTTCGATCGAGTCGCACGGCGACGGTACGGTCTCGGCCGATGCAGGGAATCGAGCTCGACCGCGTCACCGCCTGGCTCGACGAGAACGTCGAGGGGATCGAGGGTCCCTATGACTTCACGATGATCACCGGCGGGCGTTCCAACCTGACGTTCCGCGTCACCGACGGCGCCGGCACGGCCTTCGTGCTCCGTCGGCCGCCCACCGGCAACGTCCTCGCGTCGGCGCACGACATGGAGCGCGAACACACGATCATCACGGCGGTCGGTCGTACCCCCGTCCCGGTCCCGCGCACCATGGGCCTCTGCACCGACGTCGACGTCAACGGCGCGCCGTTCTACGTGATGAGCTTCGTCGACGGCGTCGTGCTCGATTCCCACGAACTCGCCCAGGAGATGAGCCTCGAACAGCGGCGGGCGGCGAGCGAGCACCTCATCGACGTCCTGGCCGACCTGCACGCCGTCGACGTCGACGAGGTCGGGCTCGGCGACCTGGCGAAGCGGACCGGCTACGTCGAGCGGCAGGTGCGTCGGTGGACGACCCAGTGGGAGAAGTCGAAGACCCGTGAACTCCCGGCGGTCGAGGAGGTGGCCGAGCGTCTGGCGCAGCGCATCCCCGAACAGGTCGGCGTGTCGATCGCCCACGGCGACTACCGGTTCGGGAACTGTCTCGTCGACACCGATGCGGCCGAGGTCACCGCCGTCCTCGACTGGGAGCTGTGCACACTCGGCGATCCGCTCGCCGATGTCGGCTACCTCGGCGTGTACTGGGCCGATCCCGGAGAGGATCAGCTGCGGCCGAACGATCCGACCGGGATCGAGGGGTTCCCGACCTACTCCGAGCTGTGTGAGCGCTACGCCACCCGGACCGGTCGGGATCTCTCCGAGATCGACTACTACGTGGCGTTCTCGTCGTTCCGGCTCGCCGTGATCTCCGAGGGGGTGTACGCCCGCTTCGTCCATGGGGCGATGGGTGATCAGGAGATCGAGCCGGAGATCCTGAGTACGTTCAAGCTGGGGGTCGAACGACTCGCCGAGGGTGCGCTCGACGCGCTGAGGAGGCTCGCATGAGCGACGATCCACTGGCCCAGTGGGAGCGAGGCGAGTTCACCGCCGTCGATCTCACCCGCGACACGTACCGGCGCGGATCGGGTCCGGGCGTGATCGTCGTCCACGAGATCCCGGGCATCACGCCGACGGTGATCGACTTCGCGAACGAGGTCGTCGACCGCGGCTTCACCGTGGTGATGCCCGATCTCGTCGGCACCCCCGGTCGTGGTCCGTCGGGTGCGTATCTCGCGTCGTCGACGCTGCGGGTCTGCATCGCCCGGGAGTTCGTCACCATGGCGACCGGGAGGACCTCGCCGATCATCGCGTGGCTCCGCGCGCTCGCCCATCGACTGCACGGCGAGGTCGGGGGACCGGGCGTCGGCGCGGTCGGCATGTGCTTCTCCGGCGGGTTCGCGCTCGGCATGATGGTCGACGACATCATGGTCGCCCCCGTGCTGAGTCAGCCGTCGATGCCGTTCAGCATCGGGAAAGAGCGTTCGGCCGACCTCGGCCTGTCGCCCGATGACGAGATCGTCGTGGTCGACCGGGCTCAGCGCGGATGCGAGGTGCTGGGGCTGCGGTTCACCGGTGATCGGCTGGTCGGCTCGCGCTTCGACACGCTCCGCGAGAAGCTCGGTGACGCCTTCATCGCGGTCGAGCTGCCGAGTTCGTCGCCCCAGGACCACTCGGTCCTCACCGAACAACGCGACGACGAGTCGGTCGAGAAGGTCCTCGACTTCCTCGCCTCCAAACTCACCTGAGCCACCCCGAGGTCACCGTCGGTGTCAGACGCCGACGGCGACTGCATACTCGGTATTGCCATACGCATACTGGGTATGTAGGTTGGCGGGCATGGCGGTGAAGCACGGGCTCCTGGCTCTGTTGTCGGAGGGACCGCGCCACGGCTACCAGCTGAAGACCGACTTCGAGTCGGTCACCGGCGGTGTGTGGCCGCTCAACGTCGGGCAGGTGTACACCACGCTCGACCGTCTGGCCCGGGACGGGCTCGTCGACGTCGACGAGGCGGTCGACGCGGACGGGGCGGCCCAGAAGCGGTACTCGATCACCGTCGACGGTCTGGGTGAGCTCGGCGACTGGTGGGAGGTGGTCCCCGCCGACGAACCGCCGCCGCGCGACGAGCTCATGCTCAAGATGCTCATGGCGATCGAGCAGGGGCCGGACCATGCCCTCGCCGTCCTCACGCGCCAGCGGACCGCCTTGACCGCGTTGCTCCGGCGGCGTCGGCAGGAACGAACCCGTGTTGCCGGCACCGAGTCGGGAGCCGGGCCGATCGGTGGGGAGCACCTCGCCGCGATCCTGGTCACCGACGCACTCATCGTCCGAGCCGAGGCCGACCTCCGGTGGCTCGACGTGTGTGAGAGCCGGATCGTCGGCACCCGATGACCGACCGCATGCCGAACCCGACGGAGAGAGGATGACCATGCCGACGACGACCAGCCGATCGATGTCTGTGGCGGGCAGCTCGACGACGACGCCCGCACTGCGCTTCCTCGATGCCACCAAGAGCTTCGGCACCGGCGAGCTGCAGGTCCGGGCACTCACCGACGTCTCACTCGATGTGGCTCCCGGCGAGTTCGTCGCCGTGATGGGCCCGTCCGGGTGTGGGAAGTCGACGCTGCTCCACCTCGCCGGTGCGCTCGAGCAGCCGAGTGCCGGACGTGTGATCGTTCACGGTCGCGATCTCGCCGACCTGTCGCCCCGAGCCCTCGCCGAGGTGCGGCGGCGCGAGGTGGGGTACGTGTTCCAGCAACTCAACCTCGTGCCGTCGCTCACGGCACTCGAGAACGTGATGCTGCCTCTGGAACTCGACGGTGTGCCGACCCGTGATGCGAAGGGCCAGGCGGCGTCCGTCCTCGGGCGCGTCGGCCTCGATCATCACCTCGATCGCTACCCGGACGACTTCTCGGGCGGACAGCAGCAGCGCATCGCCATCGCCCGGGCGGTCGTCGGCCGGCGCCGGATCCTGCTCGCCGACGAGCCGACCGGTGCACTCGACACGGTCACGAGCGATCAGGTCGTCGAGGTGCTCGCCGGACAGTGCCGCGACGTCGGTGCGTCGGTCGTGATGGTGACCCACGAGCCCCGGCTGGCGTCGTGGGCGGATCGAACCGTGTTCCTTCGCGACGGTCGCATCGTCGACGACACCGCAACCGTCCGTCGTCACCGCTCGGACACCGACGACGAGGGCTCGTCATGACGATCACCGAGGAGCGCCCGCCGGCCGGTCCGCTCGGCGACTCGGCCGCCGTGTCCTCGGGCCGCGAGCGAGGTGGCGACTCCACGATCGGCGCCGCCAGCCGTTGGCGACTCGCGTTCAGGATCGCCCGACGTGAGTCGTTCCGGCGTCCTGGGCGGACGGTGCTCGTGATGCTGCTCGTACTCGTCCCGGTCGCGGCGTTGTAGTTGGGGATAGTCAGCGCGCGTTCGCAGGTCGTCTCGGGGGTCGACGGTGTGGCACGGCGCCGCCGGTCTGCCGACGTCGTGCTCGTCGGAGGCGTTCCGTTCGAGCAC
>JBCDAK010000213.1:0-7808 GCA_039185545.1 Actinomycetota bacterium
ATCGTGATCGACGCGCTGGTCGTGTCGCCGCTCGAGTCGGGGATCTCCGCCGTCCGTGACCCTGCCGCGGCCATCGACCGGGCGCGTCAGGAACTCCGCAATGCCCGGATGATCGGATCGATGATCACCAACGGCGGGATGGCAGCGTTCACCGCGTCGACCGGACTGCGCCCACCGTCTCGGCCGACGGCACGCGTCTCGCCCGCCAGGGACGAAGCACCGTCCAGCGAGGCACCGTCCAGCGAGGCGACGTCCACGCCGCCGTCACGTCGACCGGCCGACTCCCGTTCGACATCGGCACAGGCCTCGAGCACAGCCGACCGCGACGCGACCGAGGTCCTCGATGCCGAGGTGCTCGCCGTACCCGACTACGACCAGCTCCCGGCGATCGACATCATCGACCAGCTGGGCGACCTGAGCGACGACGAGCGCGCCGCGATCGAGGCCTACGAACTCACCCATCGTCGCCGGCGAACGGTCCTCGGCAAGCTCGACCAACTGCGCTCGACCTGACCCGAACGGAACGCATCGTGATCGACCCCACGGTTCGCCCACTGAACTCGTCCGACGATGACGACCTCCACCAGGTGACCCTCCTCGAGGTCGACGCCCGGGCCGCCCTCGTCGGCGAGCGAGGTGGAGACCGGTGGCTCATCGAGAACCCCGAGGTCGGCGAGGCCTGGCAGCAGCGGTCAGGCGCGCCGGGTGTCGACGTCCTCGTCGCACATGTCGACGAGGTCGTCGTCGGGTACCTGGTGGCGATCCTCGGCGACGATCGAATCGTGCGCGTCGATCAGGTCTGGGTCGACCCGCAGGCTCGGGAGAACGGCTTCGGCGACGCTCTCCTCGAACTGGCGATCGAACGAGCCCGCGAGAACGGCGCCGTGGCGGTCGAGGGTCAGTCGCTGCCGGGCGACCGGCACACGAAGAACCTCTACGAACGGGCGGGGATCGTCGCCCGCCTGATCACCACCTACCGCGCGTTCGACTGACGCCCTCGGCAGCGGAGCGACGCCGAACGCGAGGTCAGCGCCCCTTCCACTCGGGTGGGCGCTTTTCGATGAACGCGGTCAGACCTTCCTTCAGGTCCTCGGAGGTCATCACCGTTCCCATCGCGGCGTTGGTCATGGCGATCAAGGTGTCGTCGTCCTCGTACGCGGCGGCGCGGACGACCTTGCGGCTCTCCCACACGGCCAACGGTGCGGCGGCCGTGATCTGAGCGGCGAGCTTCATCGCCTCGTCGACGGCCTCACCGGGCCCGACCAGTCGGGACACGAGTCCGAGCGCGTGTGCCCGGTCGGCCGGGATGGGCTCACCGGTGAGGATGGCTTCCATCGCTGCAGCCTGACCGATCGCCCGCGGCAGCCGGAACAGACCGCCGGCGCCGGCGACCAGATTGCGCTTGACCTCGGCGAGTCCGAACGCCGAGCGAGTCGTGGCGACGACGAGATCAGCCGCCAACACGATCTCGCAACCGCCCGCGGTCGCCAGACCATCGACCGCGACGATGATCGGCTTGGTCCGCTCTCGATACGCGAACCCGGCGAACCCGCCGCGTTGGGTGTTGAGGCTCGCTCCGTTGCCCGCGTTGATCTCCTTCAGATCGGCGCCGGCACAGAACACCGGTCGCTCCTGGCCCTCGGTGTTGGCTCGGAGCACGCCGACCCACAGCTCGGAATCGGCCTCGAGGGCGTCGACGGCCGCTTCGAGTGCGCTCGCGACGTCGCCGTTGACAGCGTTGCGTGCGTCGGGACGGTTCAGCGTGATGACGCCGACGCGACCGTCGGCTTCGAACGTGACGGCTTCGGCCATGACGGTGGTCCTCGTGGGATTGAGTTCGGGTGGGGCGGCCGGGATGACCAGGCCGCTCGGGCGAGGTCAGGAACCGTCGGACGACGGACCCGGGCCGCTCGACGAGCGTGCGGCGGTCTTCTTCTTGCGATCATTCCGACGCCGCGTGTCGGGGCGGAGCGGCTTCGGACGCGGTGCGTCGGCCGGCACCTCGACCCCGAGCAGCGTCGCCAGCTGGGGCAGCAGAGGTCCGAGGCGCAGCGCCGTGGCCTTCAGGTCGTCGGACACACTCGACGGAGGCGCCGCCGGAGCGACCAGCGTGCGTACGGGAGAGAACGCCGCCGCCTCCATGACCGCGGCCCATCGGTCGGGCGGGTCGTCGGGGGTCAGGCCGGCCGTGGCCGCCTCCCCGAGACGGCGGGCGAGCGCCGGCGGGAACACCACGCCGGCCTTGGGCGACTGCGAGGACAGTCGCAACGCGCGAATGGTCCGACCGACCTCGAGCGCCGCCTCGATGTCTTCGTGCCACTCGGTCATCGCGGCCTCCTGCTTGGCCGCGAGGTCGGTCTTGAGCGACTCGGCGAGCTCCCTCGTGCTCTCGTCGCGAGCGACCATCGGATCGTCGGAGGCGGCCACGACGCTGCGCAGATCGCGCAGATCGAGTTCGGCCATCTGCTCCTTCGCCGCCTCGGCGCGATCGAGCCAGTCGGCGACCCGGAGCTTCGGCATCAACTGCTCGGCCATCGAGACCACGCTGGCCTCGGGCATGGTCGGCTTGCCGTCGTCGGCGAGCTTCTTGTTCTCCTCGGCGAGCCGGGTCCGCACCGCCTTCATTCCCTGGAGCGCCAGCTCGGCGATGGGGCGTTCGGCTTCGTCGATGGTGGACAGCACCTCGGTGCGGTGCGCCTTGCCCGGGCGGAGGCGCTTGGGCTTGGGCCGCTGAGGGACCTCGGGGGGTGCCTCGAACCGGGGCCGACGGGGGCGGCGGTCGCCGTCACCGTCTCCCTCACCGCCGCCGTCACGGCCACTGCGACCGCGACCGCGGCCCTCGCCGTCACGGCCGTCTCGACGACCGCGACGGTCACCTCGGTCGCGACGCTTGCCGCCCTCGCGACCGCCTCGGCCGCGACCACCGGGAGCGCGGGTCTCGATGACCGCTTGGAAGTCGTCCTCGGTCGGTAGGAGTTCGAGCAGGTCGCGATCGGACTTCTCGCGGCCCTTCACCACCGACAGGACGTCGATGCCCTCCATGCCCTGCTCGACCTCGACCTTCAGCGTCTGGCCGATGGCGGCGTCCGCCGGAAGGATGTCCCCGGCGAGCGTGCCCTTGGGCACGCGGGCGCCCGCCGCCCGCCAGGTCCACGATCCGTCCGCGAGACGACTCGTGAGCTCGATGTCGATTCGGCGCGACATGGCCGGCACGGTAGTCGCTCGACCATGGGTTTCGACCGGTCCACGAGCCACGGGTACCGTGCGCCGATGGCCGTCTACGCACTCGGTGACCAGGTACCCGACATCCATCCCGAGGCGTTCATCCACCCCGATGCCACCGTGATCGGCTCGGTCACCATCGGAGCGGAGTCGTCGGTGTGGCCGGGGGCCGTGCTCCGTGGAGACGGCGGTGAGATCCGGATCGGTGCTCGGACGAGCGTGCAAGACAACGCGGTGCTCCACACGACCCCGATGTGGCCCACGGTCGTCGGCGACGACTGCGTCCTCGGCCATCAGATCCATCTCGAGGCGTGCACGATCGAGGACTTCTGCCTCGTGGGCAATCAATCGCAGGTGTTGCATCGGTGCATCGTGCGAACCGGCTCGATCGTCGCAGCCAACGCCACTCTTCTGAACGACACCGAAGTGCCGAGCGGCGCCATCGCGGTCGGTACTCCCGCCGTCATCAAGGAGGGTCGGGCCCGCCGCGAGGACATCGAGAACGGCAAGGACGAGTACGTCAAGCGGGCCAAGCAGTACCGCACCGAGCTCCGCCGTCTCGACTGAACACACGCGGATCAGCGCAGCTCGTTCCCGCAGGCCCCCGAACGAGGGCCGAATGCGGGCCGAACGAATGGTGAACGACGGGTGGCGGTACGTTGTCGGACCCCGCATCGTCGGCCGACGCTCGGGTCGCTCAAGGCGGGCGGCTCGCGGTCGATGACAGGAAGACCGGCCGCACCGCGGCCGACCGCTCGACCCCGCTGCCATGACCGACCCGACCGACACGCCCACCGCCACGGATCCCTTCGCCACCTGGCCGCGCCCGCTCGCCTTCGTGATGTCGGGAGGGGGAGCCTTCGGTTCGGTCCAGGTCGGAATGCTGGGTGCCCTCGCCGAGCGAGGGGTCCGACCCGACATGGTGGTTGGCACGTCGGCTGGCGCGCTGCACGGCGCGATCGTCGCATCGCACCCCGACGACCCGTTCGAGGTCGTGTCGTCGCTCACGGAACTGTGGGCTCGCCTCGATCGACGCGCCGTGTTCGGGGGTCGGCGACAGATCGCGTCGAACGTGATCCGGTCACGGTCGTTGAGCGACGGGAGCCGCCTCGCGGCCCTCATCGACGACGGTGAGCCGTCGTGCGAGCAGTTTCGCGGGCTCTGGGGAGTCGACACCGGCGACCCGCTGCAGGGAGAACGAGGACCGAGCGGCCCGAAGTTCGATCGACGAGGCGAGGTACGCGCCTCGTGGGCCGATCCGTTGGGATTCGCCGGTCTGCACGGAACGCCGCCCCCGTCGGCGGTCGCGGCCCGGGTGAACGCCGAGAAGCTCGAAAGAGTCATCGACGAGCTCGACGAGCAGATCCGGCACCGAGCTCGGAAGCTGCCGCTCGCGCACCAGACGGACTCGGCGGACGAGATGGCCGACGAGAGTCGACGGCTCACCGAACTCCTCCGTCAGCGCACCGAACTCGACGATCTCCGTCGGCGCGTGACGGAGGGACGCTGGCGGACCGACCGCATCCGGGACCATCTGCGCCAGCCCGCCGTCCCGATCGAGTCCGCGCCTCGGTCACAGCCGCTCTTGGCAGCGTGGGCGGCCATCAGCGTTCCGATCTGTCTGGCTGCACTCGCTGCGGTGTTCTTCCTCGATCGCGTCCGGATCGACGTGGTCGTGCTCGCGCTCGCAAGCGTGGCGATCCCGCTGGACCTCGTCGTCCGGCGCCGCTTCGCCGCCTCGCTGAGCCTCGTGGCGGTCGAGACCGGTCTCGTCGCCGTGGCACTGACGGCTGCGTGGGCCCTCCCGCGTGCAGGTGCGCCGGTCCTCGGTGGCCTTCTGGTCTGCGGCGCTCTGGTGCTGCTCGCACGGAACGTGAGCGAGCTCGGTCGTACCGAGTGAACCGAGGCGTCGGGTGACGCCGTCGGTCGACCGGCTCAGGCTGCCGGGCGGACGACCGGGCGACGGACCAGGCTGCGCTCGAGCGCACCGGTCCGGTCTCCGGCCACCACGCCACGGTAGATCGAGACGAGTTCGTCGCAGACGACGTCCCAGGAGCGACCGACCGTCCGCTCGACTCCGCACGCGCCCATCCGTCGACGCATCTCCGGGTGATTCACGAGCGTGGTCACGGCTGCGCGCAGTGCGAGCGGGTTCTCGGGCTCGTACAGCAGGCCGGATCGCCCGTGGTCGACCAGATCCAGCGGCCCGCCGGCGGAGGGGGCGATCACGGGGAGCCCGCTCGCCATCGCCTCCTGGATCGACTGGCAGAACGTCTCGTGGGCGCCGGTGTGGACGAAGACGTCGAACGAGGCGAGCGTCTGGGCCAGTTCGACTCCTCGGAGAAGGCCGGTGAAGTGAGCGTGCGGGAGCATCGCGCGGAGCTCGTCGGATGCCGGACCCTCGCCGACGATCACGAGTCGGACGCCCGGTCGCTCGTCGATCCCGCGAAGAAGATCGAGCCGCTTCTCCTTGGCCAGCCGCCCGACGTACCCGACGACGACCGCATCACGGTCGGCCGCATCGAGGAGCGCGGCCCTGATCCGCTCGTCAGACCGATCGGGGCGGAACAGGGCCGAGTCGACGCCGCGCCCCCAGAGACCGACTCGCGGAACTCCGTTGTCCTCGAGCAGACCGATGGTGGCGGTGGACGGGGCGACCGTCACGTCGGCGAGCTCGTGGGTCCGGCGCAGCCACGACCACACGGCCGCCCCGCCGATTCCCATTCCGTACGAACGAGCGAACCCGGACACATCGGTCTGGAAGACGGCGACCGAGGAGATGCCGCGCCTCGCCGCGATCGAGACGGCACGGCGGCCGAGGATCGCTGGCGCCGCCAGGTGGACGACGTCGGGCTGCACCCGGTCGAACAGTGACTCCAGGTGGGTGCGAGACGGGAGCCCGATCGGGAGACCGCGATAGAACGGCAGCGACCGGCTCGGGACCCGAGCGACGGACACCCCCTCGACCTCGTCCGGTCCGGGCGAGGGTGCGACGACCTCGACATGATGGCCGCGTTGCACGAGATGGCGCTGCATCCTGAGCACGGAGTTGGCGACGCCGTTGACGCTCGGGGCGTAGCTCTCCGCGGCGATCAGCACCCGCAGTGCCTCCTCGCTCGCGTTCGGGGCGAGGGTTCGTCGTTGGTTCACGGAAGATCACGATGCGCCTCCCGGACGTCGTCTGGGTGGCCGGCCGGTGTCGTCGCGCCGACCATCGGACGTCCGGACGAAGAACATCGCTGTCATTTCGTGCGCGCGCCGGTCGGTCACGGTCGCGCGCACGGTGGCGGCGAGATCAGCGTGGTCCGAGTACCGCGTCGATGTCGCTGCGGCGGGGGAGTGAGGGCACGGCGCCGTGGCGGGTGGTCGCGAGCGCTCCCGCGGCCGCGGCGAAAGCGACGGCGTCGGTGACGTCGTCGCCGGCCGCGAGGCGCGCACCGAGTGCGCCGCAGAAGGCGTCTCCCGCACCGGTGGTGTCGACTGGATCGACGGGAAACGCCGGCTGGTCGACCCGTGCGTCGCGAGAGTGGACCGAGACGCCCTCGGCGCCTCGTGTGACGATGACCGTCCCGACGCCCGTGGCGAGGACCGCGTCGACCCCGCCGATCAGCTCGACCTCGTGTTCGTTGGGGACCACGACCGAGCAGGCCGCCAGGAGATCGTCGGGCAGTGCGACGGCTGGAGCGGGGTTCAGGACCACGAGGACGCCGTCGTCGGCGGCCCGGCGGGCGACGGACGCCACCGAGGGGAGCGGGATCTCGAGCTGCAGCAGGAGCACGCGGGCGTTGGGCAGCGCAACGGCGGGGGAGACGTGGCCGTTGGTCCCCGGCACGACCACGATGGAGTTCTCCGCCTCGGCATCGACGGTGATGCTGGCCCGTCCAGTCGGGACACCTTCCACGGTGACGACGTCAGACGCATCGATGCCGTCGTCGGTGAGGACCGCGAGGAGCGTCTCGCCGGCTCCGTCGTCGCCCACGGCGCCGACCATGGCCACACGAGCACCTGCCCGCGCAGCGGCGACCGCTTGGTTGAGTCCTTTCCCACCGGGGTACTCGTGGTAGCCGGTGCCGGTGACCGTCTCGCCGGGCGACGGGATGCGCTCCGCCGAGACCACCAGGTCGAGATTCAGCGAACCGACGACGACGACATCGAACATGGTCGACGGATCGTAGGACGACGCGGTCGACGTGAGCCGTTCCGGCCGACGGCGAGACCGACGACCCGGTCCGATGGCGGCGATGCCGGCCGGCGGGTCAGCTCGCCCGGGCGCGCACGCCGATGGGCGCGATCAGCCGGAATCCGGCGGCATGCCGCTCGTCTTCGGCTTCTCCGCCCCAGAACCCGTACTCGTGGTTCTCTCGAGCGAACTCCTGGCACGCCACTCGGACGCTGCACCCCATACAGACTTCACGCGCTGCCGCCTCGCGCCGCTCCCGAGCCTGCGGACGCTCGGCCGCCGTCGGGAAGAACAAGTGAGTGAGCCCTCGACAGGCTCCACTCTCCATCCACTCCTCGTCGTCGGTGCGGATGGGTAGATCGATGGCGGTCATGTCGTGTCGGTCCCCTTCACGGCGCCGTCGTGC
>JBCDAK010000214.1:0-7791 GCA_039185545.1 Actinomycetota bacterium
CCGCAACCGCACCCGACGCTCGGTCTCCGAACACTCCACCCGCCCCTCACACAACGGACCATCGACCCGCAGGCCCGCGCCCGCGTCGACGACGCGCGACCACTGGTCGTTCCCGAAGACCACCGAGTTCGGCTCGCCGCAGCAGTAGTTCAACGACAGACCGAAACGAAGCCACGGCTCATCCACCCCCATCTCACTGAGGAACTCAAGCTCGGTCGTGTCAACCGAATCGATCAGACCGCCGCCACCACTGGCCGTCACGCGAACATCCCACTCGCCCGCAGCGATCACCGGCGACGGCACCGACCTCGACAGCCGAGTCGATGTCGGCCGGACGTCTTCGTCCTGATCCGTCGACTCGTCGGCGACAACGCTCGTCGACGAGATCGAACCCGATTCCGACGCCGAGGGATCCGAGCTACACGCCACCAGCGTCACCAACCCAACGACCGCAGCAGAACGAACAACATGCAACGACACCACACTTCGACGTCCACCACCCCCTCGCAGTTCCCGCAGCGCAGTCGACCCGCCCGATATCGCCGGCGGAGCCCCAGCGGATCGGCCCGCACATCGCGGCACCGAGGCTCTCGGGTGGACACGCTGTATCGGCGGGCAACCGCCGGCGCAGGTACCGATGGCGACAGCCAATCAGCCGTCTGGGATCAACGACAGGTCGAGCGTCGTCCTCGGCGTTGTTCGACTCTGGATGGTGCTTGGGGTGTGCGGCCGGTCAGATTCCGAAGGGCTTGTCGATGCTCGGGGTGAGTTCGAGGAACAGGGCCGGTGCGCCGTCGTCGGGAGGCTGGCTGCTGACCGTTTGTGTGAATGTGATCCCCGGGGGACGCTCGGTGGCCGGTACGTCGATGATGATGAAGCGGCCGACGTCGGTGGTCTCGTCGTCGCTGATGGTTGCGGTCGTCCCGTCCGCGAGTTCGTCGGTGGGGTTGAGCGAATCCGATGGTCGGAGCAGAGGCTCGCCCCAGTTGTGTTGGTGCGTGTTTGAGATCCACGCAACTCCGACGAGGCGGTCTTCGAGGTCGAAGCCGACTGTTGCGTTCGGCTCGAACCCGTCGACGAGTCCGCCTTCGCTCACCGTGGTCACGCATTGAGTGTCGGGCTGTTCGAGGCAGATTGCGTTGGCGCCACCGCTGTTCGGTCGGGTGCGGACGGTGAGCTCAAGCCCGTCGTCGGTGACAAGGCGGTCGTGCACCTCCCACTGTGTGATCGTGTTGATGGACATCTGGCGGTAGCGGTCGGAAGCTTCGGTGAACTGGTCGAGGTCGGTGAAGCGGATGCTGCGAGCGATCTCGATGGTCTGTTCGTCGGGCAGGGCGAGGTTCGTCGAGACCGTGACGAGCATGTCGTTGTCCAGCCATGCGAGCCCGATGAGCGCGCCGTCGGGGCTTCGGCGGACGCGTGCGTCGTGTTGGTCGACGTTGAATGGTTGCCAGTCGCCGTTCGCACCGAGGAGCAGATCGAGGTCGAACCCGAACGTGTTCGGTTCTGTGCGTACGAACACTCCACGACTGACCTGGTTCGGCGGGGTCAGTGCGATGGACGTGGTGACAGCACCAGGCTCTGTGAATCCGAGGTCGTCGTCGGCGATGAGTTCGTCGCTGTCGGGGATCGTAACGGTGAGATTCGCGGTGTCGATGACCATTGCTTCGATGACGTCGCGGACGCTTGTGCGTGCATCGCCGCTACTGGTGACCTGCACGAGGTAGGAGGCTTCGACCCATGAGAGTCCTCGTCGTCCCACGGTCGCGCCGTTCTCGGGTCCGTCGGTCCACTCGGTCGCCGGGACTCCGCGGATCGTCGTGTCGGCGTCGAAGGTTGCGCCAGCAGAGTCGTCAACGAGTCGCACCCAGCGGAAGCTGATCACACCGGCGACAGCGTCGTTGTCGTCGATGAGCGCCCAGCGCTGCTCGCCGAACATCGATGCGCTGAGCGTGGCGCGGAGTTGATCGACGCTCCACCCGCTCGGCGGGTTGTCGATCACCGCGAACCGGGTCCCGTCTGTGTTGGGCGCCACCGGGTTGATGGACGAGTCGGGGGGTTCTGGGGCGGCGACAGCCGGATTGGTCGCTTCGGGTGCCACCGCTGGCTCCAGCGACGCATCCGGCGTATTTCCCGTGGAAGCGGTCTCGTTGTTTTGTCGCTGGTCGAGGACGATCGCGATGAGTGCGATTCCGATGAGCGAGGCGGCGATCGTTGCCCAGACTCGTACATGGCGACGCTGTGGGCGGCCGCTCGGGTCGACTCCGAGTGTCCATTCACGGACGGTGTCGCCCGGTCCCGGATCGTTGCTCGATGTCTCGGGTGCGTGGTCGGAGATTCGCGCCCAGACGCGGTCGAGGGTGGCCTGGTCGAGGTGTTCGTCGGGTGGGCGGATCCGGTCGTACAGGTCGCTCATGTCGATGCTCGGTTCACGTCAACGGGTCGTTCGGTCGCCGCTCGGAGTCGAGCGCGGGCGCGTCGGACGCGTGTCCGCACCGTCACAGCGGAAAGGCCCAGCGCCGCACCGGCCTCGGCGCTGGTCATCGATTCCCACCCGGTCAACGCAAGGAGTTCGCGGTCCACCGGATCGAGCCGGCTGAGTTCATCGACCAGCGCCTCGATCTCACCCTCGGCGTGTAGTCGATCGGCCGCTGCGGCCGGGACGAGCAGCGGATCAACAGCGACCGGTGGCATCGCCGCATCGCGTTCGATCGCTCGGAGTCGGCGCTCCTCGGTCCGCCAGTGCCTCCGCACCAGGTTCGACGCAATCCCGAACAACCACAACCGCACCGTCCCACGACTCGGATCGAACCCGCCGGAGGCCGACCCCATCGCCTGAGTGAACGTGTCGGCCAGCAGATCCTCCGCCAACGACCATCCAACGCGTCGCGCCAGAAAGGTGAACAGGTCACCCGCGTTCGATTGGTACGCCTCGCGCCAATCGATCGCGTCGTCGCCAGAGTTGATGGACATGAGTCATTCCGGGAGGTGACCGAGCAACTCCACGACCAGTACTTGCCCGAAGTCGCCGAACTGTTGCACGAGTCTGAGATCACCGCACTTGCGCCACGGTCTCGTTCGTCCGGAAGGCGGGAGGGGACAGCCACGTGCGGCACCGCCAGACCGGCCGGTCGACACGTGATCTAGGATCTCTCGATCGGACTCGACATCGAAACAGCGATCGCACTCACGGTGATGCTGGCGATGATGATGCTCGTTGTCGGCTGCACGTCGGACCCGTCCCCTCGCCGAGTGGCCCGCGACATCATCCAGGCAGAAGCGGCTCGGGCCGAAGCCGAGGGCGATCGGGACTTCGACGAGGCGTGCCTGCTCGCACGGCTTGAGGAGTGGGACGACTCCGCACTCGAAGCGATGACCAGCGGCTTGGACTCAGAAGATGCCGGTGAGCGTCGAGCCAGCCGCGATGCCCTTGAAGAGTTCGAATCATCGCTCGCCGAGTGCGTGCCCGCCGTTCAGGCAGCGCGATCACTCGTCGCACTGGCCGAACAGGCGGGCATCGCGCTCGACCGGCCATGTGTGACCGACGCCGTCGCCATGCTCGACTCCGACGATCAGGAAGTCCTCGCGACCGAGCGGTTTCAGAGCATCGACCGGATGGCGGACGCGTCCTTGACCGATGAGATCAACGCCGTCCTCGAACAGGTCCTCGCCGACTGCGTCATGAGCGGACCCCGCGACTAACTCAGAATCTGCCACGAAGGTGTGCGATTGGGCGCGCCCACCACAGAGGCCCGTCCACACAACCGGACCTCGGCCACTCGGCAACGGTTCGTTCGAACATCTCGGCGGCCTCGACGATCGCGTCGAACACACTTCAACGCCCCGCAGCCGATCCCGTCCACATCTGCACCACGCGACGCACCACTGACCCCCAACATCGCGGTGCGCTCGCGCTCGTAGATGCGAGTGGTATCAGTCGATGGATGTGGTGGCGGTCTGCTCTTCGAGGTACGCGCCCCTTGACGGTCCGTCGCTGTCGACGCAGGCAGAGAGCCTCCGGCTGACGCGATCGGCGAGCAGCTGCTGGGCCTCGTGCATCTCGCACCACCGCCAGTCCGATAGCTCGTCGTGCGGCAGTCGAATCGATGCTTCCTGTTCGGCCGTCAGCGCCGGTCCGGCGAAGAGGAACATCAGGCTCTCGAGGTAGTCCGCCGTGGTCGCGTTGTAGTCGACGCAGAGCATGGGGCCGACTTCGATCTCCAAGCCGAGTTCCTCGCGGACCTCTCGGGTCGCCGCCGCTCTCGGGGACTCATGATCCTCCACCGCTCCGCCAGGCAGTTCCCAGGTCGGCTTGTAGGTCGGTTTGACCAACAGGACACGGTTCGCCGAGTCAACGAAGACGACACCTGCGCCCATCCGTTTGCGGGGCAGCGACTCGTGAAAGTCCCGCCGGCCAGAGCGCACCCCTTGACTCTGGCACGCTGCGAACCTGCACCGTGCCAGCGAGCGGAGGGCCCGAAGTGGCCGCGACCCGCACGGTCGAGGCGCTCCACTGCACCATCAATCGAGCGTCACGGAGCTTCTGTCGGGTCCGGCCAGTGTTGCCGCAGCTGCGTCGCGCGATCGCGGAGCGCGCCGGGTGGTGCCGGAGTTCCCTCCGTCCGGTACAGCTCGTCGCCGTCCCAGCGGGGGAAGACGTGGAGGTGGAAGTGCCACACGTCCTGGTTCCCGGCTGGCTCGTTGTGTTGCCGTGTGGAGACGCCGTCACAGCGAAAGGCTCGTTTCATCGCAACCGCCGACGCCCATGCCGCTCGATGGATCGCCGGTGCGACAGCGACCGGCAGTTCGAAGAGGTTCTCGTGGTGCGCGGTCGGGATGACCAGGACGTTGCCGGGATTGTTCGGCCACCAGTTCGGATTCATCTTCACGAACACCTCGGGGTCGCGATGCACGATCTCGAGGGGAAACGTGGATGTGCCGTTGTGGATGTTGTTGCAGAACGGACAGTCGTAGTTCGCCGGAGCGTGTGACACCACGGTCACAGTGTCGCCGACCTCGGATCCGTGATCGTCGCAGATCCATCCGACTCCGAGCCGCTGCGCTCGATCCCAGGTCCCGCTCCAGAACGGTCCACACCCCGCGCCGGACACCGTGCGGATCACCGCGATCGCAGCTGCGCGCTGTCGCGCTGCTTGCTGGTCACTCGGTCGACGGCGCGCCGTGGCAGGTGGAGGCCCCGTTGACGATGTCCTCCCACTGGCCGCGGTCGAGTTCTTGTGCTGTTCGGGCGACGTCGCGGACGACGCCCAGGTCGGTGCTCAACCCGACGAGCCGAACAACGAACCCTTCAGGCTCGCGCCACGTCACGACTGCGGGTCCCTCGTCGTTCCACGCGTTGCCGATGATCGCGTCTCGGCCCTCCAAGTCCTCGTGCTGGAGGCCGAGCGTCAGGAACCGCAGCGCGTCGAACTCGTCGGCCGACATCTCCTCACCGCTCAACGTCAGCAGCTCACCAGTGTCAGGGTTCTGATAGCTGATGCTGTACGCCGCCCCGACCGGCAACACCAGAGAAAGGGAGTCAACCGAACCGCGATAGATCTCACCGAAGCCCGACGGAAGACTCTCCGGGGCGAGCTCGAAGACACCGTTCTCCGAGGACAGGTCCTCAGCGACATCGAGCAATTCGGCCACACGGCTCTGATCGAAGCCACGCCCATACGGGCCGATCGCCTCGCCCGCCTCCTCCCACGCGATGACCATTCCGAGGTCTTCGAGAACGACCTGCTGGAACACCGTGATCGGCGCAGCAACACCCTCCACCCCGCGCACCACGACCGGCGTGCGCTCTCCATCACCGGCGTGACCTCCGTCGGTCCCCCACACCACACCCAACATCTCCCCGGCATAGGGATCCTCAGCAGTCGTGTCCCCGTACAAGACCGCGCCCACCACATCCGAGCCCATGGACGCGAACATGCTTCCCGCAAAACAGATCTCGAACCCCTCCGGGGTCGCCTCGAACAGCGGCGCCACTCTCCGGTTCCGTGGATCACCGATCTCGCCCGCCGCATCGTGGCCACAATTCAGCTCGAGCCATCCGGCCAGGTCCCGCGCCGCCTCGTCCGCCCCCGGCGGTGCCTCATCGGCCTCCTCGGCCGCCAGCACCACCGATACCTGCGGCGCAATCTCGGCCGGAGCCCCGCCAACACCGACGCCATCTCCTCCTCGTCGCCTGACAACAGAACAGCGTCCCATCGGTCACAGAACCCGACCACGTCCCCCTGCAGCGACGCGACATCGGTGGGGCTCGTCGCCGCGCCTTCATCGACGACGCGCTCAACGGTCGGTGAGCCACAACCAACGCCGGCACCAACTGCCAACACCATCGCCGCCACACCGACAGCACGCATCACCCACCAACCATCACACACCCGACAGCAGCCTCCGGGGCACGTCCACTGAACACGGACGGGAGTAGAGACCATCCGAGTGCGTGAGCGACCGGCAGTCGACGGCGACCTCGAGCGCCCCGCCGATCTCTTCCATTCGCAGCACGCTGAGGGCAACGATCCGATCGGTCAAGACGGCGGTCGACACCGACTCGATCGAGTCCAAGTTGACCGCACATCGGCGTCCGATCGGATCATCACCGGGTTCGAGCACCACCTCACTCGGCAGACCTCCGATCGTGGTCGCACGCGGAGCGACGAGCGCACGACGAAGTCGCCGGATGCGCGGGTCAGGCCACGACCATGCCACTCCCTCTCCCTGCGACGCTCGCTCGACGGCGCAGCCGGCGGAACATCGCCCGACCCGTCCGGGTACAACGCGAGCGCTCGGTTCGCGTCAGTCGAGCATGGAGCGCACTGCCTCCCGGGCTGACCAGGCTGCGGCGTGGACGCTGCTCCAGTCATCGAACGACGTGTAGCCGTCGCCGGCGAAGAAGACCGTGTCATCGATCGGCCCGGCGAGTCGACGGGTGATGCGGAAGTCCTCGTCGTCGGTCAGGTACGCCCCACGGGCCCACGGCTGCTCGTTCCAGTTCTGCGTGAGGTGCTGCACGTACACCTCCGATGCGCGGCCGTCGTAGATGTCGTCGAGCTCGGCCAGGATCATGTCGATCGCACCGTCGCCAGCCGCCTGGTACCGCTCCGCCTCCTCGCCGACCGAGAAGACCCCCATCACGTGTGCGTCGGAGTCCTGACCGTAGGCCGCGTCGTAGAAGAGCCGCTGCCCACCCCCGGCCCCCGAGTCTCCGGGGTCGAGGAGGGTGGGGTAGAAGGGCTCGCCGAACTCGACGAACGCCTTGAAACCGCTCCACACGCGGGCGTCGTCGAGGGTGTCGAGCCGATCGTCCGGCAGCGGCGGGTCGAACTCGACGAGACCCTGCTGCAGAATCGCGACGGGCACGGTGACGACGCCGCGATCGGCCTCGTGGACGCCGCCGTCGGAGTCGGTGAGGCGCACACCCCCGTCGCCGTACTCGATGCGCTCGACCGCCGTGTCGAACGTGATCAGCGGTGCGATCCCCGGGAGCACGTAGGTCTCGAAGAAGTCGAGCCAGCTGGAGCCGACGAACTTCTGGTCGATGTCGAAGCCCACGTCGCCGAGGGACAGCCTGACGAGCGTGCCGTCCTCGTCGACCATGGCGAAGTCGCCGTTATCCTCGTACCCGACCGTCACGGTCTCGATGTTCACGGACTCGTCGGCGACGATGTCGTCGAGCACCGTCCGCTCGACGTGAAGCCACTCGCCGCCGAGCGAGATCGGGAAGTCGACGAAGTCCCGCGTGTGGGCGATCCGACCGCCGGCCGACGACAACGCTTCGAG
>JBCDAK010000215.1:0-7766 GCA_039185545.1 Actinomycetota bacterium
GGCGACGACGGGTCGATCGCCAACACGGCGAGTTCGATCTCGAGCGCCCGCAGGTGCGAGATCAGCGCCGAGGTCAGCGTCGACTTCCCGGCGCCCGGCGCACCGGTGAGCCCGACCGTGTACCCCTCACCCGACCGGGGGTACGCGAGTCGCCCGATCTCGCGGGCGTCGTCATCGCCACGCTCGATCATCGAGAGCAGCCGGGCGAGCGCTCCGCGATCGCCGCCGACCGCAGCGTCGAAGAGTTCGGGCGCGGAACGTCGGGGTCGACCCATGGGATCCGCCGGTCAGGCGCCGATCGCCTCGGCGGCGGCTTCCTCGGCGATGTTGATCACCTCGGTCACCCCGTCGACCCGATCACGCATGATCCGTTCGATCCCGGCCTTGAGCGTCTGCGTCGACGCCGGACACCCCACACAGGCTCCGGTCAACTCGACCTCGACCACACCCGTGTCCTCGTGGACGTTGTGCAGCACGATGTCGCCTCCGTCGGCCTGCAGGGCCGGGCGGATCACCTCGATGGTTGCTTCGACCTTGGCGCGCATGTCACAGACCATTCAATCAAGGCGCGACCTACGATCATCGATTGTGCGGTGGTCTGTGACGCCCGCGTCGATCCTCGCCCACCAGGGCGGATGGGACGAGATCCTCCTCATCGTCGGGCCCATGGCCGGGATCGCCTGGCTGCTGGTCGTCGCGAAGCGTCGCGTCGATGCCGCAGCCGACGCAGCGGGACAGGACTCGGCTGCGGCAGACTCCAGCGATGCCCGCTGATCCCCGCCGCACCGACCGCGAGTTCGACCTCATCGTCTACGGCGCCACGAGCTTCGTCGGACAGCTCACGGTCGCCCATCTCGCTCGGCGTGTCGCCGACGGCGCCGAGCTGCGCTGGGCGATCGCGGGCCGCAACGCCGAGAAGCTCGCCGGGGTGGCGTCCGACCACGATCTCGGCGACGACGTCGCCCAGCTGGTCGCCGACGCCACCGACCGTGCGGCCCTCGACGAGCTGGCGTCGCGCACCCGGGTGGTCGTCTCCACCGTCGGTCCGTATGCAACGTACGGCTCCGACCTCGTTGCCGCCGTCGCCGAGGCCGGCACCGACTACTGCGACCTCACCGGCGAGCCGCAGTGGATCGCCCGGATGATCGACGCTCACCACGACCGGGCCGCCGAGACCGGTTCCCGCATCGTGCACTGCTGCGGCTTCGACTCCATCCCCTCCGATCTCGGCGTGTGCTTCACCCAGCAGCAGGCGATCGAGCGATTCGGGACCCACTGCCAGAGCGTCTCGTACCGCCTCATCGGCGCAAGCGGCACGGCGTCGGGCGGCACGATCGCCAGCGGCATGAACATGGTCGAGGAGGCGGCCGCCGATCCCCAGATCGCGACGCTCGTCGGCGATCCCTTCGCGCTGATGCCCGAGGGCGTCGAGCCCGGCGTCCGCCAGGACGACATCACGATCGCCCGGCGAGACGACGCCGCCGAGGGTTGGATCGCACCCTTCGTCATGGCGGCGATCAACACCAAGATCGTGCATCGCAGCCACGCTCTGCTGGGACGGCCGTGGGGCGACGACTTCCGATACGACGAGGCGATGGCCATGGGCACCGGTCCCCTCGGCGCCGCGAAGGCAGCGGGTGTCGGAAGCGCCATGGTCTCGTTCATGGCGATCAGCTCGCTCGGTCCGGCCCGCCGGCTGATCGGACGATTCCTCCCCGAGCCGGGCACCGGCCCGTCACCCGAGCAGCAGGAGACGGGCTACTTCACCGTCCGCCTGTACGGCCGAACCGCCGACGGCGACACGGTCACCACCGAGGTGACCGGCGACCGCGACCCCGGCTACGGCTCGACGGCGAAGATGCTCGCCGAGACCGCCTGGCTGCTCGCCACCACGTCACCCGACGAGTCGGGAGCACCGGGGAGCACGACCCCCGCCGCGGTGCTCGGGGCCCCGCTCGTCGACCGCCTGATCGACCACGCCGGTCTCACGTTCGACACCGTCGACTGAGGACCAACGGGACACACGGTGTCTGACACCGTGTGTCCTGGAACTCAGACTCGTTCGATCGACGCGCCGAGACCGGCGAGTCGGCCGACGATGTCGTCGTAGCCGCGGTCGATGTGGCCGACGCCGCTGATCACGGTCTCGCCGTCCGCGGCCAGGCCCGCCACCACCATCGCCGCACCGGCGCGGATGTCGTGTGCCCGCACCGGCGCACCCGACAGTCGACGGACGCCTCGCACCACGGCGTGATGGCCACTCGTGCGGACGTCGGCGCCGAGCCGCTGGAGCTCCTCGACGTAGCGGAAGCGGCCGGGGTAGAGGTTCTCGGTCACGATGCCGACGCCGTCCGCAACCGACAGCATGGTGATGATGAGCGGCTTGTAGTCGGTGGCGATGCCGGGATAGGGAAGCGTCGCGACGTCGATCGAGCGGAGCCGGGACCCGGCGGCGACCGTGATGCCGTCGTCGTTCGGCGTGATCTCGAGACCCATGTCGCCGAATCGCTCGAGGACCATCGCCATGTGATCGCCGCAGGCGCCGACGACGTCGATCGAGCCGCCCGAGACGGCACACGCGGCCATGTAGGTCGCCGCCTGGATGCGGTCGGTGACCGTGCGGTGGTCGGTGGGCCGCAGCTCGTGCGGTTCAACACCCGTGATGCGCAGCGTCGGGCTCCCGATCCCGTCGATCTTCGCCCCCATCGACACCAGGAAGTGACACAGGTCGGCGATCTCGGGTTCGCGCGCGGCGTTGTCGATGGTGGTCACCCCGTCGGCGAGTACCGCGGCGGTCATGATGTTCTCGGTGGCCCCGACGCTGGGGAACTCGAACGCCACGTGAGCGCCGTGCAACCGTTCGGCTCGCGCGAACACGTCACCGTGGCGGAACTCGAACTCGGCGCCCATCGCCTCGAGTCCGGCGACGTGCATGTCGATCGGGCGGGAACCGAAGTCGTCGCCACCCGGCATCGACAGCTGCACCTCGCCGCAGCGGGTGAGCAGCGGTCCGAGCACGTTGATCGACGCGCGGATCCGCTCGACCAACTCGTACGGCGCAACCGGGGTGAGGTCACCGGAGTTGTCGAGCTCGATGCGGTCGGCGCCCGTTCGCGTCATCGACACGCCGATCGCGGCGAGCAGGTCGCCCAGGATGGAGACGTCGGCGATGTCGGGGACGTTGGTCAGCGAGAACCGGCCGTCACACAGGATCGTCGACGCCATGAGCTTCAGCACGGAGTTCTTGGCACCGGGGACGCGCACCGAGCCGGACAGCCCCTCGGCCCCGTGCACCACGATCCGCTCCTCGTTCCCCTCGCCGGAGAGCACGTTCACAGTCGCCAGTATGCTCCCGGCGTGCGGCGGCGGGAACGCATCGTGACCCGACGATGGCCCGACGACGAAACCCACCGAGCGCTGATCTGCACCGCCCGCGACGACATCGTCGCCGAGCGTGAGATCCGGGACGACGCGGCGCCGGACCGTCGCATCCACGAACAGGTCCACGGGCCCTTTGCGAGCTATCGGCGCGACGTGCGTGCCGACGAGGGACGACTCGTCGAGACGACCGTCTATCGGACCCTGATCCCCTGGTTCGGGTGGCTCTTCGCGTGGCCCATTCGGGCGACGCTGGCCCGGCGAATCCGCTACCCCGGGTGGTGGGCGCCGCCCGACCGCGTCGACGCCACCCAGATCCGGGTCATCGGCCTCCTGGCGGCGGCCTCGATGTCGGCGGCGTTCATCAACACCCTCTTCACGCAGACCGCCGAGTTCGCCGCCGACGATTTCGGCGTCGGCGAGTCGGGCATCGGTTTCGCCGGAGCTGCCGTCCGCGCCGGCATCGTGATCGCGCTCCCGGCCGCCGTCATCGCGGATCGCGTCGGTCGCCGCCGCGTCCTCGTGGCCACCGCCTGGCTCGCGCCGACCATCTCGCTGCTCGGTGCGCTCGCACCGAGCTTCTGGGCACTCGTCGCGAGCCAGGCGATCGGCCGACCGATGGGCATCGCGCTCGCGTTCGTGATCGGCGTCGTCGCCGCCGAGGAGATGCCGCGCAACAGCCGCGCCTACGCCGTCAGCGTCCTCGCGATGGCCGCCGGCCTCGGCGCCGGGATCGCCGTCATGTCGCTCCGTCTCACCGACATCGGATCGGGCGGATGGCGGTACGTGTACCTCGTGTCCGCCATCTGGCTGATCGTGGCGTTCGAAGTGACCCGGCGCCTCCCCGAGACTCGGCGCTTCGCCGCAGAGTCTCGTCGACCCACGCACACGCGTCGTTTCGACCGTCGGCGTTTCGCTCTCCTCGCCGGCGTCGCCTTCACGGCCAACGTGTTCATCGCCCCGGCGAGCTTCTTCCAGAACAGCTACCTGTCCGACGTGCGCGACTTCTCCGGGGGTCAGATCGGACTCTTCTCGATCATCGTGGGCACACCCGCCGGGATCGGTCTCATCATCGGCGCGCGCATCGCCGAGCGTTCCGGTCGGCGACGGCTCATCAGCATCGGTCTCCCGCTCTCGGTCATCGCGGTCCTGGTGGCGTTCTCGGTCGCCGGACCACTGCTGTGGATCTCGTCGTTCCTCGCCGCCGTGCTCGGCAGCGCCGTGTATCCGGCGATGCAGGTGTATCGCACCGAGCTGTTCCCGACGGCCAACCGGACCCGGGCGTCGGGGTACATCGTCGCCGCCGCGCTCGTCGGAGGCATCGGCGGGCTCATCGCGACCGGTCAACTCATCGATGCGGGATGGTCGTACACCAGCGTGATGTCGACCATGGCGATCGGCCAACTGCTGGCGGTGATCCTCATCGTGGTCGGCTATCCCGAGACCGCACACCGGGAGTTGGAGGAACTCAACCCCGAGGACCGAGACCTCGATCTCTCCGCGCTCCGTCGGTCGTCCCCGGACCGGTCGACGCCGAGTGCGTCAGTCGACGACTGACGCCACGAACCGGAGCACCACGTCGGCGAGGAGCTGATCGGCGCCCTTCAGATCGTGGCGGCCGCCGTCGATCCACACGTGCTCGACCCGCGCCGAGATCGTCGAGGTCCAGCGCTCGAGCTCGTCGGGTGTGGCGAACGGGTCCCGCGTCCCCGACACGAAGAGGCACGGCACGTCGATCGACGGCAGGTGGTCGACCCGCAGACTCTCGGGTGCTCCGGGAGGATGCAGCGGGTAGGAGATGAGCACGAGTGCGGCGAGTCGGGCCACCGGGCCCGCGTCGTCGACGTCGGCGGCCACCATCGAGCACATCCGGCCGCCCATCGACCGGCCTCCCATCACGACCGGCCCTCGGCGTCGCGAGATCCCTGCGAGATCGGAGCGGATCGACGCCATGAGCTTCGGCGCCCGGTCGGGCGCGCGGCGACCCTCCTTGCGATATGGGAAGTCGTGACGCCTCACGTCGACGGTCGAGGTCGACGCATCATCGATCCGCACGAGGCTCGAGTGGTCGGCCGCCGACCCCGCTCCCGGATACAGCATCAGGGTCGTTCGCGCCATCGAGCGGGACGTTACCCAGGCGGCGATGCGGGCGACGAGGAGCTACGAGGAGCGGCTCAGGATCCGCCGGGCTTCGGCGAGGTCGTTCATCGCCTTCGCCGCGTCGGATCCGCTGCCGCCGTGATCGGGGTGCACCTCGCGCATCTTCGAACGGAACGCCTTGGTGACCGAACGCTTCGACGGCCGGTCACCACCCAGTTCGAACCCGAGGATCTGCATCGCCCACCCCTCGGGGTCGGCGAGCGCCTCGAGCGCGGTGCTCTGCGACCCGGCGAGGTAGGCGATGAGCGACGGCCCGATCGGTCCGCGCCAGTTGACCGCCTTGTGCAGGACCGGGGCGATGGCCCGTCGATGCTCGGTCGCCAACCGCTCGACCGCGTACACGGCGCCGAGGACCTGCGCCAGGTCGGTGCCCGTCGTGCCGAAGTCGAACCTGATGTCGTCGTCCTCCCCGACCAGCCGATGGGTGCTGTTGGACAGACCGTGTCGATCGACCTGGAACCGGTGGCGCAAGCGGGGCTGCACGACCCGCTGTCCGGCTTCGATCTCACGGATCAGCGCTCGAACTCCCGCGAGGCCGTCCTCATCGAGGCCGTCGAGGTGTCGAGCGACGACCGCGCCGAGCAGCAGGCCTCCGAACCCGGGGGCGGGATCGACCGGGAGCACCATCGCACCCAGCGCGACCCGTCTCGTGGGCTGCACGGGCCGACTGTGGAAGATCTCCAACTCGGCCAACAGCACGGCTGGGCACGCTACCGACGCCGCCGGCCGGGCGCTCGGCGGTGCTGGAGGACGTGTCGGGCGGCGGTGCTGGAGGACGTGACGGGCGGCGGCGCCGGCGCGGACAGCTCGTGCCGGCTACACGTACGGCCGGAGGATGGTCCGGAGCTTCTCGGCGCCGACGGCAACGGCGGAGTCGTCGTCCCCGTCGTCGACGGCGCCCGCCGCACCGAAGTTGCGGCGACGACGCTGACGCTTCGATTCGACGATCGGTCCAGCGGTCGAGCCCGCCCCCACAGCGTCGCTCGACTCGGCGACACCGGCGTCGGAACCGGTGGACCGATCCCGTCCGGCGGCCTCGTCGTCGAAGCTGACGATGATCGACGTCATCGTCTCGATCGCGGTCTCCCATGGTCGAGGTGGGAACGCATAGGGCGGCTGCGACGCATCGAGCGTGTCACCGAGCTCGATGAGCGACCGGCGCGCCTTGGCGTCGCTCGGCTCACGTGCGAGGCGATCGGCGGCGAGGAACAGGTCGGACAGCGCGCCCTCGGGCGCGTGAGCGCTCGCCGTATCGGTGGCGACCAGCTCGCCCGCCTCGATGGCGTCGAGGATCTCGTCGACGGCCTCCTCGGCATCGGCCGCGACGACGACCGTGCTGTCCTCCCAACGGTGTGGGACCTCGGAGTCGACGAGTGCGTCGCGCAGCAGTTCGCGGTCCGCGTCGCTCCACTCGTCGAGCCCGTACTCGGTGGCCTCTGCATCGTCCTCGAGAGCGATCGGAAAGGGTCCG
This sequence comes from Actinomycetota bacterium, assembly GCA_039185545.1. Taxonomy (GTDB): domain Bacteria; phylum Actinomycetota; class Acidimicrobiia; order Acidimicrobiales; family Ilumatobacteraceae; genus Ilumatobacter_A. The sequence continues at coordinate 7,010 of JBCDAK010000215.1, forward strand.
AGCTGGGATTCGAGCCGCTCGAACATCGCATCGGCTGCCTCTTCGACCTCTTCGGGGACCACGAGTTCCTCGCCGTCCCAACCGTGGGGGATCGAGTCACCCGCCAGCGCCTCGGCCAGTTCGGCGCGCTGATCGAAGTTCCAGGCCGACAGGTCGTAGTGCACCTTGACCGTGTCGGGATCGAGCGGATCGAAGTCGATCGGCTCGCCGGACGCCTGGATGTCCTCCTGCTTCTCGGCGTTGGATCGGTTCACGAAAGCCACGGACGAAATCTACCGGCGCTCCCGACCCAGCCGGGGGCGACTCAGCCGAGGTGGTCGGCGGGAGGGCACACGCGATCGAGGAACGCCTCGGTGCGCGCGTAGTCGTCGGCCACATGGGCCGGATCGCGGTACCCGTGCCCCTCCCCGTCGTAGATCACGAGGTCGACGTCACCGCCTGCGGTCCGGATGCGCTCGGCGAGCGCGATCGATTGACCGACCGGCACGACCGGATCGTCGGACCCGTGCGAGAGCAGCAGCGGCGCAGCGATCCGCTCGGCGCGATGCAGCGGTGAGAGTTCGGTGAACCGTGCCTCGTGGTCGGGATCGCCGTCGAGTGGCGCGACGAGCGTGTCGGTGTAGTGCGCCTCGAATCGGTGAGTGGCCGCGGCCAGGGCTCGGAGATCGCTCACCGGATAGGAGGCGACGCCGCCGGCGACGAGGTGGCCGTGATCGGCGAGCACCCCGAGCACCGTGAGTCCGCCCGACGATCCGCC
>JBCDAK010000216.1:0-7763 GCA_039185545.1 Actinomycetota bacterium
GCTCCGTTCACCGGCACCACCGGTTCGGCCGGCGCTGTGGGCTCGATGGCGTCCTTCGGCCCCACGTTCGCCGGATCGACGGCGGGCGCCACGATCGGTTCGACCGGATTCCCGACCACGTCGCGGCTCGATCCCGGCCGCGTGATCGCCACCCCCACCGGAACCCGCTACCCGACCGGCACCGGCTCGGCGTACGGCTCCGGCGGCACCGTCCTCGTCGGCACGATGTCATCCGGCGTCCCGGGCCTCCCCGGGGTCGACGATGCCCAGCTTCTCGCCGCGATCGAAGGACGGGCGGCGGCGCCCGGCGCCCGATCGGTCGGCGGTTACGGCCGACTCGAGCCGCCCGCCGTGCTCAAGGCGATCGGCAACGGACGGCTGCCGCCGAGCACGTTGACGCCCCTCACGAATCAGAGCTACCACGAGCTGTACGCCCCGGCGGCGGCTGCGTGGGACAACCTCGTGGCCACCGCAGCCGCGGACGGCATCGAGATCCGGATCACCGACTCGTACCGCGACTACGACGAGCAGGTCGACCTGGTGCGCCGCAAGGGCCTGTACTCCGAGGGTGGCCTGGGCGCTCGGCCGGGCACCTCGAACCACGGTTGGGGTCTCGCGGTGGACGCCGATGTCACCGACCGGGCCACCTACGAGTGGTTGTCGACGCACGGCCCCCGCTTCGGCTGGGTCGAGTCGGTGCCCCGGGAACCCTGGCACTGGGAATTCCGCCCCGGCCAGGTCTGACGACGACCGTTCGGATCAGGAACTCACCGTCGTCGCCGATGGCCTCAGAGCGCGGCGGTGAGGGCCGTGTGGCGCTCGTCGCCGAGGTGGACCCGGGCGAGCCGACCCGACGCACGGACGGCGTCACACGCCGTCTGCAGCCCGGCGAGCAGCTCGGCCCACACGAGGATCTCGGGAACCCGACGGACCCGCCAGGCGGTCGCCTCGGGTGCCACGGCACACATCGCGTCGGTCGCCTCGGCGTCGAGCAGGTGCTCGTTCCCGCTGGCGTCGACGACGACGGCTCCGTCGATCCCCAGCTCGAAGCTGCGGATGTCGAGGATCGGCGTGCGATCGTCGGCGTACAGGACGCTCAGACGGCCCGACACGAAGCGCACGGTCGCGGTTCCCCGGCGAGCGAGTTCGAGACGCTGCCCGACCCCGGTCCACGACCGCAGCAGTCCGGTCCGCCGGACGGTGGGTGAGGTCTCGACCAGTCCGACGCCGGTCGCCCCGGACGTTCGAACACGGTCGGCGAACGCGCGGATGACGTCGTGGAGGGCGTTCAGCTCGACCAGATCGAGCGAACACCCGTCGAACGCACCCTCGGCGACCACGAGCTGCTGGAGCGACGCGGCGACGGTGTCGGGCACATCGACGTCGTGACGACGCAATGCCTCCGGAAGCTCGCGGAGCATCCGAATGGAACCGAGCGTGTGCGACGACTCCCACGAGGACCGCCACTCGAGGTACGACTCGAGACGGCGGATCGACAGTCGGCGGAAGGTCCAGTCACCGTCGAAGGTCCGAACGATCGACTCGGCCAGATCGGACGGCGCCTCGCTCGGCACCGTGTGATCGGTGACCGTGAGGCGCACGATCGGGGACGGCAGCGGCTCGGGATCGAGATCGCGGGTCCGGCCGTCGAGGCGCCGGAACTCGAGCATCCGCTCGAGTTCGGTCAGCACGACTCCCCCTCGATGAGGTCGAGGGCTTCGGTCACGGTGAGCTTGCGGCGCTTGGTCGGCGACAGTCCACCGAAGTACCCGCCGACGATGTCTCGCTCGTAGGCGTGCATCAGGCAGTCGCGGCGGACCTCACATCCGGAGCACAGCGCCTTCGCCTCGGGCGAGAGCGACTTGCCGGCATCGACGAAGAACAGGTCGAGCCGGTCGACGTCGAGCGATGCGCAGGCGGCTCGGTCGAGCCACGGCATCTCGGGCGCTTGCTCGATGATGGTGGCGAGGTCGGTGGTGGTGGACATGGCGGTGTCTCTCCGTTCTGTCCGGCGGGCGCCGGCTGATGCGGTGGACTGTCCGGAGTTCCGCCACTCCTGCACGAAGGGTGGAGATGATTTCCTCTCCGAGTACTGCATCGGCAGCCGCTCTGGGCGCCTTGAGCGAAATCACGGAGGTGATGCTGTGACCTTCGCCACAGCGGGACCGGGTTCCGACGCCAGCGCCCGGCGGCCGCCGGCAGTGCTCAGCTGGCAGCGCTGAAGGCGTACGAACGATCGGACGGCAGTTGCCACGTTGCGGCGGTCGGCCGGGCGAACACGACCCAGGTGGTCCGTGCACCGTTGCGGTGATCGGTGGTGAGATGCGAGCTGACGTGGCGCAGGATGCCCATGCCCCGGCCCCCGGCGTCACCGCGTCGGCCGAGCGGATGGGGACGCGAGCGGCCGGGCCGATCCCCGTGGTGCACCTTCAGCTCGATCCGGTCGTCGAAGACGACGGCGTGGACGTCGACCGAGTCGGCGCCGCCGTGCGTGAGCCCGTTCGTGACGAGCTCACTCGCGGCGAGTTGCACATCGGCGGCCACCTCACTGCGGACGGACGCATCGTCGAGGCAGCTGCCGAGTACATCGCGGAACGCGGCGAGGTCGTGCACTCCTCGCACGACCACGCTCACCGCACTTCTCATGCTCATGTTCTCGGCACGTCCAGAGTGATTCTTGAGGAAGTGACGCCCGGTCGCGCGCACGTTCGCCCCGACATGGAACGCAGAACGTACGCGATCGGTCGCTCCGCGTCACGCATCCAGCTCGACGGGTCCGATCCGACCGCCTCCGTGCCACAGTGGCCACGTGAGCGACGCCATCCGCCGGATCCGTCGAGAGCCGCCGGCGTTCCGGCGTGTGGCCGTCCGGTCGATCGAACCGCTGAGCCCCCGCATGAATCGAGTCGTCCTGGGGGGCGCGGAACTCGACGGCTTCGCGATCGAGGCGCCGGCGTCGAGCGTCCGCCTCCTGCTCCCGCCAGCGGTCGGCGCCGGCCTGGAGATGCCCACGTGGGCCGGGAACCAGTTCGAACTGCCCGACGGTTCACGAGCGCCGATCCGCACGTTCACACCGCGGGCCTTCGACGCCGACCGACTCGAACTGACACTCGACGTGGTCGTCCACGAGACCGGAGCGGCCACCGATTGGGTGCGGAACGCGTCCGTCGGCGACGAGGTCGCCATCTCCGGCCCCGGACGAAGTGAGCCGCTCGACGAGCGCGCGGCCTCGTTCCTGCTGACCGGCGACGAGTCGGCGATGCCGGCGATCGGCCAGCTCCTCGAGGAGATCCCCCACGACCGGTCGGTCGACGTGCACGTCGAGATCGTCGACCCCTCGGCACGCATCGACCTCCCCGATCACCCCGGCGCCTCGGTGACCTGGCACCTCGTCGAGCCGGACGCGGCTCCCGGGGAGGCCATGGCGGCAGCCGTCGAGGCGATCGACGATCTTCCCGATGCCGTGTGGGTCGCCGGCGAGGCGGCGTCGGTGCAGCGTCTCCGGACGCATCTGTTCGAGGTGCGTGGACGGTCGCGCTCCGACGTGACGGCGCGCGGCTACTGGAAGCTCGGCCGCTCGGCGACCTGAGGAGACGGGTCAGCTGGGCGGGGTCGTGCCCAAGCGTTGGCGCTCGAGGGTGACCGACGTCGTCCGGTGACCATTGCGGTGATTCGAGCTGAGGCGAGTGCTCACGTCCTGCAGGATCTGCAGGCCGTTCCCGCCGAGGTCGAACGGCGTGACGAGCGGCTCGGTGTGCCGGACCTGCTCGCCGTCAGGGTGACGAACCACCAGCTCGACACGATCGTGATGCACATCGGCTTCGAAGCCCACGGGACCGTGGTCGGTGTGGCCGAGTCCGTTCGTGATCATCTCCGTCGCCGCGAGTTGGACGTCGGTGCACGTCTCGGCGTCGACGTCGCCGAAGGCGAGGCAACGGCGCAGCTTCGCTCGGGTCTCGGCCAGCTCGGACACCTCCCGGACGACGACGCGGACCGACTTGCGCATGTGGGGTGCATCGGCGCGACCTGACCAGAACTTGATGTTTCGATCTCGTCCGGACCGGGGAGCCGTCCGGGCCGCTGGTCGGCCACCGGACCGCATCGAGCCTCAGTCGGTGTCGGCGACGCTGTCGAACCTGACTCCGGCACCCGTGGGGCGGTAGTGACGGTGGTTGTCGCCGGGCGGCACGACCACGACCGGTCGGTGGCTGTCGGCGACGATCCGATGGCTCGTGCTCCCGAGGAACGGATCACCGCTCCCGCCCGACCCGTGCGATCCGACGACGATCATCGAGGCGTCGACGTCGTCGGCCACTCGCATGAGTCCGAGCGAGCCGGTGCCGTCGACGACCTCGGTCGTCACGTCGAGAGCACCGCGGTCGAGGAATGCGGTCCAGCGACCCCGAAGTAGTTCCTCGGCGTCGGCATGACGGTCGTCGGGACGCGATCGCCAGTCACCACCCGTGCCGATCAAGCCCATCGCGTGGACCACCACGAGGCCGACACCGAGTGCCGAGGCGAGCTCGGCTGCGTACCGGACACCGCGTTCGCTCTCGGACGATCCGTCCGTTCCGACGACGATCGGTCGCCCGGTGCCGAGACGTTCGCAGTGTTCGACGGTTGGATCACGCACTTCGTCCACCTTCGGATCCTGCCACGCGCAGCGTCGGGAGGGGCAGGGTCGATCGTCCCACCCCGGGGCCCGCGAGACCGGAGCTGGAATCGAGGCACGCGAAACCGGTCACCGTCGTTCGACGCGGACGCTCGGGCCGTCGAGCGACCAGTAGCCGGCGACGCGGCTCGCTTCCTCGAGGGGTCGTTCGTAGCTCCAGGCGACGTCGGCGGTGCCGCTCTCGGTGTGGCTCCAGTAGGTCGAGTCGCCCTTGTGCGGGCAGTGGGTGGTCGTGGCCGACGCGGTGAACCGCTCGATGCGGATGTCGGCGGGCGGGATGTAGATGCGGTTCGACGCGCCGGTCTCCGAGATGACGAAGGCGTTGGTGGTCTCGGCGACCAGCTCGTCGCCGAGGTGGACCTCGTAGCGGTGGATCGTCGGTCGAGCGTCGACGCGGTGGTACGGGTCGCGGATGTGGCCGAAGATCTCGTCGTCCTCGTCGAACCATCGGTCGGCGCGGCCGAACTCGATCGACACGTACCCCGTGAGCCACGCTGCGCTCTCGATCGGGGTCTCGTATCCCCACACGGCGTTCTCCTCGCTGCGATCGCCGACCGTGATCGTCCAGTACGACGCATCGCCTTTGTACGGGCAGTGGGTCGACCGGTCGGTCTTGGTCAGGACGTGCGTCGAGACGTCGGCGATCGGCAGGTACACCACGGGGAAGATGTTCGTCTCGTGGAGCAGCATCGCGTTCTCGGAGTCGGCGATCGTCTCGCCGTTGTAGACGGCCCGCAGTCGCCGGGGGAACGGCGAGAAGAGCAGCTTGTTGCGCGGCCCGTCGAGCGAGTAGTTCGTCGTGTCGGGCGCCCCCGATGCGAGGGGGCCGGTGCCGAGCGTGAGGGTCATGGCGGTGCCTTTCGTGTCGGGGCGGAGGAACCGACGACCAGCGTGCCCCGATCAGGCGTCGATCGCCATCGCCGCCGTGACCTGATCGACGATCTCGGCCGCGAGTTCGGTCGTGGCGGCCACGACCCCTGACCACCGGGTGTCGACCTCGGTCGTGAAGACGATCGGTTCGCCGTGGACGTCGACGACCGCCCCGCCGGCCCGCTCGACGATGACCATCGCGGCGGCGAGATCGACGAGGCGGTGGGTGCGACTTCCCGCGTCGACGAAGGCATCGAGCACGCCGTCGCCGACGAACGCCGCCTCGATCGACGAACAACCGAGCACCCGGATCCGAGACGCCCGATCGGCGATCGCCAGGAACCCGGCCGCGTCGCCCTTGGGTCGGATCATGGAGACGAGGGCGCCGTCGAGGGAGGTGCGTCCCGACGTGGAGGCGGTCGGCTCCTGGTCGACGTGGGCCCACCACGTGCGTCCGTCGGCGAGCCAGTGGGTCAGGCCTTCGGTGAATCGACCGTCGACGGCGAGGGCTCCGGTGAACGCGGCGACCGGGATCCCGGCGGTCGCGTTGCCGGTCCCGTCGACCGGGTCGATCACGATCGCCGTCGTCGACCCCCGGTCGACGTGTCCGATCTCCTCGCTCACGACGTCGAAGCCGAACGGGTCGACCGCCTGCAGGATCGCCGACTCGACGAGGTGGTCGATCCGCGACGTCGGCGTGCCGTCGGCGCCCTGAGCGATCGACTCCAGCAGTGCGTCGCGGTCGTATCGGGCGACCGCATCGGCCCAGGCGGACGACGCGGCATCGGCGGCCGCGGTCAGAGCGGGGTGGGGCGTCATGAGCTGAAGACCGCCCGCGCCATGTCGTCGCCGGCGCGATGAACGCCGAGCACGACCGGCCACTGGCCTCGGTCGTCGACGAGAACGAGGTCGGCGACCGCCCCGACCTCGAGGCGGCCGCGGTCCCGAGCGCCGATCATCTCGGCGGGTCCCGACGTGACGAGTGCGATCGCCTCGGGCAGGGAGCAGATCCGGTCGGCCGCCATCGCGAAGGCAGCGGCCAGCATCGCCGTCGGCATGTAATCGGAGGCGAGCACGTCGCACAGCCCGGCGGCGACGAGCTCCCGGGCCGACGTGTTCCCGGAGTGCGAGTGGCCCCGGAGGGCGTTGGGCGCCCCCATCACCGTCGTCATGCCCTCGGCCTTGGCCTGCTTCGCGACCTCGGACGTGAGGGGGAACTCGGCGATGGCGGCACCCGCATCGAGTGCGTCGGCGACGTCGTCGAGCGTCTCGAGGTCGTGGGCGAGGAGACGGATGGCGCCCTCGCGAGCGAGCGGCGCGATGCGCGTGCGATTGGCATCGCGCACGTGGCGAACCGCCTCTGCGTCGGCGATGAGGCGGGCGACGTGCTCCTTCACCGTCACGCCCTCGGGCAGCAGTGTCGGATCGACCGCAGCCTCGAACTGCGAGACGTCCCGATACTGGCCCTGCCCAGGTGTGTGATCCTCGAACGAAACGAGCGGGACGCCGAGGTCGGGATCGCGTCGACCGAGATCATCGAGCAGCGGACCCACCGCTCCGGCATCACGGGCCTCGATGCGGTACAGGATCCGGTGGTCGACGCCCACCGAGTCGTCGCCGCGTCGGCGGTCGATCGCGGCGCACATCTCCCTGGCGTGCTCGACCGAGCGTCCGCTGTTCGGCTTCTCCTGGAAGCCGATCCCGTGACACACCGTCGTGACCCCGGCAGCGCGGACTCGGCCCTCGAACGAACGAAGGCCGTAGTCGAGCGGGAACTGCACCGTGCGGCGGGGCGAGATCTCCTTCTCGAGACCGTCACAGTGACTGTCGACGAGGCCGGGGACGAGCAGCGCGCCGCGCCCGTCCACTGCGCCGTCGGGTGGTGTTCCACTGGTGATGTCGACGATGACGTCGCCGTCGACGACCACGGTCGTCGGCTCGGTGACGGCGTCGGCCGTGACCAGTCGGACGTCGGTGATGGCCGTGCTGCCGCTCGAACGCATGACGCGATCATGCAAGCCTGCGGTCGCGATCGAAGCGACGATTCCTGGCTTCACGCGGATTTCGACTGGGGTTCACCGTGACGCCGTACGCTCGCCGCGCCGTCCATGCGCCGTGAACTCATCCTCTACGCCTGCCCCGACGGGCCGCTCGGCGACGCCGCGGGGACGTACTTCCACGAGGTCACCCGTCGGTTCGGGTCGACGACGGCGCAGACCTA
>JBCDAK010000217.1:0-7706 GCA_039185545.1 Actinomycetota bacterium
CGATCACGATCCGCTCGCCCACCGGCGACGTCGTCCGCTCCACAGCGACCGTGACGTCCGACGACCGTGCAGCGATGCGTCGGGGGGCGAGATGCCACGGTCCTTCGCCCGTCCCGTCGAGCTCCGGGTGCTCCTCGAACCAGACGAGCTCGGCCCCCGTGTCGTCGTCGGCGATCATCTGCCGGCCGGTCGGCCGGTCGATCCAGGACACCACGCAGCCGCCGAGCTCGGGATCGACCGTGACGTCGTGGAACCGATTTCGGATGGTCGTTCCCGCGTCCGCGAGCCACTGCGGCGGCGGTGACGTCGATGGCCTGACTCGCAGCACCGGATCGGTTCCGATCGGCGCGCCGCCGGGGGCATTGCCGGCCGCGACGACCGCCGTGACGACCGCCAGCACGATCGCGCCGCGGGCATCGCGCTGCACGCGCTCGACGACGAACGCCACCGGACGACCGCCGTCATCGACCAAGGCGAACGACCCGTCGGCCCCGACGGCGCGGAGCTCGGCGGCGCCGAGCGTGAACGTGACGACGTCGGCTCCGCGACCGCCGGACTTCTCATGTCCTCGACGTGGATCGAGAAGGACGATCGCCGGACCGTCGTCGTCGACACACGCCGCGGTCCTGGCTCCCGCGACCAGCGAGCCGGCGAGTGCGCTCGCCGCCTTGCGCTCGGCGGAGCGGGCGATCGCCCATGCGTGGCGGCAGGTCGACAGAAGGTCGAGGTGGACCTGGTCGGAGTGCGTCCCGGTGACGGCGTCATGGTGTGCCGCATAGACGAGACCTCGCCAGGCGTCGTCGAGGTCGGCGGAGATCCGACCTCGGGTGTGCGGATCGAGGGCTTCATCGACTCGCTCGAGCCACACGGCGGCGTCCGCGAGCGTGCGCTCGGTCGCCCGGAAGGCCAGCTTGAGATCGATCGCCGTCACGTCCTTCCCCGTGTACACGGGGTTCATGTCCCGGGAGACCGGAACCGGCCGCGAACCACGAGCTTGGAGTTCGGAACGGACAGCGTCGAGCGCATCCGTGGGCGTCGAGCAGAGAATCGTCGGACGGGACTCGTCGTCGCAGGACCAGCGGACGAGGTCGGTCACCCATCGGGACGGCGGGGCGAGGTCGGTGCCGACGAGCACGATCAGGTGTCCGGTCGGGGCGATGTGGCGGAGCTTGCTCGCGAGATCGACGACGAAGTCGGCGGCCTCGTCGATCGAGTCGGCGCGATCGAGTCGGTACCCGGTGGAGTAGTGGGCGGGGACCCACGAGGCGAGTACGCCGGTGCCGTCCGGTGCGATCCACTCGATCTCGCTCGGGAACTGGACCGGGCCCGGCTCGGAAGGTTGGTCGAACGGGCCGTCCAGCATCGGACCCCAGGGTCCGAACGGGCCGCGGGCGAAGTACACGCCGTCGACGCCGACGGAGGCGAGCTGTGAGGGGAACGACGGATCATGCCCGAACACGTCCAGCTGCCATGCCGTTCGGACCGTCGCGCCCAGTGCGCCGTGTTGGAATCGCAGGCCGTGCTCGAGGTTCCGGCGAGTCGCCTCGGCGCCCGTCAGATTGGTGTTCGGCTCGTTGTAGGTCGCCCCGACGACCTCGACCTGCTCCCGGTCGATCAACCGACGGAGCCGACTGCGCTCCTGGGGGTGGTGGAACCAGAGCGGCTCCAGATAGTCGACCTCGGCCACACAGAAGCGGTAGATCGGATCGCGCTCGGCTCTCGCCACATGCTGACGGAGCACGTCGATCGCCGATCGCTGGAAACCGAGTCGCGGTGACCCCGACCAGTCCGACGCCTCGAACTGGTCGATCGTGGCGCCCTGTGTGTTCCACCAGACAGCGTCGACATGGAAGTGTGGAACGAGGTGAATCGTCGGCGCCAGGGGCGCATTCACCGACTCGGTGTTCGTCGTAGTTTCGGACATGTCAACACCGCGACCGAGGAACTGGACCATGAATGGAACGCCACGGCGACGCTGAGGTCACCACGACAGTTGTTCGGGAGCGACCCGGGCGAGCACCCACCGCTCGACGACCGCGACGACCGCGTATGCCATGGCTGCGATGACGGTGATCACGACGACACACGACCAGAGCGTGGCGTACCGGCTGTTCGAGGCCGTGAGCGCCATCAGGTGCCCCATTCCGGTCCCCGTCGCCAGCCACTCGGCGACGGTCGCCGCGAGCACGGTCGCCGGCACGGCGATTCGCGCCGCCGAGAAGAACGCCGGCACCATGGCCGGGACCTGAGCGGACACGAGCGTGCGCACCTTGCCCGTCTCGAACACGGCGTAGAAGTCGAGGACCTGTCCCGGTGCCTGGCGGAGTCCGTAGCTGCACGCGACGAGCGTCGGGAAGAACGTCATGATCGCAACGGACATGGTGGTGCCGACCGTGCCGCGTCCGAACGCCTGCACGAGCAGTGGAGCGATGGCGACGATCGGGACGCAGCGCAACGCGATGGCGAACGGCGTGACCGTGCGGCGGATCGTGCCGGACAGGTCGAAGCAGATCGCGAAGCCGGCACCGAGCGCCAACCCGAGCAGGTACCCGGGAATCGCGACCTGCGCCGTCGACGAGAGCGCATCGAGGATCTCGTCGCGGTTCGCGGCGGCGTTCGGCACCGTCACGAGGTAGTCCCACACGTCGCCCGGTCGTTTCGCGAAGTAGGAGTCGAGATCGAACCACGCCATGAGCCCGACCCACATCGCGAACACGACGGCGACGGTCACGATCGTCTCGATCGACGTCCGGAGCAGCCAGCGGAGCGGACCGGCGGGCCGTCCGGACGGCGGTGGCGCGAGAAGCAGTGCGGCGTCACCGACCGACAGTCGGCGTCCGATGACCCCCACGACCACGTACACCGCCATCGACACGAGCGCCGACACCGTCGCGACGGCCCACAGCTCGTTGGTGCGGAGGCCGCGGGTCGCGTTGATGATGAGGAGGCCCATGCCACGTTCGGCACCGGTGAACTCCCCGACGAGGGCACCGAGGAACGACGCCGGCGCCGCGACCTGGAGGCCGGCGAACAGATACGGGATCGCCGCGCGGGCACGCACCGTCGCGAGCGCCGTCAACCGACCGCGCCCGTAGCTCGCGACCAGGTCGGCCCAGCTCTGCGGCATGGCGCGAAGACCGACGAGGAGCGGGACCAGCGTGGTGTAGAAGACCGCCAGCGCCGCGAGGGTCACCTGAGGCCCGTCGCCGGTCCCGAACACCACACGAAGGAGCGGTCCGAGCGCCACGAGCGGGAGGCAGAACACGACGAGCGACACCCGCAGGACGGTCCGTTCGGACCACGGCCACACCGCGACGATCGTGGCCAGGACGACGGCGGCCGAGTTGCCCCACAAGAATCCGCGTGCCGCTTCCCAGAGTGTCGTTCTCGTCGCCCGCAGATACAGCTCCCAGTTGTCGCCGATCGCGTCGACGATGCCCGTCGGTGGCGCGATGAGATTGGTGCCCTCGAGTGCGGTCCGCGCAAGCAGCTCCCACAGCGCCAGGATCGCCGCGAGCGCGACGGCGCTCCGTCCGACCTCGCCCGACCACCGGACGCGTCGTCGTGTCCGCTCGGGGGTCGTCGGGTGGGCACGGTCGGCGGCGGGCGCATCCGGGCTCGCGATGATCGTCACGGCGGCGTGCCCGACGGGTCGGACGTGTCGCGATCGTCGATGCCGAGATACCGACCGACGGTGTCGACGAGTTCGTGGAACTCGGTCCGGTGGAGGTGGGCACCGCGCCGCGGGCGTTCGATCGGGACCCCGACCGTCGCCTCGATCGAGCCGGGGCGCGGCGACATCACGATCACTTCGTCGGCGAGGAGAACGGCCTCATCGATCGAGTGGGTCACGAGCAGTGTGGTGCTTCCTCCGTCGTGCCAGATCGGCGGAAGCTCGAGGTTGAGACGACGTCGCGTGAGTTCGTCGACGGCACCGAAGGGCTCGTCGAGGAGCAACAGACGCGGTCGGGTGACGAGGCACCGGGCGATGGCTGCCCGCTGCCGCATCCCTCCGGACAGCTCCGCCGGCTTGGCCTTCTCGAAGCCATGGAGCCCGACGACGTCGATGAGGTCCTGGATACGCGACGCGTCGTGGCGCTGGCGGGCGAGCTTGAGCGCGAGACCGATGTTGGAGGCGACCGATCGCCACGGCAACAGCGATGCGTCTTGGAACGCGACGGCGATCTCGCCGCTTCGGCGCATCCGGTCGGAGTTCTCACCGTCGATCGTGACGGTGCCGGAGGTCGCCGTCTCGAGTCCCGCGATCACCCGGAGAAGGGTCGACTTCCCGCACCCGGACGGACCCACGAGCGCCGTGACGGTACCGGCCCGTAACGTCAGGTCGATCGGCGCGAGCGCCTCGACCGCTCGATCGCCGCGGCCGAAGACCTTGGTGATCGACGTGCACACCACCTCCGGCGCACGATTCGAAGTCGTCGAGGGCGTCGTGGCGACGTCGACGTCGACGTCCAGGTCTGGTTCGGTCTTGGTCATCGTTCCGGGCGATCGACGGGCGCCAGGTGTCCGGTCAGATCGTCGGCCCGTCTGCGTAGATCTCCTCGAGCAACGACCGGTCGAACAACTCGGGCGTCGCACCCTCGATGCCGAGGTCGGAGAAGAGGACCATGTTCTCCTCGACCAGCTCGTCGGTGAACCACGCGAAGCCGTTCTCCTCGGTCACGTCGCTGTACATGATGTCGAGCTGGATCTCGGCCTGCGCTTCCTGAGTCGGCAGGTCGAGCCCGGCATCGGGGTACAGATCGATTGCGAGTTGAGCCGCCTCCAGGTAGTCGGTCTGGTAGTCCTGCCAGCCTCGGATCTCCGCGCGGAGCAGGCGCAGGATCTGGTCTCTGCGGTCGTCCTCGAGCGACTCGGTGAGCACTGTGTACACCTGCGACGCCGGGTTGAAGCCGAAGTCGGCGAGCAACATCGTCGAGTACGGCACGCCCTGGACCTCGAGCGCGACCGGGAGGTCGTTGTAGAAGCAGAAGATGGTGTCGGCCTGGTCGGCGGTGAGAACCGCCGGGTCGTACTGGCTCGGAATGAGCTCCACCGCGGACTTGTCGATCTCGTTGTACGTGAGGAACGCATCGAGCGCCGGTGTGTCGGTCCCGGCGACGGCGATGCGCGTCCCGATCAGCGACTCGGGCGTCACGAGGTCCTTCTCGGCCAGCGAGAGCAAGGTCCCTGGGCTGCGCTGATACTGCATGCCGACGATGGTGAGCCCCGCGCCCTCCATGTTGGACCGAGCGACGCCGTCGCCTCCGGAGATGTTCATCAAGGCGGCGCCGCTGACCGTTTGGGCGTCGCCGGCGACGTTCGGACCACCGAGGCCGAACGAGATGTCGAGGCCTTCGTCGGCGTAGTACTCGCGATCACTTCCGAGGAAGCTGCCGCCGAACTGCACACTCGCCGTCCACGACAGCTGCAGCGTCGTGGCGAGGAGCGACTCCGGCGCGACCGCCGACTCGGATCCACTCGACGCCGTCTCGGACGCACTGGCTGAGTCGGACTCGGAGGACGAGTCATCGCTCGAGTCGTCGTCGGAACCGCACGCGGACAGGATCGACGGACCGGCGACGAGGGCGCCGGCACCCAAGAGTCCGGATCGCAGGACGCGCCGTCGGGTGAGTGGACGTTGAGCACCCGGTGAGTGCGTGGACATGTGGGCCTCCCCATTTTGATTCACCTCGGTCACCCCGAGGTTTGACCACATCAACATTCACACTCGCCCGCTGCACCCGTGTGAGCGGTCCGTTTCGATTGCGTGAACAGTCGTCCGTCCGCGAGCCGAGGTTGACACTCGCCGCCCACCCCCGCATCGCACGACGCGTCGGCGGGCGCCGTCGCCGTGGCGATCTGCTCGGGTCGACGCGTCGTCGAGTGATGGCGCGATCGAGCGGAGTCGGTGCAGGTCGATGGCTCAGGTCGATGGTTCGGTGACCACCGCACGGGTGGCCTCGAAGCTGAGTCAACCGCCGTGCATGTTGCGACCGTGAACGAAGTCGACCTCGTCGTGTTCGAGGATCGACTGGACGTGCTCGGTGACGGAGTCGTTCGCAGGCACGTGTCGCACGTGGTCGTAGGCGATGCGTCGATCGACCGTGTACGGACGCAGCTCCATGGGGCGCTGGTCGATCGATGGTGGGAGTCGGCGGACTTCGCCGGGCCGCGGACAGTCGTCGACGTGAACGACGACGGGTCCGGTCTCGCGGTAGGGACCGTGCCAACGGAATGGAGACCATGCGATCACGGCGATCCGATCGGCCGGAGAGGAGTCGGTGAGGCAGCAGCGCATCGTCCAACCTCCGTCGAGGTCGGTGAACGGTTCGATCGCATTGCCCCCATGGTCGAACCCAGCCGCGAGAACCCGGGCGAGTTCGTCGCGATCGATCGCTGAGAATCTCACGTCGGTCACCACGCGGATCACCGTACGAGCGCGTCGCTCGGCGGAGCTGGCGGCCATCGGCCATGACACTCGGTGCGGGCAACGAGCGGTTGAGCGAGCGCGACCGCGCAGGAATCGCTCAGGCGGCGGAGACCAGCGGTCGGCCAGTGGCGCTCGAATCGACCGGAGGCGCTCAACGGCGCGACGGAGGGGCGCCGTCAGGGTTGAGTCCGGCGCCGATTCGCTCCGCGAGGTGCCCGAGTTGGACCACTTCGTCACGTGACAGGACGTCGATGATCGTGCGCCTGACGGCATCGACGTGCGATGGCGCTGCTCGGACCAACGCATCTCGGCCCTCGGCCGTGAGCGTCACCACGGTGACGCGTCCGTCGGTCGGCGAGGCGGACCGCTCCACGAGGCCTCGACCTTCGAGCCGCTTCGCCGCATGGGAGGCCCGCGAGAGCGACGCACTCGCGACGGCGGCGAGCTGCTTCATCGGGAGCTGCTGGTCTGGGGCTCGCTCCAACACGACCAGGGCCGAGTACTCGAAGAAGGTGAGACCGAACGGTTGGGTCGCCTCGTCGAGTCGTGGGACGAGCAGAAGCATCAGCGCGGCGAGTGGTTCCCAGGCGGCGAGTTCGTCGTCGTCCAGCCACTGGGGTCCCGCCATGTCGACACGGTACCAACCACTACTTGACCGTTCACGTAACAACGCCGTACCCTGATTACATGAACATTCACATGAAGTCTCACGCAAATGACCAGCCATCGTTCGATCGATCGAGGTCTCGTCCGGCGGCGGTGCTCCACGCCCTCTCCGCAGCGCTGATCGTCACCAACGCCGCCGTGTACCTGTTTCTCGCCGTCGCGATCGTCCCGTATTGGCAGACCCTGTCGGGACAGGCGATCCAAGAGTGGTTCGACGACCACTTCGGCCGGTTCGCGACGATGATGGTGCCCGTCCACGTGCTCGCGATCGCAACGACGCTCGCAGCTGCGTCGTTTCAGCGCGGCCGCACCGGCTCGGGTCGAGTGCTCTGGGTCGTGGTCGTGATCGGACTGTTGGTGTCGCAGGCGTTCAACTTCACGGTGTTCGCGACGTCGCTCAACCCCGATCTGTCGTCGACGACACTGACCGCGTCCGAGGCACTCGACACCCTCGACGACTGGGGGACGCTGCATCTCGTCCGAACGTTCTTCGTCGTCGTGAGCGCAGCGGCGACCACGACGCTCATCGCAGGAGGCCTCACCGATCGAGAGATGGCGCGATGAGCGTCGACGTCATCGGCGTCTTCCTCCCGGGATCTCCCAGCAGGAG
>JBCDAK010000218.1:0-7674 GCA_039185545.1 Actinomycetota bacterium
GTCGAGCCCCAGGGCGCCCACGCCTGACGCCCGCCCGCCTCGACCGGACCACGTCGCGTCGCGTCAGCGCTTGCCGCTGAATCGGCCGGATGCGCTGACGAGAGCCGGTGGGTGGTGTCGGCAGGGGGGTGGCGTTCGCGTCAGCGCTTGTTGCCGGATCGGGCGGATGCGCTGACGTGAGCCGACCAGATCAGCCGTACACGAAGTCGCCCTGCACGTTGACCGCGAGGCCGATGGTGCCCCGGTTGGTGGTGGGGCCGGAGAGACCGAGCCAGTCGACGAGCAGGTTCTGGTGCTCGACCCGGAGGCGGGCGCACCCCTTGCTCTGCGGACTGCGCGGCACGTTGTTGGCGCCGTGGATGGCCTGGCCACCGTCGAAGTAGATCGGCTTGTACATGTTGCCGTTCAGCGGGTTGTCCTCGGCGACGGGGAAGGTGGTCGAGTTGTGCCACCCGCCGTTCGCCGACGCCGGGTTGAACCGGAACGCGCGTGACCGGTCCTGGTCTCGCGTCTCGTACCCCGCCTCGCCGGTCGACGTGGGGAACACGAACACGGTCTCCCCGAGCGATCCCACGAACATGATCTGACAGGTCCGGTCGATCAGCACCCAGCGCTCCTCGAGGACCGCCGTCGTGAAGGGTGTCGGCAGCTCGGTGGCCTCCATGATGAGGGCCTCCTCCTCGCTGCCGGGCTCGAGGTCGGCTGTGGTGACGTCGAGCCCGAGGGCGAGGCGGGCGGCGCAGATGCGCTGACGGGTCACCGGACCGGAGACGCCGTCGACGAGCAGTTCGCGGATGCCGTAGCCGGCGAACAACTCGTTGAGCTTCTCCTGCTGGCGCATGACGGCCCGAGCGGCGAGGGCGGCGTTGGGCTCGGAGCGCTGTTCGCCGTCGATGTCGTCGAGACCGTTGTCGACGCAGACGTCGAGCAGCCAGTTCGGGCGGATCTCGGGTCCGTTCAAGCCGTTCTCGGCGATGATCGTGTCGGGATCGACCGTCTCGTCGTCGAATCGATCGGCGATGAGTCCGAGCGAATCGCCCTCCTCGACCCGGACCACGCACGCCGGGTCGTACACGTCGAGCGGCGGTTCGGTGGTCGTGGTGGTCGTCGACGTCGTGGTGGTCGTGGTGGTCGTGGTCGTGCTCGAGGTGGTGGTCGTCTCGGGTGCGACGGTGGTCGGCGGGGCGGTGGTCGAGGTCGCTGCCGAAGGCGTGGACGCTGTGTCGTCGGCGTCGGCCCCGACGATCGGTGACTCGGCTCCGTCAGCGCCGGGAACCGGAACGGCGACTTCGCCGTCGTCCCCTCCGGAACACGCCGTGGCGACGAGCGCGAGCGCGACGACACCGGATGTCCACCGCCGCGTCATCTCCGTGACGATAGGCGAGTGCACTGAGGAGTGGGCCGCACCCGGTTGGTGTTCACACCATCTTGAGAATTCCCAGAATCGGTCGTCAGCCTGAGCGGACGGTCGGCGATCGTCAGATCGCCGACTCAATGTGGGCGTCGACGATCACGGGTCGACCTTCCTCAGCCGACCGTTCCAGGTCGACACGGGCCGCGACGCGCCACTCGCCCGACGACTCGGGATCGAGGAGCGTCTGTCGGATCTCGCCGGTGGTCGCGTCGAACGAGAACAGCGCACCGGCGCGTGCGTCGGGCCCGGCGAGGATCTCGTCGTGCTCGTCCCAGAAATGGGAGAGCTGATCGTTCGCGTCCGGCATTTCCGCCACCCGCTGTCCGGTCGCCAGTTTCTCGACCCACGAGAACACGACGTTGCGGACCATGATCCGGAAGCCGCGCTCGTCGTCGACGACGGTCCGGGTGGCGTGGTCCGGTCGCACGGGCTCGAACCGCCCGGCGTCGACGCCGACGTCCGCGCCGTCGGGGGCGATCAACCGCTCCCACTCGTCGATCAGGCTCGAGTCGACCTGGCGGACGAGCGCGCCCAGCCACGCCGTGACGTCGTCGAGGTCGTCGGATCGAGCGTCGTCGGGGATCGTCTGGACCAATCCCTTGTACACGTCGGAGAGGTAGCGCAGCAGCACTCCCTCCGAACGTTTGAGTCCGTAGTGAGAGATGTACTCACCGAACGTCATCGCCCGCTCGAACATCTCCCGCACGATCGACTTCGGCGCGACGGTGTCGCCGCCGACCCACGGATGGCTGCGGCGGAACTCGTTGAATCCGCCGTACAGCCAGTCGGCGTTCGGGCGGGGTGGCTCGGCCTCGGCGAGCTTCTCCATCCGCTCCTCGTACTCGACGCCCGACGCCTTCATCTCGGCCATGAGCTCGTCGCGCACCCGGTCGAGTTGTGCCGCCACGACGACGCCGGGCGTCTCGGTGACCGATTCGATCACCGTCAGGACGTCGAGTGCCGCGCCCAGATCATCGGCGTCTGTGCCGGACGGTCCACGGCCGTCGGCGATGTCGAGCACGGCCGCGAGTGCCCAGAGAGAGAGGGGTCGGTGGAGTGCGAAGTCGTCGTGCAGATCGACGGTGACCCGCACCCGGCGGCCGAACTCGTCGGGTTCGTCGAGGAACTCGAGCACCCCGGCCTCCGCCAGAGATCGATACATGGAGATGGCCCGCCGGATGTGACCCCGCTGGCGTCGCCGCGTCTCGTGATTGTCGGTCAGCAGATGACGCAGCGCGCCACACCCGTCGACCTCGACCTCCGTGCCGTCAGCTCGGTGGACTGCGGTGACCGGACGGTCGAGCAGGCTCATCACCATCTGATGGGTGACCGAGAAGTGGGAGCGCAGCGCCTCGGGTGCGCCCGCGACGAGCTTGTCGAACACCGCCTCGTCCCAGTGTGCGTATCCGCGTTCGGGCGCCTTCTTGCGGACCGGCTTCTTCTTGCTGTTCGACGACGCGGCCTTCTCGTCGGCCCGGAGGTTCTCGACCACGTGCGGCGGTGCCTGGACCCACGCGTCGCCTCGGTCGTCGAAGCCCTGACGACCCGCTCGTCCGGCGATCTGTGCGAACTCGCGGTTGGACAGAATCCGCACCGACGTGCCGTCGTACTTGCACAGCTGGGTGAAGAGCACCGACCGGATCGGCACGTTGACGCCCACACCCAACGTGTCGGTGCCGCAGATGATCTTGAGCAGACCGTCCTGCGCGAGTCGTTCGACGAGCAGTCGGTACTTCGGGAGGAGGCCGGCGTGGTGGACACCGACCCCTGCGGTGACGAAGCGGCGGAGGTCCTTGCCGATCGGGGAGTCGAACCGGAACCCGCCGATCGCGTCCTTCACCCGGTCCTTCTCGTCTCGGGTCAGGGGGTCGAGGGCGAGGTAGCCCTGCGCCGCTTCGGTCGCCTCGCGCTGGGTGAAGTGCACGACGTAGATCGGTGAATTGCCCGACTCGAGCAGTTCCTCGACGCTGCGATGCAGCGTGCTCGTGCGGTAGGCGAAGTCGAGCGGGACCGGACGCTGGGCCGACTTCACCACGCTCACCTCGCGTCCCGTGCGGGCGGCGAGATCGCGCTGGAAGAATCCGACGTCGCCGAGTGTCGCGGACATCAACACGAACTGTGTCCGTGGCAGCGCCAGCAACGGGACCTGCCACGCCCACCCTCGTTGCGGGTCGCCGTAGTAGTGGAACTCGTCGACGATCGCGACGTCGACGTCGGCGTCGACCCCGTCGCGGAGCGCGACGTCGGCCAGGATCTCGGCCGTGCAGCAGATGATCGGCGCGTCGGCGTTGACCGCCGCGTCGCCGGTGATCATGCCGACGTGCTCCGAGCCGAACTCGCGGCACAGCGCGAAGAACTTCTCGCTCACGAGCGCCTTGATCGGGGCCGTGTACCAACTCCGACGTCCGGTCGCGAGTCCGGCGAAGTGTGCGGCGGTGGCCACCGTCGACTTGCCCGACCCGGTCGGCGTGTTGACGATCACGTGGTTGCCGACGAGCAGCTCGACGATCGCCTCCTCCTGCGCCGGGTACAGCTCGATCCCCAGCTCAGCGGTGTAGTCGATGAACCCGTCGAGGATCGCGTCGCCGTCGGGTGCGTCCGGCAGGTGTCGGATCAGCAGTGGTTCGGTCACGGGCGGGTCGTCACCGACGCGAAGCACATCTCGTCGTCGGTGCCGTCGGACCAGATCACGTACGCCGGCTCGAGCTCGGGGTCGCGCAGCGAGCGGTCCCACTCGCACTCCATCCGGATGACGTCACCGCGCTCCAGTCGGATGTCCTCGACCGGTTCGTAGATGAGCTGCCAGTCGAAGTCCCATCGGGGGATGTCGAGCAGCACCCGCTCCTCGGGAGTGTCGGGGTTGAGCGTCATCCGGAAACTGCTGCCGAGCTCGTGCTGGTGTCCGAAGATCCCGATGATCGACCCGATGCCGTTGACCCGCTGATCGCACGTGGACGAGGCGATGCCGTCGGTCATGTCGGCGTAGTCGTCGGGCGACTGCCCGCAGATCGCCAGGATCCCGTTGGCGAAGAAGCCGGCCTCGCCGTACTTCGACACGGCGTCCGCCACCGCTGCGTTGCGATCACACAGCGGTCCCGACTCATCGGAGGTGCACGGGATCTCGGCCGGTCCGAGGTACGTCGACACGTCGATCGCGATCATGTCGTCGGCCTCGGCGTCGGAGTCGACCACCACGTCGAGCTCGAAGCTCGACTGGTCGGCCGGCGCCTCGACGTCGAAGTGGTAGTGCGTCTGGATGACGAAGACGTCGCCGGCCTCGACCCGCAGTCCGGTGCCGTCGGGGTACCGGTTGGCCGCCTGTCCCGGCGCCCAGGCGTACACGAGCTCTGCAGTCGGTGACGGCGAGAAGCCGAAGCAGGTCCACCCTCCCTGACCGTCGGCGCCGTCGACCTCGTCGAAGTCCACGACATCGGCGGCGTCGACGAGGAAGCCCACCGCGTGGTGCACGACCTGCTCCCGCTGCGGCCGGAAGTCCATCGCGGTGATGTAGCCGCCCTCGTCGAGTCCCATGTCGTAGACGAAGCACCGGTACTCGTCGGGCTGACCCGCCGTGCCGTCGTAGCTGCCGCGGGACAGGACGTCGAGATCGGGGTCGTCGAGGCGCACACCGCCGTCGGGAGGCGGCTCGATGACGTGATCGTCGGGCACGTCGAGCGGGCCGCCCGCGTCGGTCCAGGCGAGCAGCGTGGCGATCTCGTCGGTCGTGAGCGACCAGTCGTGCTGGTACTCGGGACTGTCGCCGCCGGCCGGCCAGGGCGGCATGAAGCCCGTCTCGATGACCGGCGCGAGACCGGGAGCCGAGAGCGAGACGAGCGAGGCGTTGTCGAGCCGGACGTGCTGTGTGCCGGGTCCGGAACCCGTGTGGCAGTTCGCGCACGACCTCTCGATGATCGGTTCGATCTGCGACGCGAACGAGATCGGGCCCGACCCGTCGGCCGACGGATCGTCGGTCCCCGACTCGACGCCGGAGGTCGAGGTGTCATCGGCGACCGACGACGAGGTGCCGTCGGTCGACCCGTCATCCGACGCTGCCTCGGAGGTCGTGGCGGCGTCGGTCGTCGGCCCCGACTCACCGTCGTCGTCGTCGCCGAGTGAGCACGCGGCGAGCAGCGCCGCAGGCACCACGCACATGGCGATTCCGACGAGGGTTCCTCTCACGCCCACGTCGTCAGTCTGGCGTACGATCGGAGCATGGCGGAGATCGTCCTGATCACGGGACTCTCCGGAGCCGGGCGGTCGGGCGCCGCCGACGTACTCGACGATCTCGACTGGTACGTGGTCGACAATCTCCCGACCGCGCTGATCGGCACGATCGTCGACATCGCCGGCAAACCGGGCAGCGACATCGGACGTCTCGCCCTCGTGGCCGGTCGTCAGCACCAGGAGCTCCTCGGCACCATCGGAGAGCTGCGCGGCAGCGGTCACCACGTGACCGTCGTGTTCCTCGACGCAGCGACCGCCGAAATCGTCCGTCGGTACGACGCGACCCGGCGCCGACATCCCCTCGCCGACGTTGCCGACGGGCTCGTCGAGTCGATCGAACTCGAACGTCGACAGCTCGACCCGGTACGCGATGCGGCCGACCTCGTCATCGACACGACCGACCTCAACGTGCACCAACTGAAGGAGCGCCTCGTCGCTGCGTTCGCCACGGCGACCGACACCTGGAGGCTGCAGATGTCGATCGAGAGCTTCGGGTTCAAGCACGGTCTGCCGCTCGACGCCGACATCGTGATGGACGTCCGCTTCCTGCCGAACCCGCACTGGCAGGAGGATCTCCGTCCGCTCACCGGTCACGACCCGAAGGTCCGGGACCACGTGCTCGAGACGGCGGCCGGCTCCGACTTCGTCGATCGCTTCGACGATCTGCTCGCCGCGCTCCTCCCACAGTACGAGTCGGAGGGCCGCAGCTACCTCACGGTGGCCATCGGCTGCACGGGTGGCCGTCATCGTTCGGTGGCCGTCTCCGAGGAGCTCGCCGCTCGCCTCCGGGGCCGCGGTGTGGCGGTACGGACCAACCACCGAGACGTCTCTCGCTGACCTGTCCCGGGGCCCGCGTCGACCCTGCGGCCATCAGCGCGATTTTCTGTTCGGCCCGCACCTCCGCGGGTACAGTCGGCCGCGTTCGCCAGACCTGAGCAGAGAGGCTCCCCCCAATGACCATTCGTGTCGGTATCAACGGTTTCGGACGCATCGGCCGCAACTTCTTCCGCGCCGCCAAGCAGCAGGGCGCCGACATCGACTTCGTCGCCGTCAACGACCTGGGGTCGCTCGACCAGATGGCGCACCTCCTGAAGTACGACTCCGTGCTCGGCGCGCTCCCCGACGACATCAAGGCGGTGAAGGACGGCATCAAGGTCGGCGACGACACGCTGAAGGTGCTGTCGGAGCGCAACCCGGCCGATCTGCCGTGGGGTGACCTCGACGTCGACGTCGTGATCGAGTCGACCGGCGTGTTCAACGACCGTGACAAGGCGGCCGCTCACCTCGACGGTGGTGCACCGCTCGTCATCGTCTCCGCTCCGTGCACGGGTGCCGACGCCACGTTCGTCTACGGCGTCAACCACAAGACTTTCAAGCACAGTCAGCACAAGGTCGTGTCCAACGCCAGCTGCACGACCAACTGCTTCGTGCCGCTCGTGAAGGTGCTCGACGACGCCTTCGGTGTCACGCAGGGCCTCATGACGACCGTGCACGCCTACACCGGCGACCAGTCGCTCGTCGACGGTCCCCACAAGGACCTCCGCCGGGCTCGGGCCGCCGCCATCAACATCGTCCCCACCTCGACCGGTGCCGCCCGCGCGACGGCGCTCGTCATGGAGTCGATGAAGGGCAAGCTCGACGGCAGCGCGCTGCGCGTGCCCATCCCGACCGGCTCGCTCACCGACTTCACGGTCAACCTCAGGAAGAAGGCGTCGGTCGAGGAGATCAACGCCGCCTACGCCAAGGCCGCCAAGTCGGCTGCGTTGAAGGGCGTGCTGAAGTACACCGAGGACCCGATCGTGTCGAGCGACATCGTGACCGATCCGCACTCCTGCATCTTCGACGCCGGGCTCACGATGAGCATGGGCAAGATGGTCAAGGTCAACGGCTGGTATGACAACGAGTGGGGCTACTCGAACCGTCTCGTCGACATCACGCTGTTCACCGGCTCCAAGATCAAGAAGTGAGCATCCCTCGTCTCGAGGACCTCGCCGAGCGGCTCGGTTCGCTCGAGGGGAAGCGGATCCTCGTCCGCA
>JBCDAK010000219.1:0-7657 GCA_039185545.1 Actinomycetota bacterium
CCGACGATCTTCCGGGTCGTGGACGCCCCGACGGCTCCGAGATCGATCTCGTCGTGGCGTCCGAGGTGATCGGCATGCATGACGACCCGGCGTCGGGCGTCCGCCGCAAGAAGGACTCCACTCTCGTGCGCGCCGCCGAGGCCGTGCGCGACGGCCGGGCCAGCGCCATGATCTCCGCCGGCAACACCGGTGCGACCATGGCGGCGGCCCTGCTCCGCATGGGTCGGATCAAGGGCGTCAAGCGGCCGGCGATCGCCACGCCCGTGCCGGTTCCGGGTTCGTCCCCCACGGTGCTGCTCGACGCGGGCGCCAACGCCGAGGTCCAGGCCGACTGGCTGGTGCAGTTCGCCCAGATGGGTGAGATCTATGCGCGCCACCGCTTCGACATCTCGTCGCCTCGCGTCGGTCTGCTGTCGATCGGCGAGGAGGCGTCCAAGGGTGACACGCTCCGCAAAGAGGCGTACGAACTCCTCGGGGCCACGTCCGGACTCGACTTCATCGGCAACGTCGAGGGCCGTGACGTCATGACCGACGACGTCGACGTGATCGTCACCGACGGATTCACCGGCAACGTCGTCCTCAAGACCCTCGAGGGCGGGATGAAGGCGGCGCTGGGCGCACTGCTCGAGTCGTTCCAGCCGCCCGAGTACAAAGAGCACGCCGACGCCCTCATGCCGGCGCTCCTCCCGCTCTACGAGACCCTCAGCCCCGACACGTACGGCGGTGCGATCCTGCTCGGCGTCGACGGCGTCTGCATCATCTCGCACGGTTCGTCGTCGGCCTTCGCGATCCAGAACGGCATCGGGGTCGCTCGCGACATGGTCGAGTGCGACATCGTCGCCGAGATGACGCGCGTCATCGCCGGCGGCTGAGCCGTCCGGTTCGCTGCGGCGGTCCGTCGGTAGGCTCCCCGACCATGCCTGCGGAGACACACGTCGAACAGAGCCCGATGGACCGCGACGAGATCCTGCGCATCGTTCGTGACCGACTGGCCGACATCCTCGAGATCGAGCCGTCGAGCATCTCCGAGGGCCAGTCGTTCGTCGACGACCTCGACGCCGATTCACTCGCATTGATCGAGCTCGTCGAAGCCCTCGAGGAAGAGATCGGCGAGCGCACCGTCGGGTTCCGCATCGAGGACGAAGACCTCGAAGATCTCAAGACCGTGCGCGACGCCGTCGACTACGTCCACGAGCGAGCCAACGAGTCCTGATCGACGCGTCCGTCACCATCGCCCGCGACCGGTTCGGGAGCGCCTCGTCATGACGCTCGCGGAGCGCATCGGGCACGACTTCGCCGACCCCGAGCTGCTCGAGCGGGCGCTCACGCACCGCTCGTACTGCGCGGAGCACGACGGTGTGCCGAGCAACGAGCGTCTCGAGTTCCTGGGCGATGCCATCCTCGGATGGGTGGTCGCCGACCTCTCGTTCCAGCGGTTCGCCGACCTCGCCGAGGGCGATCTCACCGATCTCCGCAAGAGCGTCGTCAACGCCACTGCGTTGGCCGAGATCGCCGTCGAACTCGACGTCGGTCCGCACCTCCGGCTGGGGAAGGGCGAGACGAACGCCGGCGGAGCACAGAAGGCATCGATCCTCTCCGATGCGGTCGAGGCGATCTTCGGGGCCGTGTACGTCGACGGAGGGGCCGACGCGGCGTTCGCGGTCATCGAGCGCCACGTGGGTCCGCGCCTCCGCCCGTCGTCACCCCTGTCCCAACTCGATCGGAAGACCGAGTTGCAGGAGTGGTGCGCCCGGCGCGGCCACCCGCCGCCCGACTACCGCGTCACCTCGACCGGTCCCGATCACGAGAAGGTGTTCACCGCCGAGGTGACGGTCGACGGACGCATCGTCGGCAGCGGGATCGGCAGTTCGAAGAAGGCCGCCGAGCAGAGCGCCGCCGAGGCGGCCGTGCTCGCGCTCGCCGAGTGATCGGCGCGTTGTGCCCGAGCTTCCCGAGGTCGAGACCGTCCGTCGAGGCCTGCAGCGCCATGCGGTCGGGCGGCGGGTCGACCGCGTCGAGGTGGGCCGGGAACGGGTCGTGCGTCGCACGTCGCGCGAGGCGCTGGTCCACGGGCTGACCGGGGTCCGCATCGAAGCGGCGGACCGGAGGGGGAAGTACCTCCTGCTGCCGCTCGACAGTGGCGACGAGTTGATGATCCATCTCCGGATGAGTGGCCAGGTCCTGCTCGCCCAGCGGGGCGCACCGCGCCCCGCGCACACGCACGTCGTCATGGAGCTCGACGACGGCACCGACCTGTGGTTCGTGGATCCCCGTACGTTTGGTGAGGTCGTCGTGTTCGACCCTGGCCGGACCGCCGAACAGGTCCCCGACGTCGAGAACCTCGGTCCCGATCCGATCCGCGACGAGTTCTCGCTGTCCGATCTCCGCCGGATCGTCCGCCCCACTCGGCGGGCGCTGAAGCCGCTGCTGCTCGACCAACACGCGATCGCCGGCATCGGCAACATCTACGCCGACGAGATCCTGCATCGCAGTCGATTGCGTCCCGATCGTCCGGCGAACTCACTCGACACTCGGGCCGAGCGGCGCCTCCACGAGGCGATCGGAGTCATCCTCGCCGCGGCGATCGAGGCCGGCGGGTCGACACTCGGCGACGCGCAGTACGTCGACCTCATGGGCGGCGGCGGGTCGTATCAGGACGATCACCGGGTCTACGGCCGCGCGGGGGAGCGCTGTCTCACGTGCGGTCGAGGATGGATCAGACGGTCGGTCTCGGCGGGCCGCGGCACGCATTGGTGTGCGGCATGCCAGCGGTAGCCCCAGACCATCGCCGAAATCACAGGCGTGTGGTTCGGCGGCGAGTGACGCAGTAGGGTCGCGCGCGCTGTGTATCTGAAGAGCCTGACGCTCAAGGGGTTCAAGTCGTTCGCCGACGCCACGACGCTGACCCTCGAACCCGGCGTGACGGTCGTGGTCGGACCGAACGGATCCGGCAAGTCGAACGTCGTCGACGCCATGGCGTGGGTGCTCGGCGCGCAGGCACCGAAGGCGGTCCGGAGCCAGAAGATGGACGACGTCATCTTCGCCGGGACCGCATCTCGCCCCGCTCTCGGTCGGGCCGAGGTGGCGATCACGATCGACAACTCCGACGGCACGCTCGGCGTCGAGTTCAACGAGATCACCGTCACCCGCGTGCTGTTCCGCTCCGGTGAGTCCGAGTACATGATCAACGGGGTCCCGTGCCGTCTGCTCGACGTGCAGGAGCTGCTGTCCGACGCCGGAGTGGGTCGCCAGCAGCACGTCATCGTGTCCCAGGGACAGATCGACGCGGTGCTCAACGCTCGTCCCGAGGATCGTCGATCGATCATCGAGGAGGCCGCAGGAGTCCTCAAGTTCCGCAAGCGCAAGGAGAAGGCCGAGCGTCGTCTCGATGCCACCGAGGCCAACCTCCTCCGGGTGCAGGATCTGCTGCGCGAAGTGCGTCGTCAGCTCAAGCCGCTCGAACGGCAGGCCAAGGCCGCCGAACGCCACGGCGACCTCGTCACCGAACTCACCGCGCTCAGGATCTTCGTCGCCGGTCGCGAGATCACGTCGCTGCGCACCACGCTCGAGAAGCTCGCGGGTGTGAAGCTCGACTCCGAGAACGCCGAGAGGGAACTCAAGGCGTCGCTCGCCACGCTCGACACGGCGATCATGTCGATCGAGGCCGAGCTGTCGGCTCGCGGCGCCAGCGACGTCGCCGATCGCCTGCGGCGCGTCGAGCAGCTGAAGGAACGGGGTCGAGGTCTCGCCGCGGTGCTGTCCGAGCGTCGTCGATCGCTCGAGCGGGATCGAGGGCAGCTCCTCGACGCCGATGTCGTCGCCACGCTCGAGGCCGACGCGGCACGGTTCCGGTCCGAGCTCGAGACCGTCGTCGACGACCTGGCCGGGTACGAACCGGCCTCGCGCGAGTTGGCGGCGGAGGAAGAGGCGTTCCAGGGCGAGCGCGATGCCGACGACGACACCGGCGACGACGAGTCGGGCGCCGGTCGCGCGGTGGGCGCAGCCGCCGAGGTCCGTGGCGAGCTCCGATCGGTCGTCGCCCAGCTCGAGCGCGCCGAGAACGAACTGCGACGGTCGGAACGGCGACGCGAGACGTTGACCGAGAAGATCGAGGCGGTCGGTGACGAGATCGCCCGATTCCGGGCGGCGTGTGCGTCGGCGGCCGAGCTCGAGACCACGCTGTACGACGAGGTCGCTGCCGCCGAGGCGGCTCGTGTCGGCGCCGACGAGGTCGCGACCACCGCCGAGGCCAGGTCCACATCGGCCGACGCGACCGAATCCACGGCCCGGGCCCGGGTCGACGCGCTGCAGATGGCTCTCGACGCCGCGCATCAGCGCGCCGGAGCCGAGCGGCTGGCCGATGTCGACGGTGTCGTCGGCACGCTGCTCGACCTCGTCGAGATCGATACGGGATGGGAACCAGCCGTCGAGGCGGCGCTCGGTGAATCCCTCACGGCGGTCGTCGTCGCCGGCCCGCCCGCCGCACGACGCGCGCTCGATGAGCTCGCCGGATCCGACACGAGCGGAGCGGTCCTCGCGCTCGGGCGCTCGAGCGGGGCCGGCGTTGCCGGTCCCGCGCCGTCCGTCGGAGACCCGGTGCGGGCCCACGTTCGTGGTGCGCGACCGGGCGTCGATCCGCTTCTCGACGTCCTGCTCGCAGGTGCCGTTCGCGTCCGCGCGGTGAGCGACGCGATCGACGCCTCGCTCGCACACGCCGACGCCGTCGTGGTCACCGAGTCGGGTGATCGTTTCGGCGCCACCGGGTGGCGTGTCGGCGCCGTCGGCCAGGGCGTGACCGCGGCGGCGCTCGACGACGCCGTCGGTGCTGCCGATCGGGCCACCATCGAGAGCGAGTCGGCACGCACCGTTCTCGCCGACGCTCGAACGGTCGCCGCCACGGCGCTCGCCGCCGAACGAGAGGTCAACCGGCGGCTCGACGAGAACGACGATGCGCTCGGCGCTGCGTCCGAGGGCGTGTCGAGGGCACAGGGCGAGCGACGTCAGCTCGCGGCCGAACTCGACGCGGTCGGTGCGGCGATCGACGAGGCGGGGGAGGCGGTGGCTGGTGCGACGGCGCGACGTGACGAACTCGGCGCACTGCTCCCCGCGCTCGAGTCCGACGAAGCGGCCGAGGTCGAGGCGGCGCGACTCCGCGCCGACCGCCGATCCGAGCTCGAGCGGCGAGCGACCGAGCTGGCGACTCGCCGCAAGGATCTCGAGGTCCAGAACGCCGGACTGATCGAGCGGCGTCAGATCCTCGAGCGACGCCTGGCCGAGACAGACCGTCGGCTCGACGAAGACGCCGAGGCACGTGCCGCGGCCGAGGACCGACGAGTGGTCATCGAGCGGTCGATGACCGTGATCGACGAGCTCGCCGCCGTCGTCGACGAGCGACGCGGGGTCGTCGAGGCACACCACGCGGAGCTCGTCGAAGAGCGGCGGCGGCAGAGTGACGAGGTCCGGCGCTACACCGCCGAGCTCGATCGGCAGCGTGGCGAGCGATCGGGCAAGGAGCGTCAGCTCGAGGAGACCCGCGAACGGGCCCGTAGCGCCGAGATCCAGGAGGCCGAGGCGAAGCTCCGGCTCGAGACCGCCGTCGAGACGCTGCGGCGAGATCTCGATGTCGAGCCCGTCACCGCCGAAGCGGCCGAGCCACCCGAGGTGCCCGAGGGCGCCACACACGCCGGTCGGGTGCGAGAACTCGAACGAGAACTGAAGTTGCTCGGTCCGATCAACCCGCTCGCACTCGAGGAGTTCACCGAGCTGCAGCAACGCAACCAGTTCCTCGAGGAGCAGCTCGACGACGTCCGCTCGACGCGCCGCGAGCTGTCACGGGTCATCGCCGCCGTCGACGCCGAGATCCAGAACGTGTTCGCCGCGGCGTTCGCCGACGTGAGCGAGAACTTCACGCAGCTGTTCTCGC
This sequence comes from Actinomycetota bacterium, assembly GCA_039185545.1. Lineage (GTDB taxonomy): Bacteria > Actinomycetota > Acidimicrobiia > Acidimicrobiales > Ilumatobacteraceae > Ilumatobacter_A. The sequence continues at coordinate 5,924 of JBCDAK010000219.1, forward strand.
TGCTGTTCCCCGGAGGGAGCGGCAAGCTGACCCTCACCAATCCGGGCGATCTTCTCTCCACCGGCATCGAGGTCGAGGCCAAGCCGTCGGGCAAGAACGTCAAGAAGCTGTCGCTGCTCTCGGGTGGCGAGCGCAGCCTCACGGCGCTGGCCTACCTGTTCGCCGTGTTCCGCTCCCGGCCGTCGCCGTTCTACGTCATGGACGAGGTCGAGGCGGCGCTCGACGACGTCAACCTGCATCGGTTCCTCGGGCTGATCGAGGAGTTCCGCAAGGACGCGCAGCTCATCATCGTGTCGCACCAGAAGCGCACCATGGAGGCCGGCGACAGCCTCCTCGGCGTGTCGATGCAGCCGGGTGGCAGCAGCAAGGTGGTCGTCGAACGCGCCGCGACCGCCGTCGCTCGCGCCACCCCCTGATTCGTTCTCGTGAGCTCTGACGACCGCCGGCGTCGTCAGCGCTCATGAGATGGCGGGAGGTGGGCCGGTAGCGTCGGGCGGCGATGGGAGTCGTCGAGATCCTGCTGCTCGTCCTCATTGCCGTCGTCATCGTCTTCGGCTTCGGGGTCGTCGTCCTCAACCGTCGACGTGAGGACGGATCGGCGCCTTCGGCGATGCGCCCTCCGCCGGTCACCCCGCCGCCACGGCCGGGTGCCGACGAGCTCGGCGAGGGGTCGATCCTCACCGACGATCGACCGTCCGACACGACCGTCGTCGCGCCCGAGCCCGAGGCGCCGCCTGCGACGCTGCGGGACCGACTCGCGAAGGCGCGGTCGACCTTCTCCGGGGCGATCGCCGGCGTGCTGGGACGGTCGGGGGTCGACGACGAGTCGTTCGACGATCTCGAAGAGGCACTGTTGCGCGCCGACGTCGGCGTCAGCATCGCCGACGAACTGCTCGGCGGTCTCAGGGAGAAGGTCGACGCGAAGGAGATCACCGAGCCCCAGGAGCTGCTCGATGCGCTCCAGGCCGAGATGACGGCACGCCTCGCCGGTTCCGACCGAGCTCTCCGATTCGCCGACCGGGGTGAGGGTGAGCCGAACGTGTGGATGTTCGTCGGCGTCAACGGCGTCGGCAAGACGACCACCATCGGCAAGCTCGCCAATCAGCAGGTCCTCGAGGGGCGAACGGTGCTCCTCGCCGCCGGCGACACGTTCCGCGCCGCAGCCGCCGAGCAGCTCGGCACCTGGGCCGAGCGGTCGGGCGCCGAGTTCGTGCGCGGGGCAGAGGGCGGCGATCCGAGCTCGGTCATCTTCGACGGTGTCGAGTCGGCTGCGGCGAAGAACGTCGACATCGTGTTCGCCGACACCGCCGGCCGCCTGCACACGAAGTCGAACCTCATGGACGAGCTGCGCAAAGTGCGCCGAGTCGCCGAGAAGGGTGCGGGCGAGGTCACCGAGACCCTGCTGGTGATCGATGCCACGACCGGTCAGAACGGGCTCGCCCAGGCCCGCGAGTTCGGCGAGGCGACCGACGTGACCGGTGTCGTGCTCACCAAGCTCGACGGCTCGGCGAAGGGCGGCATCGTGTTCGCCATCGAGACCGAACTCGGGATCCCCGTCAAGCTCGTCGGCATCGGCGAGACCATCGGCGACCTCGTCGCCTTCGATCCGACCGAGTTCGTCACCGCGTTGTTCGAGACGCCGTAGCTGGTGGCTCACCTCGACCGCCGCTGACGCTTCGGTCTCGGATCGCGTGCGGCTCGTCGCTGGCGCTTCCCGTTCCGGTGGCTCACCTC
>JBCDAK010000220.1:0-7630 GCA_039185545.1 Actinomycetota bacterium
GGCGAGGTCCACGTCGCGTGTCGCGTCGATCACGGCGCCCGTCGAGCCGGCGATCGACTCGCCGTCGACGGTGAGGCCGTCGCCGTCGAAGACGTAGAGCACGCGGGCGCTCTCGGAGTTGCGGGCCGCGGGCATCCGCCAGGACGCTCCCGGGTCGAGCACGATGTGCCACAGCGCGACGTCGGCGTCGCGCCGAGACGCCCACGAGTGGGGTGCCGGGTCCGGCGGGGTGTGACCCTCGAGTTCGCCTGCGATGACGGTGACGGTGACCTGCGGTGAGTCGGGGCCGGCGCCCGGCACCGTGATCACGTGACGAGGGATGTCGCGGTCCCAGAGCATGGTGAAGTGCGGCTCGACCATCTTGTCCTCGGCGGGCAGGTTGAGCCAGATCTGGAACAGCTCGAGCGTGTTCGGGCCGGTCGGGTCGAGCAGCGGGAACATCTCGGCGTGCTGGATGCCTCGGCCGGCGGTCATCCACTGCACGTCGCCCTCGCCGTAGCGTGCGGCCGCTCCCATGGAGTCGGCGTGGTCGACCAGTCCGCGACGCACGAACGTGACCGTCTCGAACCCGCGATGCGGATGCTGCGGAAACCCGGGGACGTGCGTGCCGTGGTACATCCGCCAACCGTTCTTCGGCTCGAAGTCGCTGCCGATGTCTCGGCCGTCGAGCGAGGCCCGCGGCCCGAGGTCGCCGTCGGACTCGGGGTAGTGGTCGAGGTGGTGGACGCAGAACAGGAACGGGTCGATCGTTGGCCACTGGAAGCCGAGCGGCACGGTCTGCAGGATGGGAGAGTCGGTGGCCATCACTCCAGTCTACCGTGCAAGTGATTGCGTCCGCAATGAAATGCGATCGGCGGGACAGACGCCATCGACTGACGGCGATCTCGTCCTCGGTACGGTCGTGCGGATGACGGCGGGGCCGATCAGGGGGCCGCTCGCGACCGTTGTCGTGTCCAGCGTCGCGTGCGTGGCCCTGGGCGCATGCGCGCCGTCCGACGATCCCCGCTGGCAGCGAGGTGATCCGCAGCGGGTCGTCGAACTCGCCTCGCGAACCGATGACGAGGTCGGGCGCGACGCAGGGAACGCCGCTCGGATCGAACTCGTCGACCGGGGGTCGCTGCGCGAACGGGTCACGGCCGACGGAGTCGTCGCTCTCGCCGACGCGCAGGTGATCGTGGCGCCGATCGATGGACGGGTGCAGCGACGACTCGTGGCCGTCGGGAGCGCGGTCGCGGCGGGCGACGATCTGATCGTGCTCGGACCGCCGCCGCAGCCGACCGCCGACGATGACGTCGGCACGGCGGTGCAGGACGGTGCGACGGCCGACGCCCCCGACTCCGACCGCGATTCCGAACCCGACGATCGCGCCGACGTGGTGATCCGGAGTTCCGTCGGTGGGACCGTCGGTCGATACGCCGTCCGCACGAGCGAGGTGGTCGCGGCGGGCGACCCGCTCGTCGAGATCGGCGATCCGGCGCGTCGGGTCGTCGTCGTCGAACTCGATGCGTTGATCGGCGATCGCATCGACGTCGGAGCCGGCGCGGTGGTCACCGACCCGGCCAGCGCCACGCCGGAGCCGACCGACGCGGCGGTCACCGCGGTGCGCTCTGCGGTGGACGGCGTCGTCCGGGTCGACGTCGCGATCGACGGGCCCGACGGCTCGGCCGACGCGCTCGGTGCGCTCGAGGCCGGCGACCGGGTGATCGTGTCGATCGAGGTGCGAGAGCTCTCCGATGTGCTCCGAGTGCCGATCCGGGCGCTGCGCAGCGACGACCGCGGGGAGTTTCTCGTCGTCGACCGTGGCGACCGCTGGCAGCGCGTCGACGTCGTGACCGGTCCCAGCGACGGAGATGTCGTGTCGTTGCTCCCCCCGAGTGACGCGAACGTCGGCGACCGGGTGGTCGTCCCGTGACCCGCGGTGCCGACACGCGCTCGCGTCTCGCGCGGTCGCTCCGGTCGGGCTCCGCGGTGTCGCGGCATGCCCTCCGCCGGGTTCGCCGACACCCGGTCCCCGCCCTCCTCCTCGTGCTCGCGCTGTCGATCCCGGTCGCGGTGATCGCCGGAATCCCGCTGTACGCCGACGCCGCCACCGGCCGGCTGCTCGACGACCGGCTCGGCGTCACGTCGTCCACGGCGGACGGTGACGGTTCGGGAGATGCCGAACCGGTCGCCGATGATGCGCCGTCGCTCGATCTCCGGTACAGCCTCAACCGCTTGAGTGGAGGCCGGCGAGGATGGCCCGACGTCGCTGAGCTCGACGCCCTGATGCTGGGCGACGATCCCGCGGGTCTCCCGGTGGCCTCGGCCGACCGGGTGGTCGAGACGCGCCCGTTCGCCCTGATCCGGGGCGACGAGCGCCTCGCCACCGTCAGCTTCACGGCGGTGACCGGATTCGACGACCGAGCCCGGACGGTCGACGGCGACATCCCGGAGACCGTCGACGGTCGATCGGTCGACGGCGATGTGATCCCGGTCGTCGTCGAGCGCGGGTTCGCAGAGACCGGTGCGATCTCGGTCGGAGACCGGCTCGCCGTCGTGACCCTCGGGGGAGGTGGCCCGGCGACGGTCGAGGTCGAGGTCGCCGCCGTCTGGACCGACGGTGCGGTGGCGGGGCCCTTCGGTCCGGCGGATGCGTTCCGAAGCGATCTGATCGTGCCGATCTCGGTGATCGCCGACGATCTGTCGACCCGGTTCGACGAGTTGCTCGAGAGCACGCGGTGGAGTCTGGAGCTCGACCGAGCGGCGATCACCGCCGACTCGGTCGCCTCGATCCTCCGATCGACCGACCGGCTCACCGCCCGTGCCGAGATCCTCGCCCCGGGCACCAGGGAGCTCAACAGCCCGGCCGGTCTGCTGCGCGCCCTCCGCGACGACCAACGATCCCTCGAAGCGGGGCTCCGATCGTTCTCCCTGCCGCTGCTCGTCCTCGCGCTGGGGGTCGGCGCGCTCGTCGTCGGGATCGTGGTCGGTCTGCGTGATCGTGAGTTCGCGCAGCTCCGCCGCCGCGGCGACCCCCCCGGTCGACTTCTCGGCGGGGCGTTCGTCGAGGCGGTGATCGTGGCCGCTGGCGCCTCGCTGCTCGGGGTCGTCGGTGCCCGGCTGGTCGCGACCGTGCTGGGTCGGACCGCGACCTTCTTCCGCTTCACCCCGGAGGCCGGGCCGCCGGTCGACGTCGGGGCGGCGACCTGGCGACTCGCGGCTCTCTCCGGCATCGGCCTCGTCCTGCTCCAGTGCGCGGTGACCGGGTTGGCGCTCCGCCGAGCGTCCCCCGGTCGGCGGACCGAACGGGCCGGGTCCGACCGACCGTGGTGGCAGCGGTCGTACCTCGACGTCGTCGCCGTCCTGGTGATCGCGTTCGTGACCTGGCGGGGGCTCCGCGCCGAGTCCGGTCGCGCCGCGCTGCTCGACGACCCGGCCGTGGTCCTCCTGCCGTCGATCGCCGCGGTCGCGGCCGCACTCCTCGTCGTCCGTGTTGCGCCCGAGGTGATGCGCGCATTGGCCTCCCTCCTCGAACGGACCCGTTCCGCTGCCGCGCTCACCGCAGCTCGTCGGGCGGCGCGTGTGCCCGGCGAGTTGGCCGCACCGCTGGTGCTGCTCGTCGTCACCGCGTCCCTCGCCACGTTCACCGCGAGCCTGGCGGTCACCCTCGACCGCCAGCTGGTCGACGAGGCACACCATCGCATCGGCTCGCGCGTCTCGATCGTCGACACCGGACGCACGGGTGTGGTGGCGATCCCCTCTGTCGTCGTCGAGGCCGCGACGTCGCCCATCGGCCCATCGGCCGACGAGCGACTCCGCGAGCCGCCGACGGCCGACATCCATGTGCCGTTGGCCGCGTACGCCGACCTCTGGGGCGTCAACCGCGCCTCGCCGATCGTGGAGACGACCGGATCGGTCCTGCACGACGACGGGGCGATCCCGGGAGTCCGATACGTCGGCGTGGATCCGGTCTCGTTCGCCGACCTCTCCTTCTGGCGATCCGACTACGCCGACGTCGATCTCGACACGTTGATGGCCCGCCTCGCTGCCAACCCCGACGGTGCGCTCATCACGGGCGACCTCGCGCGGCGTCACGGCGTGCAGGTCGGGGAGACGATCCGGCTCGACCTGCGCGACTCGCGCCCGCTCGGGCGCGTCGGGTACGACGCAGAGGTCGTCGGCGTGGTCGACCAGTTCCCGCGCTGGTCACCCGACGACGACGTCGGGTTGGTGATCGGGCGGGCCGACACCCTGGCCGCTGTCAGCAGCGGATCGCGCGACCGACTGGTCCTGGTGGACCTCGACGCCCGGTTCGACGAGCGCTCCCGGGTCGCCGCCGACGTTGCCAATGCGGGCGGGGACCTCGGTCCCGTGCGGCGGGTGGAGAACATCGTCGACCGGGCCAGGACCGATCCCGGCCGTCAGGGTGTGCTCGGCCTCCTCACCCTGGGTGTCGCCCTCGCCGTCGTTCTGACGTTCGCAGGGTTCGTGGTGACGACCGTGACGTCGTTCCGGCGGCGCTCGACCGAGCTGGGTGTCCTGCGTGCGATGGGTCTGTCGCGCCGGGAGATGACGACGCTCGCACTCTTCGATCTGGTGGGCGTCATGACCGTCGCGCTGGTGGCCGCCGTCGTCGTGGGCGTCGGCCTCGGTCACTGGTTCATTCCCGAGCTCGTCGACACGCCGCCGGGAACCGCACCGGTGTTGCTCGCCGAGACGTCGTGGTCGTCGACGCTGGCCGTCGCCGCGGGGCTCGGTGGACTCGTGATCGCGAGCGCGGTCGTGGTCATCGTCGCGCTCCGCCGCGTGCGCGCGTTCGAAGCGATCCGGCTGGGGGAGTCGTGACCGTGTCGACGACAGCGTCCGACTCGGGCGGTTTCCTCGTCCGATGTCGCTCGCTCGTGAAGGTGTATCGCACGGCCGACAGCGAGGTGCAGGCCCTGCAGGGACTCGATCTCGATCTCGAGGCCGGCGAGGTGGTCGGTGTGGTCGGTGCGAGCGGGAGCGGGAAGTCGACCTTGCTCGGCGTGCTCGGCGGACTGGTCGCTCCGACCGCCGGATCGATCGAGAGCGTCGGTGTCGACCTTCTCACCGCCTCCGACCGTCGCCGGAGTCGCTATCGGCGCGCCGACGTGGGCTTTCTGTGGCAGCACTCACACCAGAACCTCCTCGACGATCTCACGGCGCGGGAGAACATCAGCCGGCCGATCGAGGCGGCCGGAGGTGACGCCCGTGCCCGACCCGACGAGCTCCTCGAGCTGGTCGGCCTCGCCGAGAGCGGGAACCGCCGGCCGGCCACGCTGTCGGGAGGCGAGCAGGCGAGGGTGGCGCTGGCGGTCGCACTCGCGCACCGGCCGCGATTGCTGCTTGCTGACGAGCCGACCGGCGAGCTCGACACGTCGACATCGCACCGTGTCTTCGAGTTGATCCGCCGAGCGGCCGCCGACGAGGGGGTCACGGCGGTCGTGGTCAGTCACGACCGGGACGTCGTCGACCACGTCGATCGAGTCATCGGTTTGCGCGACGGTCGGTTCTCGACCGAGTCGAGACGCTCGAGGGCCGACGACCGATCGGCCACCGACACGGTGGTCGTCGACGCTGCGGGCCGCCTGCAGCTGCCCCCGGATGTCGTCGAGCAGGTCGGCATCGGACGTCGTGTTCAGGTCACGGTCGAGGACGGAGCGGCGGTCATCCGGCCCGTCGAGGACCCATCGTCCGACGATGCGCGGGGGCTCTCGTGAGCCCGTCTGACGCAGATGCGCCCACCATCTCGCTCCGCGACGTGGTTCGACGATTCGACGTCGAGGGCGCGCCGGTCCTCGATCGGATCGACCTCGAGATCGATGCCGGCTCCCTCGTCGCGCTGGTCGGGCCGTCGGGCAGCGGCAAGACGACGCTGCTCAACCTCGTCGCCGGGCTCGACCGACCCGACGCGGGAACCGTGCGGGTCGGTGATGCCGACGTGTCCACGCTCGACGACGACGACGCAGCCCGGTGGCGTCGGTCGACGGTGGCGTCGATCTTCCAGGCGAAGGGACTCGTCCCGCACCTCACGGCGCGGGAGAACGTCGACCTGGCTCTCCGGCTCGCCGGCGACACCCGAGGCGATGGCGGGTCGGATTCGGTCGGCGAGATCCTGACGGCGGTCGGCCTCGACGAAGTGGTGGGACATCGGCCGGGCCAGCTGAGCGGCGGTCAACAGCAGCGCGTGGCCATCGCTCGGGGTCTCGTCGTCGCCCGCGGTCTCGTCGTCGCCGACGAGCCGACGGCCGAGCTCGACACCGACACGGGCGAGCGCATGATCGAGTTGCTGGTCGATCGAGTACGGGCCCGCGGAGCGACGGCGCTCATCGCCACGCACGACGTGGCGGTCGTGGCCGCCGTCGACCGCGTCGTGCGACTCGTCGACGGCCACCTGGCCGCCGAGAGGGGCGGAGACGGATGACTGGTACGGGTCGCCGTTCCCATCTGGTGGGAGTCATCGCCGGCGTCACCGCGTCGCTCGTGGCCGGGTGCGCGACCGTCGATGTCGCCGATCCACCCGACGGCCGATCGACGGACGAGATCATGGCCGAGGCGTTCACCGAGCCGCTGTCCGACCCGGTCGAGACCGTGTCGCCCGACGGTGATCTCCGGCTCGTGGTCGGCGCGATCGCGGGCGGGATTCCGGCGTACCGGCTCGAGCATCAGGTCGACGGAGTGTGGGAGCCGACACTCGGCACGTCGTTGCTGGGGTTGGTCACCGATCGCGGGTCTCTCGCGGTCGATCTCGAACTCGTCGACGCCGGTTCGTCGGAGCCATGGCGCGACGAGTTCGACCTGCCCAGCGGCAAGAGCCGGAGGGCGGTCGTCGAGGGACGTCGTCGCACGGTTCGGTTCGAGCCGGTCGAACCGAACGGTCTCGCTCTCGAGATCGACGTCGTCGTCAGCGATGCGGGTGCGGCGTACCGCTCCACCGTGGCAGCCGGCGCCGTCGACGAGCTCCGCGATCGACTCGCGGTGGCCGAGTCTCCCCTCGACTCGATCCGCGTCGAGTGGGAACGGAGCAGCTTCCACTTCGATGCCTCCGCCGTCGGGTGGTTCCAACGCCGTTCCCCGTCGGGGCCCTTCACGCCGGCCTACGAGTCGCTCGCCGGCACGGCCCGAGAGGTCGGCCGACTCGACTCGCCAACCGATGCCTGGAACCTGCCGGCGTTGGTCGAGGACGGCGATCGGTGGATCCTCCTCGCCGAGGCCGGTGTCGTGCGCGAGTGGCCGCTGGTGCGGGTCGGCGACGCCGTTCTCGGCTCCGGAGAACACGTCGTGACCTTTCCGGCCGCCGACGAGGGCCTCGGTCTGGGCGACCCCCGTCCGTCGGGGCCGCTGCCGCTGACCTCGCCGTGGAGGGTCGTCGTGACGAGTGGCGAGCTCGGCGATGTCGTCGGGTCGAATCTCGTCCGTCACCTGTCTCCGCCGGCCGACGATCGCGACTGGTCGTGGGTTCGGCCCGGTCGGGTGTCCTGGAGCTGGTGGGCCGACCAGGACAGCCCACGCGACGCCGAGCGGCTGATCGACTACGTCGAGTTCTCGGCGGAGATGGGCTGGGAGTACTCGTTGGTCGACGCCAACTGGACCGATCTGCCCGACGGGGAGATCGAGCGAGTGATCGACA
>JBCDAK010000221.1:0-7530 GCA_039185545.1 Actinomycetota bacterium
CGACGAAGCCTAGGAACTCGCGACGTCGGGGTACGGCGTCGTCAACGGGCTCGCCGTCGACCACACTGCGGGGAGTCAGGACGCCACGACATCGCCACGAAGGAGAACCGAACGATGAGCCGACCCAAGGAGCACGGCGGCGGGCAGGCCGGTCCGCCGATCGCCGGCGATCCGTCGTCCTTCCCCAGCGACGCTGAGCTGTCGCGCACGCTCGTCGCCGCCAACCGCATGGCGACCCTGTCGACGCTCACCGCCGAGGGATATCCGTACGGATCGGTCGTGTCGTACGCAGCGGACGACACCGGCCAGCCGGTCGTGCTCGTCAGCGAGATGGCTGAGCACACCGTCAACGCCCGTGGCGACGACCGGGTGAGTCTGCTCGTCGTCGACATGTCGGGTGACGGCGACCCCCTCGGCAACGCCCGCCTCACCCTCGTCGGTCGACTGGAACTGCTCGACGAGCCCGGCGAGTTGCGCGATCGGTACCTCGAGAAGCACCCGTACGCCTCGTACTACGCCGATTTCACCGACTTCGGGTTCTGGCGGCTCAACGTCGAGTCGGTGCGGTACGTCGGCGGCTTCGGCCACATGAGTTGGCAGACCGCAGCCGACTACGCCGTGGCCGAGGTCGATCCTCTCGCCGACGTGGGCGGGGGAGTGGTCGAGCACATGAACGACGACCACCGAGACGCCAACCTCATGTACGTCCAGGTGCTCGCCGGACTCGGCGATGCCACCGATGCGAAAATGGTCGGCATCGACCGTTACGGCGTGACCCTCACCGCCGAGACGCCTGCCGGACCGCGGATGGCTCGCGTGCCGTTCCTCGAGACGCTCACCGATGCCGACCAAGCTCGCCCGGCGGTCATCGAGCTGCTGCAGGACGCACGCGGTCGCGCGAACGCCTGAGCACGGCCCGACCCGGGGAACTCCGACCCGGGACCTTCGACTCCAATTGCTCGGGGTGGGTCGACGGCGACCGATGAGAACTGCATGCTGGTCGGGATGGATGCGGACACGACGGCGCGCTTCTTCGTCGTCGTGCTGGCGATCCTCGTGGCATCGACCGTCACGGCGGCCTTCGTACCCGCCTGGCGAGCGACCGTCGTGCGTCGGGCACTTCCGATCTCGGCGTTCGTCGCCGTGGGAGCCACGCTCGGCAGCCTGTGGTTCTCGGAGCGTGCCGGGTTCATCCCGTGTGAGCTGTGCTGGTACCAGCGGATCGCGATGTACCCGCTCGCCGCACTGTTCGTGATGGGTCTCGTCCGTCGCGACCGAGGTGTGCTGGCCTACGGCCTTCCGATCGCCGTCGTCGGGTTCGGGATCAGCGCATACCACACGTGGATCCAGTGGTTCCCCGAGACGTCGAATCTGTGCTCGTTCACCGAGCCCTGCTCGGGGAAGTGGGTCGAGGCCTTCGGCGTGTTCACGATCCCGCAGATGGCGGGCATCAGCTTCGCCGTCATCATCGCCACGGGCGTGATGGCGTTGCTCGCCGATCGCAGACTCGCAGCCGCCGATCACACCGGCGACGACGACCCGTCGACCGTCGTCAGCGAGAGCGCCGCTCCTGCGTCGCCCGCTCGAAGCTGATCTCCGCGGTCTCCATCAGCACGGCGGAGTCGAGGGCGTCGAGCGGCGAGTACTCGAACGTCTCCAGACGGCAGTCGTCGAACGACCACCTGGTGACGGGCTTCCCGTCCTCGTTCAGCAGGGTCACCATCACGTCGCGTCGGGTGCGCCGCTTCGAGTCGGGCTCCTCTCCCCACCAGTCGTAGAACTCGGTCGTCCCGGTGTGACCGCGCCGGAGGATGAGATTCGGCGAAGTCCCCGCCAACCCCGGCGCGGTCGACGTGTCCGTCGGCTCGCTCTGGAGATCCGGTCGACGGCGGAACGGCGGCAGGCGCACCTCGCTCACGTCGACTTCGACGCTTCGACCCCCGCCGCCACGTGGGCCTCGCTCGACGACCTCGACCCGGAATCGGAACGATGCGACGGGAGCGTGATCGGTCATCGGGACGACGCGATCACAGGATCCGGAGACCCTCGTGGGCCAGCACCAACTCCTCGACGGCGACCGCTCGACCGAGCGCATCGAGGGGACCGCTGACGTGTCGCACGGGACGCGCGTTGCGCAGCTCCCACCGCAGGACGGGCTCGCGCTCCTCGCCGAGCAGGATGATCACCATCGTCCGGCGGCTGCTCTCGTCGCCGTTCACGACCTGCTCGAACCAACTCCACAGCTCGAGCGACCCGATCACACCCCGGCTCAGCGTGACGTCGCCGTACCGCACGAGACCGGGCACCTTCATCGGCGTCGACACCGAGTTGCCGGTCCGGTACTCGATCATGTCGACCTCGCCGTCGAGCCCGGACACCCTCGAGAAGCCCGCCGCCTCGATCCCGTCGATCTCGACCAGGAAGTTGAACTGCCCGTACGGGTGGTCTCGCTGCACTGCCATCACGTTCCTCCTCGGGTGAGCGCCGACATCGATGGTCGCACGCCAGACAGCGTCGATGCCGGAGAAATCCGGCGACCGGGGACAACTCCCCATTGAGGCGGCGAGTCCGACCGAGCACGTTGGTCGAACCGACCCCTTCCACACCACCCGCTGATCACCGGACCCACGCGATCAACGACCCACCGAGGAGCCCACATGGACTGCCGAGCCGACGAGACCGATCCCGACACCGGACTGAAGAGCGCCTGCTGGTGCGACGACTGCGGATCGGTGCGCGCCGAGATGCGCGACCTCGAGCTCCAGGTCGCCCGCCGGGTGGGTGCGCTGCTGTCGGCCGGCTGGAGTCCCGCCGAGATCGTCGACGTCGTCCGGCGGAACACGCCGCGCTCGTCGCGGGCGAAGATGCTCGTCCGGGTCGAGCTCGCCTGCCTCGCCGGGTTCTGGTGGAGCCGCCGCGACCGGTCGGACTGGATCGACGAGGCCGAACACGCGGCGAAGGGCACGGGATTCTCCCCGGGCGTCACCATCCCCGGCTGGATGCGTCATTGGCTGATGCGCAAGGCCGAAGGCGAGCGTCACGTGGTGCGCACCGCAGTCGGCGAATTGAACGAGGCGCTCGATCCGCTCGTCGCGGTGACGGGAGAGTCGAGTCAGCTGCCCGACATCGCCGGCCGCATCGCGTTCCTCGAACCGGAGCACGCCGACCTCCTCGGTCCCGATCACGGTGGCGAGGTCATCGATCTCTGGGACTGGATCGGTGAACGGTCGCCGACGGACGTCTCGTCGACCGGATCGACCCCGTCGTCGGGACCACTCGGCGCGTGACGGACGAGTCCGCTCACTGACTCCATTCGAACAGTCGGGCGACGATGTCGGCCTGGCGTCCGGCGACGACGGCGACGGCTGACAGCACGCCGAGTCCCGCGGCGGCGTAACTCGTCAGGTCGAGAGACCGACGGCCCGGCTCGAGCACTCGGACCAGCAGTCCGATCGCCACGAGCGGGACGCTGATCCCGAGCATGAAGCCGACCATCGCCGGAAGCTGTGCGAACGGTTCGTCGGGCGCTCGGCTGAGGATCGTTCCCAGGTGTTCGCCCACGCATGGGCGCCACCACGCGGTCACGACGATCGCCACCAGTGCGGTGAGCGACGCCCCCACCCACGGCTGGCCGAGTGTGCGGATCGCGGCGGTGTCGCCGAGCGAGCTCGCTCCTTCGAACCAGCGGGGGAGTGCCGGCACGACGACGGCGACGGCGAGTGCGCCGACGAGCAGACCCGACCAGCGGATCTGCGCCTGGTCGAGCACGAGCCAGCGGGTCGCGAAGAGCCATCCGCCGACCACGATGCCGACGACCGCTCCGACCATCACCTGCCACCGCGCCCGGGCTGCCAACACCATCGCGGCGACCGGCACGAGGATCACGAGGTGGCACGCCTGGACGATCGAGCGACCACCCTCGACGAAGGCGTCGATCATGCGCCGGCGATCAGTGCGCCCACCGCGGCGTCGAGCTCCTCGAATCCGCTGTCGCCGTACTCGCCGATGCGGTCGTAGCGGACGTTGCCGTCACGGTCGAGGAGGTACACACGAGGCCAGAAGCCGCGGCGCCCCTCCTGCCACGAGTGGAACGTCCGTTTCTCGGTGTCGAGCACGATCGGCCACGTGATGTTCTGCTCGGCGGCCGACTCGAGGATGCGGTCGGGATCGCGTTCGAAGTCGAACTCGGGGGCGTGGATGCCGACGATCTCGAAGTCGTCGCCGCCGTACTTCTCGTACAGGGCCACGTTCTGCTGCATCGTGTTGCGACAGTTGACGCACCCGAACGTCCAGAACTGGACCGCCACGACCTTGCCCCGCAGTTCCTCGAGCGACTCGACGTCGGACTGCAGCCATCCGTCGATCTCGAGCAGGGGAAGGTGCGTTCCTCGGTCGGGGAGGTCGGGCACGTTCGGATCGCTCAGCGCAGCGTCGGTCGGCTCCGTGGCGACCGGATCGGTGTCGGTCGACTCTGCGCCGGCTGAGTCGGGGTCGGCTGAGTCGGAGTCGATCGAGTTCGTCTCGGTCGAGTCGGTGTCGGTCGGCTCTGAGACGGCTGAATCGGAGCCGGGCTCGGCCGGCGACGCGCTGTCGGCGATGGTCGCCTCCGTTGCGGGTGTGTCGTCATCTCCGTTCGTGGCGATCAGCCCGACGACGAGCGCGACCACGAGCCCGAGGCCTCCGAGCGCCGCGAGACGCTGTGCGTTCATGTCGACGAGTCTCCCAGTGCGCCGCGCGCCGTGGAGCGAACGCGCACGAACCGTTCACGAAACCGTGCCCGGACACTGTCCGCTTGCGCCCGGGCCAGATCCGGACACTGTCCGGTTGCGCCCAGGTCAGGAGACGGCGAGAGAGGAGCCGAGCAGCGTGTGGGCCCGGTGCCGATTCACCGCCGCTCGGAGCGACATCCACACGAAGAGGGCCACCCACACTCCGACGATGCCGAGCGACGGAACGGACAGCGTCAGCACAGCGAGTGGGACGACGGCCACGAGGTAGATCAGTGCCGCTCGACCGAGGAACCGGTAGTCGCCGGCTCCGATGAGAGAACCGTCGGTGGCGAACGCGATCGCACCCGGGATCATCATCACCCCGAGCACGACGAGCGCCGCCGTCGCCCGGCTGACGACGGCCGGGTCATCGGTGAAGAGGCGGCTCAGCAGCGGTGACGACGCAGCGACGGCGGCGGCCAGGAGCACGCCGACCGCGACCGACATCCGGAGCGCTCGTGACGCGACCTCGGCCGCTCCTCCCTCACCGCGTCCGAGCTCCTCGGCGACGAGCGTCTGGCTCGGCACGGCGAGTGCATCGAGACTCAGCGCGAGGAAGATGAACATCGTGACCCCGATCTGATGCGCCGCGAGGGTGGGGTCGTCGATCCGGGCGGCGACCGCCGTCGAGCCCGAGAACACCGCGATCATCGCACCGGTACGCAGGAGCAGGTGTCGACCGGCCGAGAGAAGTGCGCCGATTTCAGCTCGCTCGGGACGCCTCGTCGTCGCTCCCGAGACGTGCGGGATCGTCCGCCACATCAGCGCCACCCCGGCGAGGACCTGCGCGACGACCGTCGACGAGGCGGCGCCGGCGACGCCGAGGTCGTAGCCGAACACGAGGATCGGCTCGATCACGACGTTGACGACGTTGGCTGCGACCAGCACGACGAGCGACGTCCGATAGTCGCTCCGACCGCGTTGGACGCCCTGCGCCGCCACGCCGGCGATGACGAACGGAACCCCGATCGCCGAGATCCGGAGGTACTCGATCGCGAAATCGAGCACGTCGTCGTCCGCTCCGAGCAGACGGCAGAGCGGTTCCGCACCGATCGCCAACAGCGGGCCGGCCACCACTCCGATGGCGACGGCGATCCACAACGCCTGGATGCCGGTGCGGGCGGCACCCGCCCGGTCATCCGACCCGACGCGACGCGCCACCCGTTCCGTGGTGCCGTAGGCGAGGAAGCTCGAGCCGGCGATCACGATCGAGAGCGCACCGACCGCGACGGCGACACCGCCCAGCTGCGGCGTGCCGAGTCGGCCGACGATCGCCGTGTCGACCAGGCGGTAGAGCGGCTCGGCGGCGAGCGCCCCGAAGGCCGGGATCGCGAGGCGGATGATGCGACGATCGACGTCGGTCAGCCGTGATGTGCGGGAGGCGACACTTTGTTCCTGACCCAAAGTGTCGCCTCGTCAGGCGGGGAGCATCCCGATGGCCGAATGCACCCGGTCGAGGGTGGCCGACGCGACCTCGCGGGCTTTGTCGGCCCCGACGCGCAGCAGCCGGCTGAGCTCGCCGCGGTCCTCCATCAACTCGAAGTACCGAGTACGAATCGGATCGAGCGTGGCCACGACGGCCTCGCCGGTCTCGACCTTCAGCTTCCCGTACTGCTCGTACTCGCCCGCGACCTGGTTCACCGATCGACCGGTGACGGCTGCATTGATGTCGAGCAGGTTCGAGACGCCCGGCTTCTCGACCGGATCGAAGCGCACCGCGTCGGGACCGGTGTCGGAGTCGGTGACCGCACGCTTGAACTTCTTCATCACGGCCGACGGCTCGTCGACCAGCAACACGCACCCGGCGTCGGACTCGTCGGACTTCGACATCTTCTTCGTCGGATCGCTCAAGCTCATCACGCGGGCACCGGCGGCCGGCGTGACCGCCTCGGGCACCACCAGGGTCTCGCCGAAGCGGTGGTTGAACCGGATCGCCACATCTCGGGTGATCTCGACGTGCTGGCGTTGATCATCGCCGACCGGCACAGCGTTGGTGTCGTACAGCAGAATGTCGGCCGCCTGCAGTGCGGGATACGTGAACAGCCCAGCGGAGATGAACCCGCCTTCGCGCTTCTCAGACTTGTCCTTGAACTGGGTCATCCGACTGAGCTCGCCGTACGACACCGTGCACTCCATGATCCAGCCGAGCTGGCTGTGCTCCGGCACGTGGCTCTGCACGAACACCGTGGCGACGTCGGGGTCGAGGCCGACCGCGAAGAGCATCGCTGCCAGTGAGAGCGTGGCGTCGCCGAGGACGTCCGGTTCGTCGGTGATCGTGAGCGCATGCAGGTCGACGACGCCGTGGAAGACGTCGTTCTCGTGCTGGCCGGCGACCCAGTTGCGCAGCGCTCCGAGATAGCCCCCGAGGTGGACGTCCCCGGTCGGTTGGATGCACGACAGCACTCGCTCGGTCACGCCCGGCGAGGCTACCGGTGGGGTCGCGGCGACGTCGGTTGGGTTCCCGGCTCGGCTGTCAGGCCGGGATCGGGATGGTCCTCAGGCCGGCATCGGAACGACGCCTGCCGCGCGGTCGACGCGCTGCCAGGCGAGCGAGGACGAGCACCGACATCACGGTGCCGGTCGCCGAGAGAGCCAGAAGCCCGGAGTCGGCTCGGATGAGCCCGTACACGCCCCAGAGGACGGCCTCGACCAGCGCGATGATCCAGGTCGACACCGACACTCCCGACACGTCGGTGGACCGATAGGCGGTGACGACGGCCGGCGACAACTGAACGCCGTAGAGCAATCCGAGGATCACTCC
>JBCDAK010000222.1:0-7420 GCA_039185545.1 Actinomycetota bacterium
CGTCGATCTCACGAGCCCCGCCGGTCAGAGTGTGGCGTTGGTGGGGGAGACGGGATCGGGGAAGTCGACGCTGGCGACGCTCCTCGCCGGGCTGCGTCCGCCGGACGAGGGTGAGGTCCAGCTCGACGGCCGCTCGATCGACGAGTGGGAGCCGATCGAGCTGCGGTCGACGGCGGTCGTGCTCCCACAGACGCCACACCTCGTATCGGGGACCATCGGGGACAACCTTCGCCTCGTTCCCGGTGTGCACGACGACGACCGCCTCGGCGCTGCCTTCGAGCGCCTCGCTCGCACGCCCGGGGCGTCGCAGGGCGGGACCGCGGCGCACCTGACCCTCGACACCGCGGTCGAACCCGGCGGGTCGAACCTGTCCGCGGGTGAGAGACAGCTCGTCGCTCTCGCCCGAGCCGAGGTCGCAGACCCACGGCTGCTCGTCCTCGACGAGGCGACGGCCGACGTCGACCCCGGGACCGAGGCGATCATCGTCGCCGCTCTCGACGTGTTGTTCGACGGACGCACGGTCATCGTGATCGCCCACCGCCCGGAGACCGCAACCAGGTGCGACCGGATCATCCGCCTCGATCGAGGTCGGATCGTCGCCGACACCTCGAGGTGACGACAGAGCGACAGTCTGGGTCAGGCACACTCCGTCGCCCGGCTCGGCTGGTTGTGTCGATCGATCGTGTCAGCTGTCGGCAGGTGCGGCCAGGACGGCCACCAGTTCGTCGAGCAGATACGGCAGGTTCGCCCCGTTGACGAGGCGGAGAGCTGCACTGGACTCCGGTGTGATCCGGAAGATCCCTCCCTGTGCCGCTGGAATCGTCTGCACGATCGGACCGTCGAGGAACTCGCGATTCACCGCCTCGAAGTCGAGGCCGGCCAGACCGCTGGCGTCGACGAACAGGAAGCCGTCACCCTCCAGCTCCGACACGAGCTCGAAGCTGTACGACTGGGTGGCACTGCCGTTCTCGGACGCCACGAGCGGCGCCAGACCCATCTCGACGAGCAGATCGGAGATCGGCGAGGTGTCGGTGAACGCCGTCAGCTCGCCCGCCGGGCTGACCGCTGCCACCAGGAGAGATGCTCCCTGCCAATCGGTCAGCGCCTCGGCGGCCTCTGCGATCGCCTCCTCGTGGTCGGCGATCAGCGCGTCCGCCTCGGTCGTCCGGCCGACCAGTTGCGCCATTCGGCGCAGTTCGTCACGCCAC
Organism: Actinomycetota bacterium; assembly: GCA_039185545.1. Lineage (GTDB taxonomy): Bacteria > Actinomycetota > Acidimicrobiia > Acidimicrobiales > Ilumatobacteraceae > Ilumatobacter_A. The sequence continues at coordinate 1,209 of JBCDAK010000222.1, forward strand.
GGGATGCCATTGTCGGCGACGTAGAGGGGAGCGATCTCCTCGAGGAGCGGATACGACGGTTCGTCGTACGACGCGGTCACGATGAGATCGGGGTCGTAGTTGAGGAGCAACTCGATGCTCGGACCGGCACCGAGGTCGTAGGTCTCGATCCCGGCGTAGTCGTCGAGCCACGGAGCCGGGCGCCCACCGTTGACGCGGCCGATCAGAATCGGCTCCACGCCGAGGGCGAGAAGGTTCTGCGCGTCGATCGAGTCCCACACCGACACGACGCGCGTCGGAGGTTCGGCGAGCGTGACCTCGACCCCGCGCTGATCGATCGCCGTGAGCTCCGGCTCGTCCTCCAACGGTGCGTCCGTGGCGACCGGCTCCTCGGTCCCGGCGTCGCTGTCCTCCTCGGACGGTGCATCGGTCATGGGCGGCTCGCCGGTATCGCCATCGGCGTCGGAGTCGGAGTCGGAGTCGGTGGTGGACGCGTCGATGGGTTCGTCGTCGGACGGTCCGCTGGCGCTCGACTGATCGTCGGATTCGGCGACGGCTTCGTCGGTGGACGGAGCGGACGTCGAGTTCAGGGCCGACGCGCTGGCGTCGTCGGCCTCGTCGCTCGCCCCGCAGGCCGCGACCGTGAGAGAGACGATGACGGCAGCCGACACGAGCCTCCGTCGGCATCTCGGCGTTCGATCAGACCGCATCAGGTGACCCTATCGATCGATCACAATCCGACCTGTCCTCGGATGATGTCGTCGTCAGTCGGTCGGGCGGCTGCGATGCCAGTCGTTCCACAGCGACGCGTATCGACCGTCGGTGCTGACGAGTTCCTCGTGCGCGCCGCTCTCGACCACCCGTCCGCGCTCGAGGACCACGATCGAGTCGGCTCCACGAGCCTGGGCGAGTCGATGGGCGATCACGATCGACGTTCGCCCCTCTGCGACCGCGTCGAGCGCGGCGTCGAGCTGGCGAGACGCGGCCGAGCCCGCCTCGGCGGTCGCCTCGTCGAAGACGACGACGCGGGCCGACGAGAGGTTGACCCGCGCCAGCGCGAGCTGACTTGCCTCGACCGGCGACAGTTCTCGGCCTCCGTCGCCGACCTCGGTGTCGAGGCCGTCGTCGAGACGGTCGACCCAGCCGGCGGCGTCGACGACCTCGAGCGCCCCCCGGAGCTCGGTGTCGGTGGCGTCGGGCGCCACGAGACGCAGGTTGTCGGCGATCGTCCCGCTGAACACGTGTGCGTCCTGCGTGAGCAGGTTGACCGTGTGGCGCCAGCGAGCTCGATCGAGTCGTCGATGGTCGATTCGTCCGATCTCGACATCTCCGGAGGACGGGGTGTCGATCCCGGTGACGAGTCGGGCCACGGTCGTCTTCCCGGCGCCGCTCTCGCCCACGATCGCCGTCTGCGAGCGATCGGCGACGTCGATGTGGACGTCGTGCAGAACGGGATGTCCCGTCTCGTATTCGAACTCGACCGCCCGGAGTGAGACCGAGCCGTCGACCGGTTCCTCCGCCTCGTCACGTTCGATCGGTGCAGGGGTCTCGAGCACGCCCACGAGGCGGGCGAACGCCGCCGTCGCATCCTGAGCGGTGTCGAGCAGTCCGAGCAGGCTGTTGAACGGGTTGAAGAGGCGGTGGAAGTAGAGGGCCCCGGCCGTCGCGGTTCCCACGCTGATCGCGTCGGCGCGCACGGTGAAGAAGCCGACGGCGATCACCGTGGCCAGACCGGTGAACTCCGCGCCGTTCAACCTGCCGAAGAAGCGGGTTCGCACTCGCGCGGCTGACAGCGCCAACTCGTTCGCCTCGGCCGAGCGATCGGCGACGTCGGCCGATCGGGCGGCCCCGAGACCCAGGGCCGTGACGGTCGACGCTCCGGCGATCACCTCCGTGACCGACCCGGTCCGGCGGCCGAGGGCCACACGCTCCGCAGCGTAGACCGGCGATGATCGGCGCAGGTACCAGCGCGTCGCCAGCAGTTGTATCGGGGCGACGGCGAAGCCGGCGAGTGCGAGCCGCCAGTCGAGGATGCCCAGTCCGATCACGGTCAGTCCGATCGTCAGGCCGGCGCCGACCAACTCCGGGATCGCTTCCCGTGTCGCGTCCGACACCGCGTCGACGTCGCCGCTCACACGTGCGACCACGTCACCCATTCCCGCCGCTTCGACGTCGGCGAGCGGCAGATGGAGGACTCGCTCGACGACGTCTTCGCGGACGTTCGCGAGCACGTGCTCGCCGAGGGAGGCGACGCGCACGATCGCGATGGCGCTCAGCACCGCCTGCGCGACCGCTGCGATCAACAAGCCGGCGGCGAGGGAGTCGATCTCCGACGTCGACCCTCCGTCGATCACGACGTCGACGATTCGGCCGAGCAGCGGCGGGACGAAGAGACCGACGACCGTCGCCGCCACCGAGAGTCCCAGTGCGAGAAGCGTCCGGAAGCGGCTCCGTCGAAGCAGCCGAACGAGGGTGCGGCGCGTCGTGGGGCCGTCGGCGATCGGCAGGAGATCGACACTCGTGCCCGTCATCGCAGCACCCGCTCTCGATACCCCGCATCGTCGAGGAGGTCGGCGTGTGTCCCTCGCTGGGAGACCGACCCGTCAGCGATGACCACGACCTCGTCGCACACGGCGAGGAGCGCCGGCGACGTGGTGACCACGACCGTCGTCGACCGGTTCCGCCGGAGCCGTGCGAAGCGTTCGGCGATGACGTGTTCGGTCGTGGCATCGACGGCAGTGGTGGGATCGTGGAGCACCAGCACGTCGGTGTCGGCCGCGAGCGCTCGGGCCAGTACCACCCGCTGTCGCTGCCCGCCCGAGAGGCGACGTCCGCGTTCGCCCACCGACGAATCGAGACCGTCGCGGAGCTTCTCGGCGACCTCGGTGACGGTCGCCGCAGTGATCGCGGCGTCGACCCGCTCCTGGTCGATCGCACGCACGGAGACCTGTTCCCGCACGGAACCGTCGAACAGCGTGGAGTCGTGTGAGCACACCATGACCCGGTCCCGGAGCTCGTCGATCGGCCAGTCGGCAGCGAGGGTCCCGAACACCTCCACCGCACCGTCGGTCGGGTCCCGACGTCGTCCGAGCATGCGGAGGATCTCGGTCGCCTCGGCGGGCTCGGCGACGACGCCGATGACCGACCCGGTCGCGACGTCGAGATCGATCGACCGGAGTGGACCGGATGCGACCCCTGCGAGTCGGAGCGCAGGAGCACCGGCTCGATCCGTCGGCCGGTGGTCGGACGTGTCGTCGACGTCGACGGGCCGCTCGACCAACGTGCGCACCCGACGTCCGGCGGCGCGCACCGACGCCGCCAGACCGCCGGCCTCGACGAGGAGTGACAGGGGCCCGATGAGGAACTGCGCCAACCCGACGGCGGCGACGAGTTCACCGATCGTGATGTCGCCGTCGACGGCCAGCCGACCACCGATCCAGGCGACGAGGACCAGCAGGAGTCCGCTCACGCCGATCGTCGCTCCCTCGTACCCGGCGAAGAACCGGGCGGCGCGCAGTCGTGCGGTGAGGGACCGCCGGCTGTCGTTGCGGTACCGAGCGGCCGCTGCCTCTTCGGCGCCGAGTCCCTTCACCACCCCGAGTCCACCGAGCAGGTCGGTCGCCGTTCCCGCTGCGGCGGCGGCTGCCGCCTGCTCCTGCTCGCTGCGACCGACGAGCGGACGGCTGAGCACGCCGACCGCCGCGACGACGACCGGCACGCCCACGACCACCACGAGCCCGAGCGGCACCGAGGTGACGAGCAGGAACGCCGTCCCGCCGATCAGCGCCGGGATCGCCCCGAGGCCGAGCCCGAGCGACCAGCTGACGGCGCCGACCGTCTCGGCGTCGTCCGACGCCAAGCTCACGACGTCGCCCGGGCGGTCGTGGATGCCGCCGCGCGGGTCGAGGACGCGGGCGACGACGAGCTGTCGGACATCGTGTGCGATCCAGAGCTGGGCGCGTTCGAGTGTGTAGTACCCGACCAGACCCGCGGTCGTCAGGAAGCCGAACACGGCGGCGAAGACGGCGATCCACCGCACCAGCGCGGCGCCGTCCCCGGTCGCGACCGCACGATCGATGGCCAACCCGATCACGATCGGCACGAGCGCCTCGGATGCCTGGTGCAGCATCACGAACACCGACCCGACCGCGATGTCGCGCCGGCGCCCCCTCGCGGCCGAGCGGACCACCTCCAGCGGACGTTCGGACGGATGGTCGGCCATGTCGGTTGGAAGCTATAAGTGGTCGCCCGGCCGGCTCGGATCCACCTCGGGCGCGCGCTCAGCCGACCATCGTGGTTCACCGTGCCTCTCATCGAACAAACGGCAGGGTTTACGATGTGGGATGCCCGATGAGACCGAACTCGCCCTGGGGTTCGATCTCCCGACGGGATGGGTCCGTCGACGGGAAACCCACGTCGGCCTCCGCTCCGCGCAGGGGCTCACCGTGTCGTTCGTCTGCGAACTCCGGTCACCGGCAACTCCCGGCGGGTCGATCTACGCACCCGGCCATCATGCGGTCCTCTGGGCGACCGAGTCGTCGACCGACGTCGAATGCGGTGGCGTGTCGTATCCGATCTCGACCGACGTGGGCCTCTGGGTCGCCCGAGGAGGGCGATGGTCCCTTCCCGGCGACACCGCCGTGACCTGCCTCGCAGTCGTCGCTGACTCCGATCACGAGTCCCTCGAAAGAACCGCTCTGTTGCACACGTCGGAGCCGCTCCGTCCGATGGTCGCCGTCCTCCAGAACCAGGCGGGGCGTCCGTGGGCCGGCGGCCTGGTGTCGTCGGCGATCGAGCTGATCGTCGAGGCGCTCCGTCAGGTGGAACCGCCCATGACCTACCCGACGGATCCCCGCGCTCGGTCGATCGCCGAGGCGCTCGCCTCTGATCCGGCGCTTCCTCACGACCTCGTCGAATGGGGAGTGCGGGTCGGGGCGAGCGAGCGAACGCTGCGACGACTGTTCGCCCGCGAGACGGGGTCGTCCTTCGCGGCGTGGCGACTCGAGATCCGGATGCGTCACGCTCGGGCGCTACTCCAGGCCGGACTTCCCGTCTCCGTCGTGGCTCGACGCTGCGGCTACGACCGCCGGAACTCGTTCTTGAAAGCGTTCAAGCGGGCGCACGACATCTGTCCGTCGGCCTACAGCGAGGGGGTCGCTGCGTCGGCGGTCGGAGGCAACGCTGGCGGGATCCTGTCCGCCGAGTCACCCTGATTGGCCGATCGATCCCCGGGCGACGATGATGCTCGAGCGGGTGATGACCAACACCTCCCGAGAGTGGAAGACCGCCACATCGAGAGTCGTCATCGCGGCGGCGCTCGTTCTCGCATTCGCCGCATGTGGCTCCGATGAAAGTGGATTCGACGTGGACAGCACCGCACCTGCCAGCGAGGCCGCCGACGAGCCGGTCGCGACCGATGACGCTGGAGCGTCCCGCGAGACGAGCGATGACGCCGAGGTCTCGGACGCCATGACGGACGTCGATGGCGAGTCGGTCGTCGGCTCGGAACCCGCGTCGGAGTCGGCTTCGGCGTCGGCGATCTCGTTCGTGGATCACGTCGGATCGACGATCGAGCTCGATGCGCCGCCCGAGCGGGTCGTCACGCTGTCGAGCTTCCAGGATCTCGACTCTCTTCTCGCAGTCGGCATCGTGCCGATCGCCGTCTTCGGGTTCGCCGACCCGCTGCCGTATCAGCTCGACGCCATCGATGCTCTCGGCGCCGAGCCGCCACAGGTGTTTCCGTACGGCGATCCACCGATCGAGGCGCTCGCCGCGCTCGAGCCCGACGTGTTCTTCACGTACCAGAACTTCGAGACGGCCTTCGAGGGACTCGAGGGGATCGGAGCTCCGCTCGTCGTGATTCCGGACGGCGGTTTCTCGGAGCAGGTGCGCATCGCTGCGCTGCTCGCCGGCGATGAGCGCAGGGGCGACGAGGCGGTCGCCGATCTTCAGGCATCCATCGATGCGTTCGATGCCGGCGACGCTCCTCCGACGCTGTCGGTCGCATCACCCGATGCGACGGCGGGAGCCATCTTCGCGCTGCACGCTGGAACGGTCGCGGCCGATCTACTGGGTGAGCTGGGGTTGGAGATCGTCGGTCCGCAGGCGCCGGACGACTTCAACTTCGGAATCGAGATCTCGCTCGAAACCATGGGGGAGGAGCTGACCGGCGACGTGCTGGCGGTCACCCAGTACTCCAGCGAGGATCTCGCGCAGATCATCACGGATGACCC
>JBCDAK010000223.1:0-7411 GCA_039185545.1 Actinomycetota bacterium
CGATCGAACCCAGCCTCGCTCACGTCAGCACATCCCACATGTTCGCCGACATGCGCTGACACGAACCCGGCGGCCCCTCGCTCACGTCAGCACATCCCGCACGATCGTCGACATGCGCTGACACGAACCCGGCGGCCCCTCGCTGACGTCAGCACATCCCGCATGTTCGCCGACATGCGCTGACACGAACCCGGCGACATCCGATCGAGATCCGGCCTCGCTCACGTCAGCACATCCCGAACGATCGTCGACATGCGCTGGCACGAACGGCCGGAGCCGTCGTGCTGACCGGGGTCAGTCGGGGGGCGGGAACGGTGCGGTGCCGGTCCACACCTCCTCGCCGGCGTCATCGGTGTCACCGGAGCGTGTGAGGCCGAGCACCTCGGCCACCCTCGCCGACGCCACGTGGTCCGGAGCGATGTGAGCCCGACACCGCGACACGCCGTGGGAGGCGAGCCAGGTGAGCATCATCCCGGCGGCCTCCCGCGCGACGCCCTGGCGCTGCTGCGTGGTCGCGACCAGCCAGGCGACGTCGGCGGCGTCGCCCACCACGGTGGCTTGAACGAATCCGGCGGCCTGGGAGGTGTCGATCCGACGAACGATCCAGTTGAGCCAGGACTCGTCGTCACGGTCCGACCCGGCGACCTGCCGTCGATACCTCGCCGTCAGCTGCTCGATCGTCGGCGCCGAGCCGCCGGTGAACTCGTACAACGAGTCGTCGGCGAGCACCGCCACCATCTCCTCTGCATGCTCGACCCGGAGCGGTTCGAGCAGGAGGCGACTCGTCCACACGGTCTGGAGCACCTGGTCTCGCCAGCGAACGTCCACCTCGACAGGATCGCGCCCGGGGAGTCCGAACCGAGCGGGGGATCCGTCTCGCCGAGCGTGGAGGGACGCTGATTCGATCGACGGCGCGTTCGATTCGATGTGGCTGATCGCCGTTGCGTTCGGTCCGTTCGTCGCCGTCGGACTGTGGTCGCTGCTCCGCCCGGAGCGTCGCCGGAGGAGAGCGACGGGTCGTCGCCGCGGCGTGTTCGGTGCCGACCGCTGAACCACGGCGACCAGGCGGACGCCTCCACCGCTGGGACCGGAGCCCGAGGGCTCGACGCGTTCTGTCGGACCCGGCTGGTCGCCCGCCTCCTGGCCGATGGCGGATTCGATGCGTCGGCGATCGTCGAGGCGCAGGTCACGCAGCTGCGATGATCCGCCGGTGAACGACATCGCTCCGCCCACCCTGCGCGTCGGCTTCATCGGACTCGGGAACGTCGGCGGCAAGCTCGCCGGCTCGCTGCTCCGCAACGGCGTCGACCTCGTCGTACGCGACCTCGATCCCGCCGCCGCGCGACCATTCCTGAACGGCGGCGCCGCCTGGGCCGAGACGCCGTCCGAGCTCGCGAAGGGCGTCGACGTCGTCGTCACCTGCCTTCCGTCGCCGGCTGCGTCGGCGGCGGTCATGGAGGCGGACGACGGTGTGCTCGCAGGCATCACACCCGGGTCGATCTGGATGGAGATGTCGACGACCGACGCCAGCGAGGTCGCCCGACTCGCACAGCTCGTCGCCGATCGTGGCGGCTCGACGATCGACTGCCCCGTCTCGGGCGGTTGCCACCGCGCCGACACCGGGAACATCTCGATCTTCGCGGGGTGCGACCGCGCCACGTTCGAGCGCGCCCTCCCGCTCCTCACGGTGATGGGTCGCCGGGTCCTCCACACGGGCGACATCGGGACCGCGTCGGTCCTGAAGGTGATGACGAACTACCTCGCCACGGTGAACCTCGTCGCCGTCACCGAAGCGCTCACCACCATGGCCGGTGCGGGACTCGACCTCGCCACCACCTTCGAGGCCATTCGGATCTCGAGCGGCAACTCGTTCGTGCACGAGACCGAGAGCCAGCTCATCCTCAATGGTTCACGCGACATCGGCTTCACGATGGATCTCGTTCTCAAGGACATCGGACTGTTCCAGTCCATCGCGGACGACCATCACGTGCCGCTCGAACTGAACCCGCTCGTGATCGACATCTTCCGCGACGGGGCGGACCGATTCGGCGGTGGGGCCTGGTCGGACGACATCATCCGCCGCCTCGAGGAGTCGACCGGTCTGACGGTGACGACCGACGGGTTCCCCGCCGAGTTGATCGACGACGAACCCGAGGAACGCGGCCACGAGGTCGTCACCGCGGTCCCGCTCGGCCCAGCCGCGGCGGACCGCAGCGTCACATCTTCTGGGTGATCCCCCCGTCGACCACGAAGATCTCGCCGGTCGCATACTTGGTCCGGATCAGGCCGAGCACCGCCTCGGCACAGTCCTCGGGTGTGGCCGATCGTGGCACGGGGGCCGCCGCGGCGATCGCTGCGTGCTGAGCGTCCCAATCGGCGGTCCACGGCGTGGCCACGAGCCCGGGCGCCACGGCGTTGACCCGGATGGGTCCGTACGACTTGGCGAGCAGGAGTGTCATCTGGTTGAGCGCCGCCTTGGTCATCGAGTACGCCATCGACGACCCGACAGGACGCACGCCGGCGATCGAGGTGATGTTGACGATGTTGGCGTCGTCGGACTCGCGGAGGAACGGGATCGCCTTCTTGGTCAGCCACCAGGTCCCGAACACGTTGACGTCGAACGTCTTGCGGAAGATCTCGTCGGTGAGGGCGTCGAGGTCCTCGTGCGGGACGACGGTGGTCCACCCGGCGTTGTTGATCAGGTAGTCGAGCCGCCCGAACCGCTCGATCGTCCGATCGACGAGGACGTGCGCCTGCTCGGGATCGGCGATGTCGGCCTGGAGGTAGGTCGACTCCCCCGGCAGGGACCGTGACACCGCCTCGCCGGCCTCGACCGACGACGACGAGTTCACGACGACCGAGGCCCCGAGGCCGCTCAGGCGCCGGGCGACCTCCTCCCCGATGCCACTCGACGATCCGGTCACGATCGCGACTCGGCCCTCCATCTCCGCACTGTCGTCAGCCATCGCGGCGACAGTACCGCTGACCGTGCTCGGGCGAGCGCTCGACGCGTACGCTGCGCGTCCGATGCGGCCGTTTCCGTCACGCTTTCGCCTCTTGTGGGCGGCGACGGCGGTCTCCAACCTCGGCGACGGCGTCCGCTCGACCGCACTTCCCTTGCTCGCCACCGAACTGACCCGGAATCCGGGACTGGTCGCCGGTGTCGCCATCGCCGAGCGCGTGCCCTGGTTGATCTTCATCCTCCCCGGCGGCGCCTGGGCCGACCGCTACGACCGCAGGAAGCTCCGGGTCGGACTCGACCTCGCGCGGGCCGTCATCGTCACCGTCCTCGCCGTCCTCGTCGCCACCGACAACGCCACGATCGTCGCCGTGTTCGCGGCCGCGGCGTTGCTGTCGTCGGCCGAGTCGATCGTCGACAGCTCGTCGATGGCACTCGTCCCCTCCCTCGTCGACAAGGACGATCTCGAACGGAGCGCCGGCGTTCTCTCGGCCACCGAGCTCACGTTGGACGCACTCATCGGACCTCCACTCGGAGGCGTGTTGTTCGCCGCGGCGCTGTGGCTCCCCTTCGGTGTCGACGCAGTGAGCTTCACGCTCGCCGCGCTCCTCGCGCTCTCGATCCGCGGTTCTTTCCGCCCGACGCCGACGGCAGACGTCGACGGCATGCCACGACGCCGGCGCATGACCTCCGAGATCCGTGCCGGCATGAGCTGGCTCTGGAATCAGCCACTGCTGCGGAACCTCGCGCTCGTGTCGACGGTCCTGGGCACGGCGAGCTTCATCGCGTCATCGGTCCTCGTGCTCTTCGCTCAGGAGATCCTCGGGCTGGGCCCGACCGGATTCGGTCTGCTCCTCGTTCCTGCCGCGATCGGCGGGATCATCGGCTCCGGGATCGCCCCTCGCCTCCGCGACCAGCCGCTCCGACGAGTGCTCACCATCGCCGTCGTCGTCGCCGGCGTCACCGGCATCGCGATCTCCGTCTCGTCGAACGCCGTCGTCGTCGGCGGACTCCTCGCCGCGCAGTACGCCGCGATCCTCGTCTGGAACGTGCTCACGCTCGCACTGCGTCAGCGACTGATCCCCGACGAGCTGCTCGGTCGTGTCGGATCGAGCTACCGGTTCCTCGTGTTCGTCGGCATGCCGATCGGAGCGGCGATCGGTGGTCTCTTCGCCAGCGTGGTGGGACTCCGGGAGACCTTCGCCCTGTCGGGACTCATCATCGTGGCGGCAGCCTTCTTCCTCCCGAGCGCCGTGAAGGCCTCCCCGACCCCACCGGTCGAACCGCCGGCGCCACCGCAACCCCTTCCGCCACCCCGACTCGACTCACCATCGCTCCTGCCACCCGGGACGACCGAGCCGGCGGGTCTGCGTCTCCCGCCGCCCGAGACGCCGCGGGTCGGACCGCCGCTCCCACCGCCGGAGCCACCCGGCCGGCCGACGCCGCCGAGCCGCACGCCGCAGCGGCGTCGCAGCCGTCGACCGAGGCGTCGTCAGAGGAACAAGCGATAGGCGGGATTCGCCGACTCGTTCCACCATCGATAGCCGAGCGTGTCGAGGAACGATCGCAACGCGTCGTTGTCGGACGGGGGCACCTGCATCCCGACGAGCACACGGCCGTGATCGGACCCGTGGTTGCGGTAGTGGAACAACGAGATGTTCCAATCGGGTCGCATCGCGGCGAGGAAGCGGGCGAGTGCCCCGGGACGTTCCGGGAACTCGAACCGATACAGCACCTCGTCCCGCGCGAGCGCCGACTTACCACCGACGAGGTGACGGAGATGGACCTTCGCCAGCTCGTCGTCGGTGAGGTCGAGCACCGGAAATCCCGCTCCGGCCAGGTCACTGGTCAGCGTCGCGGCTTCGGTCGGACCGGAGATCGCGACGCCGACGAACACGTGGGCGTCCTCGTCGTCGCTGATCCGATAGTTGAACTCGGTCACGTTGCGATTCCCCACGAGGTCGCAGAATCGCCGGAAACTGCCGGGCCGCTCGGGGATCGTCACGGCGAACACCGCCTCGCGCCGCTCGCCGACCTCTGCCCGTTCGGAGACGAACCGCAGACGGTCGAAGTTCATGTTCGCCCCGCACGACACCGCGATGAGCGTCTCGCCGATGGCGGCGGTCTGCTCGACGTACTTCTTGACTCCGGCGATCGCCAGTGCTCCCGCCGGTTCGAGCAACGTGCGGGTGTCCTCGAACACGTCCTTGATGGCCGCGCACGTCTCGTCGGTGTCGACGATGATCACGTCGTCGACGAACTGCCGAACGAGCCGGAACGTCTCGGAGCCGACCTGCTTCACGGCCGTGCCGTCGGCGAACAGCCCGACGTCGCGCAGCGTGATGCGCTCGCCGGCCTCGAGCGACCGCGCCATCGCGTCCGACTCGTCGTGCTGCACCCCGATGATCCGAGTCTCGGGCCGGAGCTGCTTGACGTAGGCGCTGATCCCGGCGATGAGGCCCCCACCGCCGATCGCGACGAACACGGCGTCGATCGGGTCACCGTGTTGGCGGAGGATCTCCATCCCGATGGTGCCCTGCCCGGCGATCACATCGGGATCGTCGAACGGATGGACGAACGTGAGCCCCTCGGTCCGCATCAGCTCTTCGGCATGGTGCCGGGCGTCGTCGAACGTCTCACCGTGGAGGACCACCTCGGCGCCGCGATCGCGGACCGCTTCGATCTTGAGTTCGGGCGCGGTCGACGGCATGACGATGACGGCGCGACATCCGAGGTGTCGTGCGGCGAGCGCCACCCCCTGCGCGTGGTTGCCCGCCGATGCGGCGATCACCCCGCGCTCGCGCTCGGCCGGAGTGAGACCGGCCATCTTGTTGTACGCGCCGCGCAGCTTGAACGAGAACACCTCTTGGAGGTCCTCACGCTTGAGCAGCACACGGTTGCCGATGCGACCGCCGAGCTTCGTCGCCTCGTCGAGCGGGGTCTCGATGGCCACGTCGTAGACCCGCGCGTTGAGGATGCGTCGGAGGTACTCGTCGCCGTCGCCGTTGTCCGGAGCGGGCATGCGGCAGTGTCGCAGAACCGGGCCGGCGCGGGCGCTGATACCGCCCTCCGCACCGGATGCGCCCATCCCCCGGGGCGAGCCGGCCGGCGACGAGACTGACCCGATGGGAGCCGGTCACTCACACGGCGCCGACGCGTCCGACGACGCCGTCGACGAACGCGTCCGACGGCTCCTGTGGATCGCGGTGGTGGCCATCGGAGCGGTGGTCCTCGTCGGCCTCGTCGTGCTCCGCACCGGCGGCTCCGACGCCGCCACGATCGACCCGCTCGGCTTCGAAGCCGACCCGATCCGCGCTCGCGTCGTCGCCTCCGTCGAGGTGCCGTGCGACTTCGATCCGGTCCTGCCGTGCACGCAGCTGACGATCGTGCCCGACGAGGGGGCGTTCGCCGGCGAACGACTCGACTGGCAGATCGACCCGTCGACGCCGATCGACGACGGCGACGACGTGCTGGTGCTCATCGACCAGGGCGTCGACGGCACACTCCTTATCTCCTTCTTCGACTTCCCGCGATCGACGTCGATGCTCCTGCTCGTGCTGCTGTTCGTCGTGGCGATCCTCGTGCTCGGCGGTTGGCGCGGCCTGGGAGCCATCGCGGGGCTCGCGGCCAGCCTCGTCGTGATCGTCGGGTTCACCCTGCCGGCGGTGCTCGACGGGCGGAGCTCGGTGCTCGTGGCCCTCGTGTCGGCCAGCGTGATCGCGTATCTCGCGCTGTTCCTCGCTCACGGGCCCACCGCTGCCACCGCGACCGCGCTGCTCTCGTCGCTCGCGAGCCTCGCCATCACGGGTGGCCTCGCATGGTTGTTCGTCGTGTCGTCGAGTCTCACCGGCCTCGCCGACGAGTCGGTGGGATTCCTCGACGCGTTGGGTTCCGAGATCGATCCTCGCGGCCTGTTGTTGGCGGGCATCATCATCGGTTCGCTCGGCGTGCTCGACGACGTCACCGTGACCCAGGTCTCCGCGGTGTGGGAGCTGCATCGCGGTGACCCCGCACAGACCTGGCGGCAGCTCTACGCCCGCGGGCTGCGCATCGGGCGGGACCACATCTCGTCCACCGTGAACACGTTGTTCCTCGCCTACGCCGGTGCGGCGATGCCCCTGCTGCTGCTCTTCCGCGAGGCCGGCCAGAGCGTCGGATCGGTCCTCACCCGCGAGGTCGTCGCCACCGAGGTGATCCGCGCCCTCGTGGGGTCGATCGGGCTCATCGCATCGGTTCCGATCAGCACCCTGCTCGCCGCACGCGTCGTGACCGCCCAGCCGAGTCCCACGGCGTTCACCGAACCGGCCGCCCGCGCCGAGCACACCGGCCACGGCGAACACGCAGTGACCGATCCCGACCGGCTACCTCCGCCGCGCCCCGCTCCGCCGGAGTCCTCGACCTGACCCCCTGCGGTCCGGGTGAACGGCGACCGCGTGACCAGAGGGGCGTCAG
>JBCDAK010000224.1:0-7304 GCA_039185545.1 Actinomycetota bacterium
ACCCGCACCTCAGAACGTCCAAACCATCCGACATGAGTGACCCGACCCCCTACCCCGAGCTCACGGAGGTGGCCAGCGCCTATCTCGACGCCGCCGTCGACGCGGCCGAGATCGCACGTGTCGAGGCCGATCCCGAGCTGCTCGCGGAGGTCGAACGACTGCGGATCGTCCGAGCGCTCGTGTCGACGTCCACCGAGGAGGCGTCGCTGTCGATCCGCGAGTCGCATCTCGCCGCCGCGCTCGACGTGTTCGACCGCATGTCGCCGGCCGAACGGTCGGGTGAGGCGATCCCGGCCGCGGGCCTCGACGACGCCGCCGCTGCCGCGATCACCACGCCGACGCCGCTCGGCGCACGACGATCCGGCTCGGCGCCTCGCCCGATCGGCCAGTGGTTGCTCGGCGCCGCCGCAGCCCTGCTGCTCGTGGTCGGTGGCCTTGCGGTCTTCCGGGCCACCCAGAACGCCGACGACGATGCCGACCTCGCCGTCGAGTCATCGGAGGGGGCGACGGAGGCCGACTCCGGTGACGCGCTGGCCGAGATCGAGCTCCCCCTGAACGTCGACAGTGATGATGCTGCCGACGGAGACGATCGCGCGCTCCTCGAGACCGACGACGCCGGCGACGAAGCCGAGGCCGATTTCACCGACACGGCATCCGCCGATGCTGAGGACGCCATCGAGGCGGAGGACGAGGCGATGGACGAAGAGGAGTCCGCCGACGAGGAGGCGATGGACGAAGAGGAGTCCAGCGACGACGGAGCCGTGGCCGCTCCCGAGAGCGACGCCAGCGACGACGGCGGCGTGCAGCCCTCGCCCGGACCGGAGATCGCCCTCCCGATCTTGGTCGACGACGTCGATCTGGGCGACTTCGGCGCCCAGGCGACGTACGCCGACGGGTCCACATCCGCCGATGAGCCCGCCAACACCACCTCGGCCACCACGATCGACCCCGAGCGTTCCACCGTGCTCCGCTGTCGCGACGCCTTCGACTTCGCGTTCGTCGCCGGACCCGCACTGCTCGACGTCGCTGCACTCGACGGATCGGTCGCCGATCCGTCGGCCGACCCGGATGCCGTCGACGACTCCGAGGAACGAGCGTCCTCCGACAGCGTCACGATCGAGGTCCTGGTCGGTGTCGTCGACGTCGAGATCGTGGACGGCGAGACCGTCGGCGAGGTGATCGCCGTCGACATCGACTGCGAGATCGTCACCGCGACGGCTCTGCCCAGCGAGGCCGACTTCCAGGCGCGCGCACAGGCCGATTCGGAGAACTGAGCGGGACCGTCCTCCCCACGTCGATCGAGGGAGTTCCGAGGGGTCCGGCGGCATCGCTAGTCTCCACGCATGCCGGGAAACCCGCTGACCGATCCGAACTGGGCCGACGACACCACCGACACGGTGGTCCGCCTGGTCGATCAGGTCCGGTCGAAGACCACGAAGCCGGCCGTCCTGGCCGCTCGCGGCCTCGTCTTCGGCATCCTCGCCGCGTTCCTCGGGATGCTCGCGCTGGTCCTGTTGCTGATCGGTGCCACCCGTGGACTGCAGGCGATCGTCGAGCCGTTCACCGACCAGGGTCGGGCGGTGTACATCAGCTATTTCCTCATCGGCGGAATCTTGAGCCTCGTCGGGTTGTTGCTCTTCAGGAAGCGCAACTCCGGCACCAGCAGCTGATCCCCCGCTGGTGACGGGGCGGCGCCCACCGCCGTTCACCCCACCATCGAGATCGACACCGATCGTCGGTGTCCACCGAGGAGACCTCACATGAGCGAGTCCGCGTCCGACGTCCGCGACGTCGTCATCATCGGATCGGGCCCGGCCGGGCTCACCGCCGCCATCTACACCGCCCGCGCCAGCCTGTCGCCGCTGCTGATCGAGGGTGAGCCGTCGTCCTCCTCCGACCAGCCGGGCGGCCAGCTGATGCTGACCACCGACGTCGAGAACTTCCCCGGCTTCCCCGACGGGATCATGGGTCCCGAGCTGATGACCGGCATGCGGGCCCAGGCCGAGCGCTTCGGCGCCGAGATCATCACCGACAAGGTGATGTCGATCGACTTCGAACAGCGACCGTTCACCCTCACCACCCGCGAGGGCGAGTTCCAGGCCCACTCGATCATCGTCGCGACCGGCGCTCAGTCGTTGATGCTGGGCCTCGAGGCCGAGGAGCGGCTGATCGGCCACGGCCTCTCGACCTGCGCCACCTGCGACGGCTTCTTCTTCCGCGGTCACGAGATCGCGGTCGTCGGCGGTGGTGACTCGGCGATGGAGGAGGCGAACTTCCTCACCAAGTTCGCCGACAAGGTCACCATCGTCCACCGCCGCGACGAGCTCCGCGCCTCGCAGATCATGCAGGACCGTGCCTTCGCGAACCCGAAGATCGAGTTCCTGTGGAACACCGAGGTCACCGACATCCACGGCGAGACGACCGTGACCGGGGTGTCCACGAAGAACACCCAGACCGGCGAGGCGGGAACACTCGACGTCACCGGGCTCTTCGTCGCCATCGGCCACAAGCCGAACACCGATCTGTTCCGAGGCGTCCTCGACATGGACGAGTCCACCGGCTACCTCCGGACCCAGCCCGAGTCGACCATCACGAACATCCCCGGTGTCTTCGCCTGCGGCGATGTCAAGGACGACGTCTATCGCCAGGCGATCACGGCCGCGGGATCGGGATGCATGGCAGCGCTCGATGCCGAGCGGTACCTCGAGACGCTCCACTCCTGAGCGAACGTCGTCGGGGAATAGCGGACCGCAGGTGCGGTTGTACGCTGTGTCCCGCGTTCGAAAGGAACCTCCCATGGCCAACGGAATCAACGATCTCTCGCTCGACACGCTGAAGGAGACCGTCGCATCGGCCGACAAGCCGGTTCTGGTCGACTTCTGGGCCGAATGGTGCGGTCCGTGCAAGAAGATCGCCCCGATTCTCGAAGAGATCGCCGGTGAGCGATCCGACGACTTCGCCATCGCCAAGATCAACATCGACGATCACCAGCAGGCCGCCCTCGACTACAACGTGATGTCGATTCCCACGATGATCATGTTCAAGGACGGTGAGCCAGTAGGCCGGGTCACCGGTGCGCTCAGCAAGGGCGCCCTGCTGCAGGAGATCGACGGATTCCTCGCCACTTCCCCCTGAGCCGAGGCCATCTCGGCGAACCCATTCGAGATCTACAACGCCGCCTCGGTGCCGCCGGGTTTCCGCCCGATGGCGCCGAGGCGGGTTCGTACTGCGCCGCCACCGAGTTCGCCGTCTCGGGATTCCAGGCCGCACGTGGCCTCGACGCCACCGGAGTCTGCGACGAACAGACCTGGAGGGCCCTGGTCGAGGCCGGATACCGACTGGGTGACCGCCTCCTCTCGCTCGGCGCGCCCATGCTGCGAGGGGACGATGTCGCCGACCTCCAGCAGTCGCTGAACCAGATCGGATTCGACTGCGGACGCCCCGACGGGATCATGGGCCCAGCCACCTCCCGGGCACTCGAAGACTTCCAGCGCAACGCCGGCGTCATGGCCGACGGGATCTGCGGGTCACAGACGGTGCGCGTGCTCCGCCTCATGGCCCGCCAGAGCGGAAGCGGCCCCGGCGTGGCGAACCTTCGTGAAGAGGAATCGGCCCGGTTGCACGCCTCGATGCGCTCGCAGCGGATCGTCGTGGGGCAGTTCGGCGGGCTCAGCGCGCTGGGGCGTTCGCTGGCACGTGCTCTTCGGGAGCGTGGCGCCACCGTCATCTCGACCGACGAGTACGAAGCCGCGGCCCAGGCTGCGGCGGCCAATCGGTTCGGCGCGTCGCTCTACATCGGGTTCGAGGCCCGCGTCGAGCCGGCCGCACGGATCGCCTACTTCGCCGTGCCCGCCTTCGAGTCGCTCGGCGGACGCGCGTTGGCCACCGAGCTGGCCACCACGCTCCGCGCGCGTGATTCGGGCGCGCCCGACGTGGTCGGAATGCGACTTCCGGTCCTCCGCGAGACCCGGATGCCGGCGGTGTTGTGCTCCTGGGGTCCGGTGCGCGACGTCGTCGCACGGATCGAACCGATCACGCACGGCGTCGTCGACGCGATCACGTCGTGGTCCGAGACGCCGGTCTCGGACGTCACGGTGCCCGGCGTCGATCCGGCTCGGTGACCACGGAGTGTCGCTCGGGTGACGGTGGTGGCATCGGGTGTGGACACGGAGGGCGCGACGGCCGTCATCCACCGCAATCGGTCGCAGAACGTGGGACCACGTCACCGTGCGTCGCGATTCCGGTCCCGACGTTCCGGAATTCGGCGCGTTGTCCACAGCTCGATCCCCAGGCTGTGTGTTTCTCTCGACGTCACCTTGAGGAAACCTTGCTTTATGTGACCGAGGTGACGTCTGATCACACGTTGAGTGGTCGAATGGGTGGTGTGAGTGGGAATTCCCGCCATCGAGTTCTGCTCGACGGTGAGGTCATGTGGAGAACCGGGCACCGTCCCTCAACCTCGATCTGTGTCTGAGGTCGAGGGTGAAACGTGGTCCTCACCCGGTCATGGCACGGTAGAGGCGTTCCAAGTCCTCGAGGTCGGCGAAGTCGATCGCGATCCGACCGCGCCGCGCGCCGAGAGTGACAGCGACACGCGTGTCGAGGTGGTCGGCGAGAAGCTGTTCCAACTCGAGGAGGCCGGGCGGGCGAAGTCTCGTCGCCGGCGTCAGACCCGCACCATCGATCGACTCGTCGGCGTTCGTCGACGAGTCGATCGGCTGCTCGCCAGGCGCGTCGGCCTCCGACATGTCCTCGTCGTCGCCACGCACCGCGCGCTCGACTTGGCGAACCGACCAGCCGTCGTCGACGGCCTGCGTCGCCAGTTCTTCCTGGCGGCGCCGATCGGGGGTTCCGAGGAGAGCACGGGCATGACCGGCGGACAGCTGGCCGTCGGCGACCAACGCCTGGACGGCAGGTGGCAGGCCGAGGAGCCGGATCGTGTTCGTGATGGCCGATCGACTCTTTCCGATGCGCCCGGACAGCTGCTCGTGCGTCAGTTCGAAGTCCTCGAGCAGCTGCTGGTACGCCGCGGCTTCCTCGAGTGGCGTGAGATCCTCGCGATGGAGGTTCTCGACCAGCGCCTGCTCGATCGAACTGGTGTCCGTCGTGGTCCGGACGATCGCGGGAATGGTGGCGAGGCCGGCCCGCTGCGACGCCCGCCACCGACGCTCCCCGGCCACGAGTTCGTACCGGTCGTCGCCGAGCGGTCGAACGAGGATCGGCTGGAGCACTCCCATCTCGGCGATCGACGCCGCGAGTTCGACCAGCGCGTCTTCGTCGAAGTGCGCGCGCGGCTGATGTGGATTCGGAGTGATCGATGCGGTCGTGATCTCGACGAGGACGGCATCACCGGCTTCCGAGGTCGCCGCATCCTGGGGAATGAGTGAGCTCAGGCCTTTCCCGAGTCCGCTACGTCGAGACACTGTGCACCTCCTGTGCGGCGTCGCGATAGGCGATGGCGCCGCGAGATCGCGGGTCGTAGGTGGTGATCGGCTGGCCGAAGGACGGCGCCTCGCTCAGCCGGACCGATCGAGGAATGATCGCCCGGAGGACCTTCTCACCGAAATGCTCCCGGACCTCACTCACGACGTCATCGGACAGCTTCGTTCGTGCGTCGTACATCGTGCACAGAATCGTGGTCACGTCGAGGTCCGGATTCAGGTTCTTCTTGACCAGGTCGACCTGGCGCAGCAGCTGCCCGAGACCTTCGAGTGCGTAGTACTCGCACTGGATCGGGACGAGCACCTCGTCGGCGGCCGTGAGGCTGTTGACCGTGAGGAGCGCCAACGACGGCGGGCAGTCGACGAGCACGTAGTCGTAGTCATCGAGTACGGGCTGGAGCGCCTGTTTGAGTCGTTGCTCCCGGCTGAACGCGGGAACGAGCTCGATCTCCGCACCGGCGAGATCGAGGGAGGCGGGCGCGACGAAGAGGTTCTTGACGTCGGTCGGCTCGACGACGTTCTCGAGCACGTCCTCCTGCATGAGCACGTGGTACATCGATCGCTCGAGCCCACGGTTCTCGATACCGAGGCCGGTCGACGCATTTCCCTGCGGATCGAGATCGAGGATCAGTGTGCGTTGTCCCAGCTCAGCGAGCGCGGCGCCGAGGTTGATGGTGGTGGTGGTCTTGCCCACACCACCTTTCTGATTCGAGATGGCGATGACTCGCGGGAGTGGTCGAGACGGCGATGCCATTGACCGAAGCGTACGGCTCCGACACCTCGGGGACGCGGATCCCGTCGTGGAGCATTGGTGGTTTCACGTGAAACACCCACCGGTTCACGGAGTCAGGGTCGCACGGCGGCCCGGTCGGGGGTTTCACGTGGAACATCCGAGCCGTGCCCCACTCTCGGTGCACCCGTGCCGATCACCCAGGGAGATCGGCGGCCCGGAACACGATGACGCGACCCCGGTCGACCACGGTCAATCCGAGATTCCGCCCGATACTCGAACTGTCCCACCGTTCCACCTCCGGCGGAGGTTCGCTCAACACCACACGGCCTCCAGGTCGCACCAGAGCCGCTGCGATCTCCAGCGTCTCCTCAGGAGGTCCGAACGACCGTGCGACGATGGCGTCGAACGAGTTCGGATCCTCCGCGACGACCCGCTCCGCGTCGACACACCGGACCTGGACGTTCTCCACCGGGATCCGACGTCGGGCCAGCTCCAGGCGGTCGGCGCGATGACGCCGTCGGTCGACGAGAACCACATCGAGGTCCGGTCGCTCCACCGCGATCACCAGTCCCGGCACACCGGCGCCCGAGCCCAGATCGGCCACACGACCTTCGACCGACGACAGGGCCTGAACGAACGCCTGAGAGTGATCGACGACCCACTCCACGGGTCGGGCTCCCAGATCTCCGCGGGACCGCGCTGCCTCCAACACCTCGGCGAGCCGCGCGCGCCGAGACATCAGCTCGGCGCGGCCGTCGTCATCGGCGACCCGGTCGCCCGTCACGGGTTCAGGCAGGGGCCACCACGATGTAGCGATTCGGGTCGTCACCCTCCGACCGGCTCGTGACGCCGTCGGTGTCGTTGAGCGCATCGTGGACGACCTTCCGATCGGCGGACGCCATCGGCTCCCCCGCGCGCGCACCGCCGCTCTCGCGCACCTGCTCCGCGACCGCGGCGGCAAACGACTCCAGTGCCGCTGACCGACGTTCGCGGTATCCACCGACGTCGACGCGCAACCGAGTCGTCTGGTCTCCCAGGCGGCGCTGCGCTGCCACTCGGGTGAGATCCTGCACCGCGAGCAGTGTCCGTCCGCGCGGTCCGACCAAGAGCCCCAGGTCGGACCCGGCGAC
>JBCDAK010000225.1:0-7147 GCA_039185545.1 Actinomycetota bacterium
CCCCTGACCGGCGAGTGACCGGCGACTGATCAGCCGCGTTCCCTGCCCCGGCGGATCGGGTCATCGGACGTGGCATGCTCGTGTCGATGACGACGACGTCGATCGACGAGCGGGTCGACGAGTTCTCTCGCGACGGGGTCACGGTGCTGCGCTGCGCGCTCGACGCACCGTGGCTCGAACTCCTCGCCCAGGGAGTCGAGCACAACCGCACCCATCCCAGCGAGTGGTCGCACTGGTACACCGACGAGAACGAAGCCGTCGGGTTTTGGTCCGACTACGTCACGTGGCCGCACGTCGAGGCGTACCGACGTGTGGCGTTCGAGAGCGGACTCGCCGAGATCGCCGGCTCGCTCATGGAGTCGTCGACCGTTCGGTTCTTCCACGAACACGTCCTCGTGAAGGAACCGGGCGCCGCCGAACGCACACCGTGGCATCACGACCAGCCGTACTACTGCCTCGACGGCGACCAGACCGTGAGCATGTGGATCGCACTCGACCCCGTCCCCGAGGAGACCGGTCTCCGGTTCCTCGCCGGGTCACATCGCTGGAATCGGTGGTTCGTCCCCCGACGCTTCGTCGACCACGAGTCGTACGCGCCGGGCGGCGGCCGATTCGAGGTGGTCCCCGACCTCGACTCCGAGATCGCCGACGACCCCGACACCCACCGCGTGGTGACGTTCGACGTCGAGCCCGGCGACGTGGTCGCGTTCCACTTCCGTACGCTCCACGATGCTCCCGGCAACCATCTTGCGACGCGTCGGCGAGCCGTGTCGTTGCGGTGGGTCGGCGACGACGCCACATTCGCCACCCGACCCTGGCAGGTGTCGCCGCCGTACGAGCCCGATGGCCTCGCCGTCGGCGGGCCGCTCGACGGTGATGCACGCTTCCCCCTGGTCGTCGGGGCCGATGGCCGGATGACGCCCGCCGGATGACGACATGAGCGGTCTCGCCGTCTCGAATCTGCACAAGCGCTTCGGTGACCTGGTGGCGCTCGACGGCGTGTCGCTCGGCGTCGAGCCGGGAGCCATGGTCGGCTTCCTCGGGCCCAACGGTGCCGGCAAGTCGACGACGATGCGGTCGATCATGCGGCTCATCGGGCTCGATCAGGGGACGATCAGCTGGAACGGCGCACCGATCGACGAGTCGACACGTCGCCGATTCGGGTACATGCCCCAGGAGCGGGGCGTCTACGAGCGGATGCGGCTCCATGAGCAGATCGCGTACTTCGGCCGGCTGGCGGGGCTCGACGAGTCGGAGGCCTCGACCCGAGCCCAGCGCCTCCTCGAACGGGTCGGTCTCGACGGCCGGCGCGACGACGAGGTCCAAGAGCTGTCGACCGGGAACAAGCAACGGGTGCAGCTCTGTGTCGCGCTCGTCCACGACCCGGTTCTGCTCATCCTCGACGAACCGTTCGCCGGACTCGATCCCCTCGCCGTCGACACGCTGCGCGAGATCATCGTCGAGCAGACCGAACGCGGCACGGCGGTGGTGTTCTCGAGCCACCAACTCGACCTGGTGCAGGACCTGTGCCGGCACGTCACGATCATCGACCACGGCCGCACCATCGCCGACGGCGACGTCGACGACATCCGAGCCGGATCGCAGCGGCGGCATCTGCGGGTCGAGTGGGCCGACCCCTCCCCCACCACCGACGCCTGGCAGCCGATGGTCGACGACGCGTCGCCCTCGGCCACGAACGGTCAGCCGATCGTCGTCAGCGACGGGACGCTCCGGCGCACCACCCAGGCGGTGCTCGACGCCGATGCGGATCCGGCTGTGCTGATGTCGTCGGCGAGCCGAGCCGGCCGCGTCGCGTCGTTCCGCTTCGAGCCGCCGTCGCTCGACGACGCCTTCACCGAACTCCTCCGCCGATGAACAGCCGTCGCACATGACCGCCACCGACCCCCACACACGAACCGACTCCGCCCCGCCGGCGGTGACGTCGGCCCCGACCACGGCGCCGACGCCCGACTCCGCCACTCGCCGATCGGGCGCATGGCGGTTGATCGCGCGGCGCGAGATCGTGACCCGAGGTCGCAGCAAGGCCTACCGCGTCACCACCGTCGTGCTGGCGATCCTGTCGCTCGGTGCCGTCGTCGCCGCCGCGGCGTTCTCGGGCGACGACGACGACGGCCCGACCCGGGCGACCATCGGCGTGGTCGACCTCGACGACGCGACGACCTCGTCGCTCGGCGAGAACGCTCCCGAGTCCTGGGAGATCGAGGTGGTCGAGCTCACGAGCGACGAGGTCGACGACGCGGTCCAGAACGGGGACGTCGACGTGGCCGTGGTCCGAACGGACGACGGAGACGGCCCGATCGAGGTGGTGTGGGAGGAGGAACCGCGCTTCCTGCTCGACGGGATCGTGGTCGATGCACTGGTGTCGGTCGAACGCGATGCACGGGTCGCCGAGCTCGGGCTCGATGCCGACGTCGTGGCACAGCTCGACGCACCGATCGACGCATCGGTCCGCTTCGTCGACCCACCCGACGACAGCGACACGGCCCGATCGGTCATCGCCGCGCTGACGATCTTCGTGATGTTCTTCGCCGTGCAGATGTACGGCTCGCAGATCGCGATGGTCGTGATCGAGGAGAAGGCCGGCCGGATCGTCGAGATCCTTCTGTCGCTCGTGCGACCCTCGTCGCTGCTCGCCGGAAAGATCGTCGGGATCGGCGTCCTCGCCGCCCTCCACGTGATCATCATCGCCGCCGGCCTCGCCGCGGCGTTGGCGGTCTCGGGGTTCCGCGACGTCCCGTTGTCGGCGTACGCATCGCTCCCACTGCTGTTCGTCGTGTTCATGCTGGCGTTCGCGATGTTCGGCTCGTTCTTCGCGCTCGTCGGATCGCTGGTGTCCCGCCAGGAGGACGCCCAGCAGGCGATCCTGCCCGCAACCGTCCCGATCTTCATCGGATACGCCCTGTCGTTCCAGGCGCTCAGCGCCCCCGACTCGACGCTGGCGCAGATCTCAGCGGTGGTCCCGATCACGTCGCCGTTCTCCCTCCCGGTGGTCACGGCGCAGGGAGAGGCGTCCACCTGGCTGATCGCGCTCGCGCTGGCACTCCTGGCAGTCACGGCGTTCCTCGTCGTGAGCCTCGCGGCCCGGGTCTACGAGTTCACGCTCCTGCGAACCGGAACCCGGATCCCACTCACCGAGGCGCTGCGACTCCTCGTGCGACCGCCCGCCTGAACGCAAGAGTGGCTCAGGCACACACTGCCGCCTCCCGTCGCGACCCGACCTAGGTTCGGCGCATGGCGCTCGACGACGAACTGCTCAACCGTGTCACGTGGAAAATCCCGAACGCGCTGGCCCTGGTGGGCTCGGCGCACGACGGCACCCGCAACGCCATGACGACGAGCTGGATCACCCAGCTGTCGATGGAGCCGGTGCTGATCGGGATCGGCGTCGACAACACCGCGGTCACGCACCGGTTGATCATCGGCGGTCAGTCGTTCTCGATCAACCTGTGGGACGCTGAGAACACCCGGCCGTTCGTGAAGTTCTCCAAGCCCGCCGAGGACGACGGGTCGGCGCTGAACGGCCGGACCGTGCGGTCGGCGACGACCGGCGCTCCCATCTTCGAGGAGGCGATCGCGTGGATGGACTGCGAGGTCCGGCACTCGCTCGACCTCGGGACGCACACCCTGTTCGTCGGCGAGGTTGTCGACGCAGCGATCGTCGACGACGAGGCCCGGCCCGCATCGATGTCGGACACCCGCATGAAGTACGGCGGCGTCAAACGCCACTGACCCGCCTGTCCATTTGTTCCTTCGGCCCCGGGGCTCGACGGAACAACAACAGCTGAGTGTTCCGTCGAGCCCTGGGGTCGACGGAACACTCAGGCGATGCCGTCGGAGAGGTCGTCGACGCCGGCCGCGAGCTGGATGATCGAGAAGGCGTTGCCATCGGGATCGTTGACGACGGCGGTGCGACCGATCGGTGTGTCGAACGGCGGCACCGACACCGCTCCGCCGAGCTCGGTCACCCGCGCCGCAGTGACATCGGTGTCGGCGACGGCCAGGTACACCATCCAGTGCGACGGCAGGTCGCCCCAGTCGTCGCCCTCCATCGGCAGCACTCCCCCGACGACTCGGTCGCCGACCATCACCATCTGGTAGCCGCCGACGGCGCTCTCGGATTCGTCCATCCCCTGGAACGACCAGCCGAGCACTTCACCGAAGAACGCCATGGCAGCCGGCGCGTCGCGGGTGGTCAGCTCCATCCAGCAGATCGAATTCGGCTCGTTGACTCGTTCCGCCCCGATGTGGTCGCCCGGCTGCCACAGCGACACGACGGCTGCCGACGGGTCGGTGATGATGGCCATCGAGCCGGACGTCATGATGTCCATCCTCGGCATCACGATCGATCCGCCGGCGCCCTCGACCGAACCGAGCACGGCGTCGAGATCGTCGACCGTGACGTAGGCGTTCCACAGCGGCATCCCCTCGTCGTGCTGCTTCGGACCGAGCGCCGCCACGCTGTGCCCGTCGGCGGAGAACATCGTGTAGTGACCCGACTCGGGCCCCTGATCCGCAGCATCCCACCCGAACAGCGAGGCGTAGAACGCCGTACCCGCGGCGATGTCGGAGACGGCGACATCGGCCCAGCTCGGAACCCCGTTGCGATAGCGCGTCACGGTCGCCATCAGCTCGCCTCCTGGATCGCCGTGGGGACCGCTGTCCCCGTCGGGTCGTCGACCGCCGCTCGGATCCACACGTCGTCGAGGCCGGTGTCCGGGTTCTCCAGCATCACCCGCTGGTCGCTCGCATCGTGGTCGGTGATGGTTCGAGACATGTGATTCCTCCTGCATCTCGTCGGATCCACCCGGCGGAGCTATCTTCCGATGTGGAACATCATGAGTGTCGCGAGCGACCCCGCCACCGTCAAGGACGAGACCTGGCTCCCGACCACGGCGTACGTGCTGCTGGGTCTGCTGTCGTTCGGCCAACGACTCACCGGGTACGAGCTGCGCCAGTGGGCGCTCGGCTCGACCCGTTTCTTCTGGGCCGCGCCGGCGATGAGCCAGATCTACCGCGAGCTCGATCGGCTCGAACGGGCCGGACTCGTCGACGAGCGAGACGAGTCCGGCGAGGCCGAGCGCGCCCGCACGACGTACGGGCTCACCGACGCCGGACTCGTCGAACTCTGTCGGTGGATCGACGACGCTCCGTCCGACGAACCGGTCATCCGTCATCCCGCCGCGTTCCGGCTGTTCCTCGGCCATCTCGCCGACGGCGACAAGCTGCGAGCCCGCCTGCTCGCCCACCGCGAGTGGCTCGACGGTCTCCTCGCCGACCTCGACGACGTCCGCGCGGGGCTCGCCGGAGAGGATCGATTCGCCTACCCGGCGATGGTGGCCGACTGGGGACTCGAGTTCTTCGGTGCCGAGCGATCGGCGACCGATGGCGTCCTCAGGCGGATCACCGACTCGGTCGAGTCGAGCCGGTCGCCCCGACACTGATCCGTGGCACGATCGGACCGAGCGTCCGAGTGGCGATCGAGCTCCGCCACAGCCCGATCGAGAACGCGATGTCTTTGGCCACGCGCCGCGGTGAGGCGACGAGTCCGACCAGCACGAGCCGTCGCACCCGTCGCGACCACAGGAGTGGCACCAGGAGTGGCCACCATGCGCGTCGGATCGCGAGCTGCGCCTGCCGACCGGCCGCGAGGTGGCCCTCGAAGGCCACCGCCGCCACGGTCGTCGGATCGAGGTCGGTCGCCCCGCCCCCGGTCGCGAGCCGGACTGCAGAGCCGACTGCCAGCACCACGCCGATCACCACGCGACCGAGCGCCACCGCCGACCAGGACGCCGCGGTCCACGCGCCCGACGCGTACGGAGCGAGCGCACCCGGATGACGCAGCGCGAGCGGGCCCGATGACGAGCCGTACTTGACCTGCTGGGCGAGCTGCTCCGAGAACGTGGGCCGCGGCCGGTGATGAACGGTTGCGGCGGGTTCGTAGCGGCATCTCCAGCCCGCCTGGTCGAGCCGCCACACCAGGTCGACGTCCTCCCCGAGTCGCAGCGTCGAGTCGAAGCCGCCGACGTCGTCGAACGCGGCGACCCGCACGAGGAGCGCAGCACCGGGCACGTAGCTGATCCGCGTGCCGGCCCGAACCCGCCCTGGCTGTTCGCCGAGGTCGAGCGACGAGCCGTCATCGCCGGTCACTCGCGGCGCCACGAGCCCGACCGTCGGGTCGTCGACGTGGCGGAGCAACGCCGCCCACCAACTGGGGTGACCCGGATGATCGGGGTCGAGTTCGGGCACGTCGACATCGGCGTCGACGAAGAACACGAACGGGGTGTCGACCACCGCTCTCCCCGCATTTCGGGCACCGCCCGGCCCAGCGTTGACATCGAGTCGGACGGCCGCTCCGTCGAGGGGCGGCTCGCTGGCGTCGTCGACCGTGACGCGTCCGTCGGCGATGACGACGCCGCCGAGCTGAGGGGTCACGACAGTCACGTCGGACGGGCCGACGCCGGCGCTCGAACAGCTGGCGACTTCGTCGTCGGTCAGCGGTGCGGGGTGGATCGCCCCGCCGTCGAGCAGACGTTCGACGAGCACCGACGACGGAACGTCGTCACCGACCTCGATGCGGCGGGCGACGTCGGCGCCCGCGAGGGTCAGCCGGAAGAGTCGGTGCGGCGACCCGGCCATGACGGCGTGGTCGCCCACCCACCGCCACGTGGAGTCGCACACGAACCGCACCGCGACATCCAAGCAGCGATGCGCCGGTCGGCCACTCGATCCGGGAGCTGTCGCCGCCGGACGAGAGTCCGGACCTCCTCGATCTCGACGTACGTCCCGTCGGGACGAGATCGCCGGCCCGGTGGCGTCGAGAACCCGAGTGCCGGTGCCACGCCTGCGAGGGGCCGTTGCGAGCACGCCGTGGCATTGGACGTTCGACTGGGCACCGCCCCGACACCTCGCTCGTTCTCGCTCTCCCACCGGGCCGACGAGACCCGCTCGGAATCGCAACCGATGCGCTCGTCGAGGTGCGGAAGATCGCCGGGCCACGTACGTTCGGGCTGTGGTCGATCCGCAGTCCTGGCGAGCCCGATGCGTCGTCGCCTATCTCGACGAGCCGCCGTACTTCATGCCGGTCGCCGGTTCCACCCCGACGGGCTGCGACATCGAACTCACCGAG
>JBCDAK010000226.1:0-7115 GCA_039185545.1 Actinomycetota bacterium
CGTCGGCGAGCAGCGCACCGGCGTGACGGCGTGCCGACGTCGGAACACCTCATCGGACAGTTGGGCGCCGGACGGCAGCCACTCGATCAGGGACTTCATCGCAGCTTCTGCTCGGGTGCTCCTTGGCGTGGCCACACCAGGCGGGTGGCGGACGGCATCAACCATCCGGATTCGTGTCAACACCGCCCGAAGGACCCCTCCATCGTCGTCGCCACCGTCACAATCTCATATTGACAATCTGGACTTTCAATAGGCAGACTGAGTTGGTGGGAGAGATCGCCGTGATCGACGACGTCGACACCGCTCGCGCGGCCCTCGATCCGTTCCGGTCGCGCATCCTCGCCATCCTCGCGAGGCCGGGGTCCGCCTCGACCGTCGCCGACGAGCTCGGCGAGCCCCGGCAGAAGGTCAATCACCACGTCCGCGCTCTCGCCGACGCGGGACTCATCGAGCTGGTCGCCGAACGACCACGCCGCGGTCTCACCGAGCGGCTGTTCCAGGCGAGCGACGAATCGATCGTGCTCGCACCGAGCCTCACCGGGGTCAACGCGCCGAGCGTGCCCGACGACTCCGGAACGACCGAGGCGGACCAGCTGTCGAGTCGCTACCTGCTCGCCATCGCGACTCGACTCGTGACCGAGGTCGGTTCGCTGGTCCGACGCGCACGAGATGCACGTCGTCCGCTCGCGACGCTCACGATCGACACCGACATCCGGTTCGCGTCGGCGGCCGACCGCGCGGAGTTCACCCGCCGGCTCACCGACACGGTGCGCGATCTCGCCGCCGAGTACCACGACGAGTCAGCGACCGGCGGTCGGTGGCACCGCCTGATGGTGTTCGCCCACCCGCGTCCGTCGGCGGCCGACACTCCCGACCCTCGATCCCCCGAATCCACACGAGAGGACACGACATGACCGACGACACGACACCTTCGACCGACGAGTCGACGATCGCCGACGGCCCGGGCCGCTCGATCGAACTCGAGGTCACGGTTCCCGGCACACCCGACGAGGTGTGGCGGGCGATCGCGACCGGTCCCGGCATCTCGTCGTGGTACGTGCCCCACACCGTCGAGGAGCGCGAAGGCGGGTCGATCGAGTTCACCTTCGGACCCGGCATGGACGCGTCGGGTCGAGTCGCCGTCTGGGATCCGCCGCGACGGGTCGTCTTCGACGGTGGCGACATCACCGGACTCGCGTTCGAGTGGCTCGTCGAGGCGCGGGACGCCGGATCGTGCGTCGTCCGACTCGTCAACTCCGGCTTCGGGTCCGGCGAGGAGTGGGACGACCAGTACGACGCGATGCGTGACGGTTGGCAGATCTTCCTGACCAACCTGCGCCTGCACCTCGAGCACTTCGCCGGTCAGAGCGCGACTGCGTCGTTGCCGATGGCCACGTGGGCCGGGAGCGAGGCCGAGTGTTGGGAGCGCCTGCTCGGCGACCTCGGTCTGCCGGCCAAGCTCGGGGAAGGCGATCGGATCGAGACGGCCGGGGGCGCACCCCGACTCGCCGGTACCGTGGCCCAGGCCGGCGTCCACGAGGTCGCGCTCGTCGTCGACGAGCCCGCCGCCGGCACCGCGTTCTTGGCTGCCGAGTCGGTCGGCGGATCGGTCAGCGTGTCGGTGTGGTCATACCTGTACGGCGACGACGGGGCTGCGGCGGTCGAACGGGATCAACCGGCGTGGACCGAGTGGCTCGGAGCGCGTGGCACCGGCGAGTCACGCGGATCATGACGACGCATCGCTGAGCAGAACGTGGTCGATCGCCGGACGCAGCAAGCCGCGACCGTCCCATCGCAGCCGACCGGCGGCGACGAGCTCGCCGACGATCGTCGTGCAGTCGGGATCGGGCACGAGATCGCTGATCTCGGCGATCGACGCCGACGCAGCAACGACCGTCGCCATCTCGGCGACGCCGTGCGACTCGGTCGACCACGGCGCTCCGCGCTCCCACGCTTCCTCGATCCAGTCGGCGCGGCGACGAACGAGGTCGGCGCCGACCGCCGACGCCCGTAGTGCGAACTCGACGAACGGTCGGGTGTCGACGTGCACCGGGTCGTAGGCCGGCATCGACGGCGCCTGGGTCGCCTTGAGTGCGTCGATGTAGGGGCGCCGGGCGATCGACCACTGCTCGAGTGAGCCCCAGTCGAGCCGGAGATCGTCGTCGCAACTCGAGACGAGCTGGAACAGCATCCTCGCCACCCGTCCGTTGCCGTCGACGAACGGGTGGATCGCCAGGAACGCAGCGACCATCCACGCCGCGCGGACGGCGGCGTCGTGGTCGGACGCGTTGACCGTCTCGACGCACTCCGCCAGCAGTTCGTCGCACCGGTCGGCGTCGGGCGGTCGATACGAGCTCTCGACAGCGTCGAAGCCCGACGTCGTCGCACGGACGAGTCCCGGGTTGGTCTCCTCGGCGTCGGGCTCGTGACTCTCGGCGAACGCATGGAGCACGAAGGGTGTCTCGGAACCCACGACGTCATCGAGGTGTCCGAGACGTCTCATCTCGAGACGCGCGTCGATGTGCCGGAACGCGACGGCGCTTCCGGCGACTCGCGCCGAGATCGACGGTGAGAGGTGTCGCCTCCGAGGCGGCACGAGGAGTTGCCGGTCGTCCTGGAAGACGTTCGCCATCGACTCGACGAGCCGGTTGATCAGGAACCACTGCAGCACCCGGGCGGGCGCCGGCTCCATCGCGACGAGACGACCACGTGTGGTCGAACGAGCTCGTCGATGAGCCTCCACGAGGTCGGCCGACACGTCGGGCAGAGCTGGGAGGCCGCTGACGCTCATCCGTCCGGCGACTCGGTGACAACCTGAACGGTGAGCGCCGTGTCGAGTCCGAGCACGCCGACGATCGCTTCGGGCGGCACGTATCGGCGCGTGCTGTCGATCGCCTGCGACGGGAGTCCCGATGCTCCCAATCGCGCCAGGGCGGCCGAGGCGAGGTCGATCTCCCCTCCAACGACGAGTTGCGAGAGACGGGGCGTGCGGTTGGAGAGGAGTCCCGGGCCGCTGTCGCTCGGCTCGAGGAGCGTGACCGTGACGGTGCCGGCATCGAGCACCACCACACGTCCGGCGACGTCGGCGGACTCGCCGTCGTAGGCGACGCTCCAGCCCAGTCCCTCGGTCAACACCGTCAAGGCGTCGTCAATTCGGGACACGATGATCTCGAGCCCGAGTAGGTTCGCGCGGCCGGTCACGGTGGCGTCGTAGCACACGGCTGCGGCGGGCGGGGAACGGCGCCCGATCCAAGGGGGGATCATGAACGACCACGACATGCACGACCAGACCGACGGCGACGGCGGGTCGCCCGCCGACGAGACCGGCCCGGCGCCGACGGCGACTCGACGCTCGTTCGTCTCGAAGGGGGCCCTCGCCGCGGCGGTCGGCGCAGCGGCGGGACTCGCCGTCAGCCAGAAGGCCTCGGCCGCCAACGGCGACGACGCCGTCATCGGGCAGACGAACCTCGGGACCAACAGCACCGTCTTCGCCAGCGGAACCACGCTCGAAGGGTGGGGCGGCAACTCCAGCGGCGACGCGGCGATCTACGGACATACTGCGAACTCACTGGGCGACTCGACCCGTGGCGTGCACGGTGCGTTCACCGGCACCGGCGCCGGCGGTGTGGGCGTGTATGGCGCTCACACCGGGACGGCGATGAGCGGTGTCGGTGTGTACGGCACCACGACCGACTCGGACGCAGGCGGCATCGGTGTCCACGGCGTCACCGAGGGAACCACCGGAGGTGAGGGGGTCAGAGGCGAGTCGAAGGGCACCAAGGGCATCGGCGTCCACGGTCTGTCGACGAACACCCAGTCGACCGCTGTGCTCGGCGAGGCGACCGGCGGGCGGAGCACCGGCGTGGCCGGCGATGGAACCCAGTACGACATCGAGGCGATCGGCTCGGGCATCATCCGGATCAGCGAGGCCCAGTCGACCGACATCACGGCGTCGAGTCCGGGCACGATCGGGTCACTCGCCCGCAACAGCGACGGCGAACTCTGGTACTGCGTCGCCACCAACTCGTGGCGCAACCTGTCCGGCGGTGCGGCACCGATCGGTCCGGCGGGTTCGTTCACCACGGTGGCGCCGTTCCGCGTGTTCGACTCGAGGTTCACCACCCGATTCTCCGGTGACGAGAACCGCACGATCTCGTGCGCCGACTCGATCAACGTCGCCGACGGAACCACCGTCACCGCCGACGCGCTGCCGC
The DNA here is from genome assembly GCA_039185545.1 of Actinomycetota bacterium. Lineage (GTDB taxonomy): Bacteria > Actinomycetota > Acidimicrobiia > Acidimicrobiales > Ilumatobacteraceae > Ilumatobacter_A. The sequence goes on from JBCDAK010000226.1 coordinate 4,215, forward strand.
CCGGTGCCAACGCTGTTGCGGCGAACATCACCGTCATCGCGCCGACGACCAACGGGTTCGCGTCCATCAACCCCGGCGGCGACGCGGTGATCAAGGCGTCGGTCGTGAACTACACGGCCGGTCAGAACATCGCCAACGCCGGGATCTTCGCCCTCGACGCTTCCCGGCAACTCGAGGCGATCTTCGGCCCCGGTGGTGGAGGTCACCTCGCGATCGACATCACCGGCTACTGGACCTGACCGAGCCCGGCCCACCTCGGTGGGCCGGGTCAATTCCACGGCCGACAGGGCGCGGCTGTGCGAGCATTCCCCCCTCCGATCCGCGCATCCGTGGCGCGGACGTGAGGTGATTCCTGGAGGGGACCCATGACGACCGACGACGCTCGCATCGCCGAACTCGAAGACCGCATCGCCGAACTCACCGCTCGGCTCGACGCCGCCACCGCGCCGACCACCGAAGTGGCGGAGCCGGACGAACCGCGCGGCTCCCGGCGCAACATGTTGAAGCTGGCGGCGGGGGCGGCCGTCGGCGGAACGGCGGCCGCCCTCGCCGTCGGTGCTCGACCGGTCGCGGCCGCCGACACCGATCCGGTCATCGTCGGCGACACCACGACGCAGGGCGACACGGGGCAGACGACGACGGTCATCGACTACCAGCGATCCGACATCCCACAGGTGCCGAACATCATCGGCGGCGGAACGTCGAACGCGAACGTCTTCACGGTGCGCGACCGCGAGGCACTCGCGCTCTTCAACCTCTCGTCGTCGTCGTTCCCGGCGGCGATCGGCGGATACGGCTACGAGTCTCTCCCGAACGGTGTCTACGGCTTCACGTCATCGAGCGCAGGCGGCTACGGAGTAGTGGGGCTCGGCAGCGGCACCGGCAACACCGGCGTCCTCGCCCGCGGCACACGCGCCAACGTCGAGCTCACGGGCGCAGGCGACGCTCCCCCGGCGAGGGCCGACGCACACGTCACCGGTGAGATCGTCCACGACAGTGCCGGCGACCTCTGGTTCTGTGTCGCCGACGGAACCCCGGGCACGTGGAAGAAGCTGTCGGGCCCGGGCACCGCCGGCGCGTTCCACGCCGTGTCCCCGTTCCGCGCCCATGACAGCCGCCAGCCCTCGGGGGGCGGGCGCTACGACGGCGACTCCAACCGAACCGTCTCGATCAAGGACGCCCGAAACGTGAGCGACGGTGAGGTGGCGACCGCCGACGTGATCCCGGCCGGCGCAACCGCGATCGCCGCGAACATCGCCGTCATCGGCCCCACGACCGCCGGCTTCATGTCAGTCAATCCTGGTGGCGATGCCGTCGTCGCGGCGTCGAGCGTCAACTACAACGCCAACGAGAACACCTCGAACGCCGGGATCTTCACGTTGAACGCCAACCGCGAGGTCGAGGTCGTCTTCGGCCCGGGCGGAGGCGGCAACGTCGCGATCGACATCACCGGCTACTGGACCTGACCCGTCGCACCTCCCATCGTTCTCATGAACCAGCGTTCTCATGAACGTGCGACCCGTCCGGCGGGTCACACGTTCATGAGAACACGGTGATCCTGCGACGATGGCGCCGTGAGCAGCAACGTCGAGCCCGTCCGCCGTCGACTCCGCACCACCGACGACTTCGGAGGGGTCGAGATCGACGTCATCGACGCGGGTCCCGCCGACGGACCGGTCATCGTCCTGTCGCACGGCTTCCCCGAGTCGTCCTACTCGTGGCGTCATCAGATCGCGCCACTGGCCGAGGCCGGTTGGCGAGTGCTCGTGCCCGACCAGCGCGGGTACGCCGCGTCGTCGGTGCCTCATCAGATCGAGGCGTACCGCAGCGACCACTTGTCGACCGACCTGCTCGCGCTCCTCGACGACGTCGGCTGCGAGGCGGCCACGTTCGTCGGTCACGATTGGGGCTCGCTGCTCGTATGGGACCTCGCGCGGTACCACCCCGATCGCGTCGCCGGCGTGATCAACGTGAGCGTGCCGTACACGCCGTGGCCGATGGCGCCGACCGAACTCTTCCGCCAGACGTACGGCGATCGGTTCTTCTACATGCTCCACTTCCAGAAGGTGGGTCTCGCCGAGGCCGAGCTCGACGCTGACGTGGAGCACACGATGCGGTCGATCCTCTGGGCGGCCAGCGCACAGATGGCGGGCCCGCCGACGCCCGTCGAGGAGCTCCCTCATGAGGACGACGGGGGGTTCATCGACTCGTTCTCCCGGCGCCAAGCGATTCCCGACGGCGTCCCGCCGTGGATGACCGAGCGCGACCTCGCCGTGTACGTCGATCAGTTCACCATGTCCTCGTTCTTCGGGCCGGTGAGCTGGTACCGCAACCTCGACGCCGACTGGGAGCTCACCAAGGACCTCCCGGCTCCGCCGATGCCGTCTGCGTTCATCGGAGGAGCGCAGGACCCGGTCATCTCGCACCGCATGGAGTACGTCGAGTCGCAGGCGCTCACGCTCCCCGACTACCGGGGTCACCGGCTGGTCGAGGGTGCCGGGCACTGGACTCAGCAGGAGCGCCCCACCGAGTTCAACGCGGAACTGGTGAGCCTGCTGAGCGCGATCGGCGTCCCGTCTCCGGGTTCCTGACCGCGGCGAGCGGACGGCAGCACGGGCGGGCCCATCCGAAGTCGACGATCTTGCCGCCAGGCGGCCAGTGGTCGTCGCGGCTGTACGCCCACCACTCGAACGGATTGAGGTAGTAGGCGGACGACTCGACCACCTTGCCGAAGCGCTCGGAGCGTCGTCGGGTGAGCCAGATCGCCGCGCCGCCGACGGCACCTGCGGCGGCCCAGCCGACGTACAGCACCGGGAACAGTGGGCCCCACCATCGTGCTTGCCAGCAGTGGACGTCCTCGTGATCGGTGATGAGGCGGCGACGCCGAGGGCGGGACACATC
>JBCDAK010000227.1:0-7109 GCA_039185545.1 Actinomycetota bacterium
GACGGTCGGCGAACGAGCGAGCCGACTCCGGGGCTCGTGATCCGACGGCCACCACCTCGGCGCCGTCGACAGTGTCCGCTTTCGCCCGGGCCAGATCCGGACAGTGTCCGCTTTCGCCCGGGCCAGATCCGGACAGTGTCCGCTTTCGCCCGGGCCAGATCCGGACACCTCGGGTCCCGTCCGTCAGGATGCAGGGATGACCGTTCGTTGGGGGATCGCATCGACCGGGAACATCGCCGGCTCGATGGTGGAGGCGCTCGCCGGCGTCGACGGCGCCGAGGTGGTGGCCGTCGGATCACGAGCCCCGGAGTCGGCTCGCTCGTTCGCCGACCGTCACGAGATCGAGCGAGCCCACGGCTCGTACGCCGAACTCTGGGCCGACGACGGCGTCGACGTGATGTACATCGGTTCGCCGCACAGCGAGCACCACTCGATGACGATCGCTGCGCTCGATGCCGGTCGGCACGTGCTGTGCGAGAAGGCCTTCGCGCTGAACCACCGCGAGGCGTCGGAGATGATCGACGCAGCCCGGTCGACCGACCGGTTCCTCATGGAGGCGATGTGGTCGTGGTTCATGCCCGGCTGGGAAGAGCTCCGGCGCAGGATCGCCGACGGCGTCATCGGCGAGGTCCTGGTCGTCGAGGCGAACTTCGGACTCGACCTCCCCGACCCAGACGGGCGCCACCGTCGACGCGAGCTCGGAGGAGGGGCGATGCTCGACCTCGGCATCTATCCCCTCTCGCTGGGCCGGTGGCTCCTGGGTGAGCCGACCGACGTCACGAGCGACGTCCGGGTCCTCGGCTCGCTGACCGACGACGGCGTCGACGATCGGGTGGCCGGGGTCGTGCGCCATCCATCGGGCGCGCTGACGGTGTTCCACACCGGGCTCGACGCCACCTCGTCGCTCACCGCCAGAGTCGTCGGCACCGACGGATCGATCTCGATCGACGCACCGTTCTGGTTCCCGTCGCGGTTCACGATCCGCCCGTCCGGCGGAGACCCCGAGGCGGTCGAGGTACCGAACCGCGGCCTGGCTCACGAAGCGGAACACGTGATGGCGTGCCTCACCGAGGGGCGAATCGAGAGCGACGTGATGACGTGGGAGACGTCGCTCGCCAACATGGCTCTCCTCGACGAGATCCGACGTCAGCTCGGTGTGGTCTACGACGTCGACGACGGTGCCGACGGCGCCGACGGTGCGGGGTAGTCGGCGTAGCTCGCCTTGAACACACCCTGGTGGAGCAGGACCGTGGCGGCGTGACTGCCCGTCGTCGTGTCGGTCACGGTCGACTCGGTCCAGTAGGACTCGACCGCTCGACTCTGGCCGATGCCGACGAGTCGGTGCGTCACCTCGTAGGTCCGACCGACGAACACCGGTCCGTCGACGTACCGCACTTCGAGGTCGATGAAGAGCCCGATCGCCGGACCCCGGACGGGGAACTCGGCTCCCTTCTGGTGGGCGAGCACGCTGAGCATCTCGGTCGGGACGATCGGACCACCCCACGGTGAGTCGCCGTCGTACCAACTCGAGTGTTCCGTGATGGCGGCGAGCTTCTCGGAGAGGGTGAACGGGTACAGCGGCCCGTTGTGCGAGTCGATCTCCATCGTGACGATGACCGGATCGCGGGTCATGCCGATCTCGAGTCGATCGACGATGTACAGATCACCCGGATCGCCCTCGCCCCGTTTCCGCCGCTCGTCGAGGTCGGTCGGGTCGTCGGCGCCGAGTGTCGCGGTGCCGGTGAGGACCGGTGTGTCGTCGGCCGTGAACGCCGCGATCGTCGAGGCTGTGGGTCCTGTCGGAGTGAGCTCTGCGCGGACCTCGTCGCCCTCGACGACCATGTTCCGGAAGTGCGCGCTCAGGCACCCGTGCTCGAACCAGCCCCGACCCCATCGGTGCACCGCCAGAGGGTCGAACTGGCTGAAGTGCGTGGGCCCCTCGATCGGCGCCCCCGCGAGACCGAGCTTCTCGGCCTGATCGTCGTCGTGGACACTCGAGTGTCCGTCGTACTCCTGGTCGGCGAGCATCTGCGCCGGTGCGCGCAACGGACTGCGCAGGGTCCCGTCGTCGGCCACGTCGATCGGAGTCGGGAACGTCATCCCATCGATGATCGCAGCACGCGCAGTTCGCGCGTCGACACGACTCGTTCGGCACCGGCGGCCGTTGCGATGATCGGCGGATGACGGAGACGATCACGGGCACCGACCGTTCCGCCGGGATCAGCCAGACCGAGCTGATGGACCACGACACGCATCCGGTCCACCCCCCGTTGCGCGAGGAGTCGCGCCAAGGGCTGGCGGAGGGCAACACCCGGATTCCGGCTTGGTACTACACCTCGGCCGAGTTCCATGCGCTCGAGGTCGAGAAGCTCTGGAGCCGCGTGTGGCAGCTCGCATGCCTCGTCGAGGAGATCCCGAACGTCGGCGACTACCACGTGTACGAGATCGCCGACATGTCGTTCCTCATCGTGCGGACCGGCGAGGGCGACGACTCGATCAAGGCGTACCGCAACGCCTGTCTTCATCGAGGGCGGCTGCTTCGTGAGGCGAACGGGAAGGGTGCGAAGAACCTGCGGTGCGCGTTCCACGGCTGGGCGTGGAACCTCGACGGCACGATGAAGGAGGTCCCCTGTGAGTGGGACTTCCCGTCCGTCAAGAAGGAGGACTACTCGCTGCCCGAGGCGCTGGTCGACACCTGGGACGGATTCGTCTTCATCAACCCCGACCGGGAGGCCGCCCCACTCGCCGAGTTCCTCGACGGACTCGATCGCCACTTCGAGCGGTACCCGTTCGCTCGCAAGGTGAAGGTGGCGCACGTCGAGAAGATCATGCGCTGCAACTGGAAGGCCTGCCAGGAGGCCTTCATGGAGGCCTACCACGTGATCGCGACGCACCCGACGTTGATGGAGACGCTGGGAGACGCCAACACGCGGTACGACACGTGGGGCAACTTCAGCCGAGCGATCTCGCCGCAGCAGATCGACTCCCCGCATCTCGCGAACATGCCGCGCTGGGAGACCGATCCCGACGGCAAGCAGTTCGTCCGGTACCGCCATCCGATGAACGGGCACATCTACGAGCGGATCGACACCGACGATCCCGGTGCGCACAGCCGGGTGCGGGTGATCGATCTCGACGGCCACGAGAGCATCTTCGAGTCGGATGCCACCTGGGTGTCGGGACCGATCACGCAAGCCGATCCTCACCTGCTGATCTGGATCGGCGGACCGTCGCCGGACGGCGTGTTCGAGGTTCCGATCATGGGCAAGCCCGACGTCGACTCCGAGGTCGAAGCGCGCGCCATCACGGCGGCGACCCGGCGCGGCGAGTGGTCAGCGAAGGCTGGCGACGACCTCGATCCCGAGCAGTTCAGCGATGCCGACCTCGTCGACGCGATCTGGTACTCGGTGTTCCCCAACTGGTCGCCGTGGGGCACCTTCAACCCGCTGCAGTATCGGTTCCGGCCGAACGGCAACGACCCCGACACGTGCATCTTCGAGGTCATGATGTTCGTGCCGTGGGGTGACCAGGAGAACCGTCCGGCGCCGGCCTCGGTCACGAAGCTCGGCCCCGACGACGACTGGACCCTCGCCACCGAGTTGGGTGCCACCGCCAAGATCTTCCAGCAGGACTCGGTGAACCTCCCGCACGTGCAGGCTGGACTCAAGGCCCAGGAGCAGCAGGAGGTCATCTTCGCCAACTACAACGAGTCGAAGATCCGGCACTTCTGGGAGCACCTCTTCGAGTGGCTCGAGATCGGGTCACCCGACGTCGCGGTCGCTCCGCCCGTGCGTCGCTGACGTCCCTGACGGTGGGTCACTGAAGCTGGAACGCAGTCGACCCCTACCATCGCGTCGATGGGTCACGCCGTCGACTTTCCCATCACGTCTCCCGCCGGGTTCGAGTGGCTCGACGACGAGCCAGCGTTCGATCCCGACCGCCACCTCCAGCTCGAGGCGCCGTCGTCGATCGTGACGCTGCCCGAGCTCGGGTACCGAGAGGATGACGTCGCCGCGACGGCCACCCCGTTCGCTGCGTCGGCGCCGTTCCGTCTGCTGTCCGATGAGGGCGCTGAGATCATGCTCGAGACGGCGCGTCGGCTGAGGGCATTCACTCGGCCCGCTGCGGATCGGATCGAGCGGACCGTCCGTGGCGGCTGTTACCGGTCCCGCTGGTTGCGCGACCTGTGCGTGAGCCCCGACTGGACCGCACACATGGAGTCGATCTACGGCGTGGCCGTGGCTCCGCACCCGATGGGCCATCACCTCGGGCACCTCAACTACGAGCCGTCACGCATCGACGAGTCGATCGACAAGTGGCACCATGACACGCTGCCGCTCGATTGCGTCGTCGCCGTCACCGACCCGGCGACGGTGGCGGGCGGTCGGTTCCAGTGCTTCGCCGGGACCAAGGCCGAGGCCGCCGAGCTGGCGGCTGACGGGCGGACTCCGCCACCCGAGCGGGTCGTCACGCCCGAGATTCCGGGTCCGGGGTGGGCGATCGCGCTGCACGGCGACATGGTGGTCCATCGCGCCGGAGCGCTCGACGAACTGAGCGAGCGGATCTCGATGGTCAACGGGTACGTGGCACTCGACACGTCACGGTCAGCGCAGAGTCGCAGTGCCGACCTGATCGGCGTCGACGACCCGGCGGCACTCTGGACGGAGTGGGGTCGATTCGCCGCGTGGCGATCCTCCGATCGACTGCGGCGCCTCGCCGACGGGCTCGCGTTCACGGACGACCGTGACGCGGTCATCGCCGAACTCGAGGCCGCCATCGACGACGTCACGACGGCCGTCTCCGAGATGCGCGCCGGCCAGCAAGCTGCCGCCCACTACGGCGGTTGAGAGTGTCCGTTTCCGCCCGGGCCAGATCCGGACACTGTCCGCTTTCGCCCAGGTCTCGCGTCGGCTCAGCTCAGGACGGAGTCGGTCACCACGGGGTCGCCGGAACCGAGGTGGAAGATGCCGGGGAATCCAGCGGTCTCGAATCCGAGGCTCGGGTTGCCGACCAACTCCGATGACCGGATGAACGCTCGACCCGTCCGGTTGTTCGACACGAAGAAGACGGCGCCGCCTCCCTCGTTCGCCACGTTGCCGCGCACGATGCTGCCCTCGAGCTCGAGCGTCATCTCGTTGCCGTCGAGATAGACCGCTCCGCCGTTCCCTCCGCCGGGAGTACCGGGGCGCTGTGGATTCGCGCCCCGGCCGGTGGTGACGTTGTCCGCGAATACGCTGTTGAGGATTCGCCACGACACGCCGATCGACGACGTTCCTGCGCCGTTGGAGCAACGCCCCCCGGTCAGCGTGCTGTTGGCGAGGACGACGGGACGGCCTTCGAACTGGCTGAAGACTCGGAGTGCCGCGCCGCCCACGTCAGGACCGGTCTCGTCGCAGCGATTGCTCCGGAAGATCGTGTCGACGACGGTCACCTCTCCGCCGCGCACGAACACCGCTCCCCCGCCACCGCCCCCAGACAGCGGCGAGCCGTTGAGCAGCTGGTTCTGTCCGGTGCTATTGCCGTTCGCGAACGTGATCCGCTGCAGGGTCAACCGCGGCAGCGGCTGGTTCTGGCAGGTCGGTGTGGTCCACACCAGGCCCTGGTCGCACGTGTTCATGTAGAGGATTCGCCGCTGGCCCTGCCCGTCGAGCGTCACGAGTCCGCCCCCGTCGATCACGACGCGCTCGGTGTCCACGCCGTTCACCCGGTTGAACACCATCGCTGTCGCAGCCATCGGGATCGTGATCGGGTCCGAGCCGCAGTCGAACGTGATCACACCGCCCCGGGCGACGGCATCGACGACGGCAGCTGACGTGCAGCTCGACGGCGTGCCGTTGCCGATCACGACGTCGGGATCGGACGTGTCGACCGGCCGGGCCTCCGCAGGAAGCGGCGGCCCGACCGGGTTGCCGGGTGAGAACGGGACCACCGGATCGACTCGCACCGCCTGGTCCGTCGCCGTCGCCGGACCGTCGATGTCGTCCGGGGCGGCCATCACCATCGGCGCGATCGCAGCAGCGACTCCCAGTGCGGCGAAGAGCGCGACGATCGGACGGGCACGGCGGATCCGGTCCATCCGACGAGTATCGCCATTCCGCGTGTGATCCGCCGGTCGGGCGGCGCGCAGGCGGTGGTTCCGACCTGGGCGGAAGCGGACCGTGTCCGGATCTGGCCCGGGCGGAGGCGGACAGTGTCCGGATCTGGCCCGGGCGGAGGCGGACAGGTCAGGGGAGGCGGTCGAGGAGGTCGGCCTGGGCGCGGACGCACTTCTCCTTGGCCGTTGCGAGATCGAACCACTCGGCTCGGTCGATCTCGGGGAACTCCTGCACCCGCCCCGATCCGCGGGGACATTCCATCTCGAAGGTGCCCGGCTCGATCGCGCCCACATCGAGATCACCTTCGAGCGCCCACGCCACGACCGTCTTCGACGACGACTGCCGGATCTCGCCGAGCGGAACGAGATCGCCGGGTGGCGCCACCACGCCGAGCTCCTCGACGAATTCGCGACGAGCCGCGTCGATCGGCGGTTCGCCGTCGTCGACGAGACCCTTCGGGATCGACCAGGCTCCTGCGTCCTTCCGCGCCCAGAACGGTCCGCCCATGTGACCGAGGAGGACCTCGACGTCACCGTTCTCACCTCGCCGCCACAGCACGATCCCGGCGCTGAGACTCGGCATGGCACGACGGTAGATGTTGCTCCGACTCGCGTCCGTGCTAGATCGTGTGCCGTGCGCGTCGCGATCTTCCTCCGGGCGATCAACACCGGCGACCGGCGGGTCACGAACGCCGAGCTGATCGAGTCCCTCCGTGGTGCCGACCTGACCGACGTGTCGGCGTTCCAGGCCGCAGGCAACCTCCTCGCCACGGCTGACGACGTCGCCGTGGCCGACATCGTCGCTGCGGTCGAGTCGGCGATCTTCGAGAGGTTCGGCTTCCGGTCGGAGGCGTTCGTTCGCACCTCTGAGCAGTTGGCGACAACGGTGGCCGGCGTCCCGTTCTCGGACGATCAGCTGGCCGCCACCGAGGGTCGCGTGCAGGTGACGTTCCTGGGCGAGGAACCGACCGACGAGGTCCGATCAGCGGTCGCCGATCTCGTTCCTGCCGATGAC
>JBCDAK010000228.1:0-7054 GCA_039185545.1 Actinomycetota bacterium
AGGCGGCGGCATCCGACGCGTCATCGTCCGCCACGTCGAGCGACGACAGCGACTCACCGACCACGGACCCCCCGATCGACACCGAGCCCCCGGCAGACACTGACCCGCCCGCCGACACCGAGCCCCCGGCAGACACTGACCCGCCCGCCGACACCGAACCACCCGCCGGCACCGACACACCGACCGACACCGAACCTTCCGACACCGAACCTCCAGCCGACACCCAGCCCTCGGCCGCCGATCCCCTGTTCCCGCGCACCGTCACCCATGCGCTCGGTGAGACGACGATCCCCGACGCGCCGCTGCGGATCGTCGCGCTCGACGGGTCGCTGGTCGACGCCGTACTCGCACTCGAACTCGAACTCATCGGGTACACCACCTTCCGCGACCCCGAGGGCGACCTCCCCGCGTACTTCGGCGATGCACTGACCGAGTTCGCCGACGACGCCGACTGGGTCGGCGATCTCACTGCGCCCAACCTCGAGGAGATCGCCCTCCTCCAACCCGATCTCATCCTCAGCGCGGCGGTACGCCACGAGGGGATCTACGACCAGCTGTCACAGATCGCACCGACCGTATTGACGGAGTCGGCGGGCGCCGGTTGGAAGGACAGCATCCGCCTGGCGGGTGAGGCCACCGGACGAGACGAGCTCGCGGAGACGCTCCTGACCGACTTCGAGACCCGAGCGGCCGACATCGGCGTCGCCATCAACGAGGTGGCCGCAGATCCCGAGATCTCGGTCGTCCGGGTCGTCGACGTGATCCGGCTCTACAACCCCGTGAGCTTCAGCGGCACCGTCCTCGAGGACGCCGGCCTCGCCCGTCCCGAGAGCCAGCGGAGCACCGACGACTTCATCACCATCATCAGCGAGGAGGAACTCGACCTCGCCGACGGAGACGTCGTGATCTACACGGTGTTCGACGATCCCGCGGTCGAAGACGCCGTGGCGGACCTGCAGGCCGGACCGTTGTGGGAGACGCTCGACGCGGTCCAACGCGGCGACGTCCACCGAGTCTCCGACGAAGAGTGGATGAGCGGCGTCGGTCTCTTCGGAGCTCAGATCATCCTCGACGACCTCGCCGAGATCTTCGCCGTCACGAACTGACGAGCTGACGAAAGGCCACACCGTGTCAGTGATCCAGACGATCCGCCAGAACACCCGCAAGAACACCGCCACCGTGACCGAGATCGAACGGTTCGGCGATGGCATGCGCCGCATCACCACCCACATCGAGCATCCTCTCGCCGGCTGGACTCCGGGACAGGCGATCGGCGTCATGGTCGATCCCGACGGCGACGGGCTCCGTGACCGCTGGCGTCACTACACCGTGCGCCACCACGAGGCTGCGACCGGAACGCTGCAACTCGTCGTCGTCGACCGGGACGACTCGTCGCCAGCGGGCCGGTGGATGTCCGAACTCGATGTCGACTCCACCTTCACGTTCATGGGACCGGGCGGGAATCCGAAGCTGACCCCTGGCGCGTCGCACTACGTCTTCGTCGGCGACCGGACGAGCGTGGCGTCGATCGGCTCGATGGTCGACGCGCTCAGCGGCGCCACGCCGACGATCGACGTCGTCATCGCAACACCCGATCCAGCCAACGCCGATCTCGGGACCGTCGAGCAGACACCGGTGCGATGGCTCGCGGCTGAGAGCGCCCACGAGGTCCGGTCCGCCACCCTCGACGCGCTCCCCGATCGCGTCCCCGCAGACGCCCGGGCCTACGTCACCGGCGAACTCGAGATGATGCGCGAGGTGCGATCGGAACTCACCCGTCGGGGCCTCTCCAAGCGGTCGATCGGCTGCCACGCCCACTGGACGCCGTCGCGCCGCGGGATGTGATCGCCGTCAGATCGTCCGCACGCCCACCGCGGCGACCATGACGACGACGAGACCGAGCACCATCTGGAGGACGCCGACGACGGCGATCGGGGCCAACGGACGCCGTCGCCGCGGTGTCTGCACGACGACGACGAACGCCACCGCTGCCGCACCGACCAACAGCCGTTCGTCGACGACGACGGCGATGACGGCGACCACGAGCGCCACGACGTCGCCCGCTCGGGTGAGGCGCCGGTCGACGGCCCGGTCGTGCAGGCGATCGATCTGCGAGCGAACGTGAGGGATCGACGTCACGATGCGCGCCACGAGAATCAACCAGAGCGCTGCGGCGAGTCCACCCGACCGCCCGTCGGCGACCACGATCGCCGGTGCGATGGCCGCGACCGACGCGGCCCCCGCCACCTCGGGCACGAGTCGACGCCCACGCGAACGCACCTCGAACCAGAACTCGACGAGTACCAGCGGCGTCACCGCGACGAGTGGGATCCACCACCGGCGGTCATCGGCGAACGACGCGGCACCCACCACCACCGCCACCAGCACCGCCCCCTCCACTGCGACGACCCGCCGGGCGAGACGCGTTCGGTCGAGGTCACGCCCACGACGACGATCGACCAGCGCCAGCTTCAGCGGCGTCCGGATGAGGAACGCGGCGAACGCAGCCGCGGCCAGGCACAACCCCGCCCAGCTCGGCGCGACGAGCAGTCCCAGCAGCCCGGGTTCGAGCGTGAGACCCCATCCACCCTGCTCGCTCGGCAGCGCGACCTTGCGCAGCGATGTCGCGCTCGAGGAGGTATCAGCCGCGTTCACGATGTGATCGTGTCATCCCGGCCGACGACGCTGTCGGCCACACGTCGGGCACGTTGCGCCGCACCTCGACGTCATCCCCCGCCCGTGGCGCCGAACGCAGACTCGAGCAGATCATCGAACGCCGCTCCGGCGCCGTCGATCTCGGTGATCTCCCCTCGACCGAACACGATCGCCTCGAGATCGTCGAGCACGATCCACGCACCGAGTGCCGAGTTGTTGAACCACGCCTCACTCACGTCGACCACGACGCTGTCGGCACCACCGACGAGCGGATTGTCGACGATGGGCGACGTCCCGGCACCGGCCGTCGTGGCGATCCCGAAGACGAAGGGGACGTCGGTTTCGTCGGGCACGAGTTCTTCGGCCAGCGGGAGAAACCCGAAGTTCTCGCTTCCCGACTGAGCGACGGAACGCGTGAAGCCGACGTCGGCGACGACCGAACCGGAGATGGTCGTGGGACCGTACGCGAACCACTCGGGTCCGAACTGCTGGACGACGGCGACGCGCTGCCCCGTCAGTCCGGCGTCGTCGATCTCCGCCGAGAGTCCGGCGATCCGACCGTCGACCGCCCCGATCACCGCCTCGGCCTCGGCCTCCCGATCGACGACCTGCGCGATGAGCCGAGTCTGGTCCCGCCAGCTGGACGTGAAGTCCGGAAGGACCGTGGGAGCGACTCCGGACAGCTCGTCGACGATCTCGATGAAGTTCGGATGGCCGATCCCGAGGACCAGACCCGGACGCGTCGAGGCGATCGACTCGACCGACCCGAACTCGACCAGGTCGGTCTGCTCCGAGAGGAGGACCGGGGCGAGGAGCGGATCCTGGAAGAACGCGGCCGTCGTCGCCGGTTCGACGCCGAGCGTCAGCAACATCGTGCCCATCAGTTCGTCGAGCGCATAGATCCCCTGGTCGGTGACGGGAACCTCCTTCTCACCCGTGACATCGGTGATCGTGATCCTCGCCGGGTCGGCGTCGCCGACCGACACCTCGGCCGGCCCCTCGTCCGCGGGTCCGCCCTCGTCGACGGGCTCGGGCTCCGTCACGGCGGGCTCGGCACCACCCGTCGTCCCGTCGACCGGGGCGGCGTCACTCGTCGACCCGGATGCTGCCGGACCATCATCCGACACGTGTGCCGACTCGACCGTCGCGGCCTCGGCACCGCCTTCGGCACCCGAGTCGTCGTCCCCACACCCCGCCGCGATGAGCGCCAGCGCAGCCACGGACGCGACGACGATCGACGCCCCGGTCGAGCCCGCCGACGGCGAACAGTGCGCCACATCTCTCACGACAAGGCAACTTAACTCATGGCCGAGAATCGGCAATGCGGCTCCGGCTTCGCCACCGCTGTTCAGGGCCCTTACCGTGGGGGAATGCAGCCAAGCGCCAACGCCAACAAGTTCTACATCGACGGCCAGTGGGTCGAGCCGTCCACCTCCGAGACCCTCGAGGTCATCAACCCCGCGACCGAATCCCCCATCGGCACGATCGCCCTCGGCGGCCAGGCCGACGTCGACAAAGCGGTCGAGGCAGCCCAGCGCGCGTTCGAGACGTGGTCGCAGACCTCGGTCGAGGAGCGCCTCGCCCTCCTCAACAAGATCACCGAGCTGCTCGGCGCTCGTGCCGACGACCTCGCATCCGCCATCAGCGCCGAGATGGGCGCGCCGACCGGGCTCGCCAAGGCTGCCCAGGCGGCGAGCGGCCTCGGCCACTTCGCCACCACGGCGGCGGTGCTGTCGGGCTTCGACTTCGAGGAGAAGGTCGGCACCTCGATCATCGTGAAGGAGCCCATCGGCGTGGTCGGGATGATCACTCCGTGGAACTGGCCGATCAATCAGATCTCGTGCAAGGTCGCGCCGGCCCTGGCGGCCGGCTGCACCATGGTGCTCAAGCCCTCCGAGGTCGCACCGCTCAACGCCATCATCTTCGCCGAGATCCTCGACGAGGCCGGCGTGCCCGCCGGTGTGTTCAACCTCGTGAACGGTGACGGCCCCACGGTCGGTGCCGCCATGTCGTCGCACCCCGGCATCGACATGATGTCGTTCACCGGCTCGACCCGGGCCGGTGTCGAGGTGGCGAGGGCCTCCGCCCCCACCGTCAAGCGCGTCGCTCAGGAGCTGGGTGGCAAGTCGGCGAACATCATCCTCGATGACGCCGACTTCGCCGAGGCCATCGGCCGCGACGCGTTCGGCATGTGCATGAACTCCGGCCAGTCGTGCAACGCGGCGACCCGGATGCTCGTCCCGATGTCGCGCATGGACGAGGCCAAGGAGATCGCCAAGGCCTCCATGGACGCGGTCAAGGTCGGCCCGCCCGACAGCGACGGAACCACCATCGGTCCGGTGGTGTCCGAGGTCCAGTGGAACAAGATCCAGGGACTCATCCAGGCCGGGATCGACGAGGGCGCCACGCTCGTCACCGGTGGCGTGGGCCGCCCCGACGGCCTCGACGAGGGGTACTTCGTGAAGCCGACCCTCTTCGCCGACGTCACCAACGACATGACGATCGCCCGCGAGGAGATCTTCGGCCCGGTGCTCGTGATGATCGGCTACGAGGACGACGACGACGCGGTGCGCATCGCCAACGACACCCCGTACGGCCTCGCCGGGTACGTGTCGGGCTCGGCCGAGCGCGCCATCGACGTCGCCCGCCGCATCCGTACCGGCAACATGCACGTCAACGGCGCCGGACCCGACTTCAACGCCCCGTTCGGCGGCTACAAGCAGTCGGGCAACGGACGCGAATGGGGCAGCCACGGTCTCGAAGAGTTCCTCGAGACGAAGGCGATCCTCGGCGCCGTCACCCCGGTCTGATCGTCACGGCCTGACCGACCGCCGGTTCGATCGTTCCGTCGGCCCCTGGGGTCGACGGAACGATCAGTCGGCGTCGCCGCCGATCTGTGCCTGCGTGTACAGCTCGATGCCGATGTCGTCGATCATCGAGAGCTGCGTGTCGATCCAGTCGAGGTGTTCCTCCTCGCCGACCACGAGCTTCTCGAGGATCTCCCGGGTGCCGGGGTCGCCCTCGTTGAGAGCGAGCACCACACCACGCCGGTAGCGCTCGATCGCCGCCATCTCGAGTTCGCGATCGAGATCGAGCTGCTCGCGTACGGTCTCGCCGATGCGGACGCTGCCCATCCGCTGCATGTTGGGCATACCGTCGAGCATGATGATGCGATCGATGAGCGTCTCGGCGTCGTTCATCTCCTCGAACGATTCCTCGCGGTACTTCGCGGCCAGTTTCGCCCAGCCCCAGTTGTCGCACATCTTGGAGTGAGCGAAGTACTGGTTGATCGCCGTGAGCTCGGCCGTCAACGCCTCGTTCAGGAATTCGATGACCTTGGGGGATCCCTCCATGCACGGGACCGTACCGACCGGGCGCGCCCCGGTCGATGCCCTCGGACAAAGATCAGGATGCCTGAACGGAGACGGTCAGGTGACGGCGAGACCGGCGCGGACAGGACGCTGAACCCGCTCGTCGAGGAGGTCCTCGATGGTGTCGTGGCAGCCTCCGCAGTCACGGCCGGCGCCGCAGAGTGAGGTGACGGACTCGAGGTCGAACGCACCCTCTTCGATGGCCGCATGGACCACCCGCTCGTTGATCGCTTCGCAGTGACACACGACCATGCAGACGCCACAGTACCCCCGCGCGCAGGTCATCTCAACCCTCGACACGAAGCGATACGAGCAGTCCAGGTTCAGCACACCTGACGCCCCGCCCGACGGGTCGGTAGCCTCTCCCCATGGCGACCTACGGAACCGTGGTGACGAACGAGCGTCTGTCACCGTCGATGACCCGCATCGTGCTCGGTGGACCGGGACTCGACGACTTCGCGTCCACGCCGTTCACCGATCAGTACGTGAACGCACTCTTCGTCCCCGACGGCGCCGACTACGCCGCCCCCTTCGACGTCGACGAGGCGCGCGAACGTCCTGCCGAGGAGCGGCCCCGAGGTCGCCGACTGACGGTACGACGGTGGGACGACGCCGATCGTTTGCTGACGCTCGATGTCGTCGCGCACGGCGATGTGGGATTCGCCGGACGGTGGGCCCAGCACGCCACCGAGGGCGACATCCTCCAGTTCCTCGGCCCCGGCGGCGGCTACCGACCGGCCCCCGACGCCGACGCCTGCCTCCTCGTCGGAGACGAGAGCGCTCTCCCGGCCATCGCCGCGTCTCTCGAGGTTCTGGCTCCCACCGTGCACGCGATCGTTCGGGTCGTCGTCGATTCCCCTGACCACGAAGTCGATGATCTCCCCCGTCCCGACGGCGCCGACGTCCGGTGGTTGCACCGGTCGACCGCTGCCACACCGGAGGACGTGCTCGTCGAGTCGGTGCGCGAGCTCGACTGGCCCGACGGGACGGTCGACGTGTTCGTCCACGGCGAGGCCGGCGAGACCCGC
>JBCDAK010000229.1:0-6991 GCA_039185545.1 Actinomycetota bacterium
CTCTGCGAACCGCTCGGGCGAGCGAGTCCGTCGATCCGTACCCGCACCGGGCAGCCACTTCGGAGTTGGGGAAGCCGTCTCGGAGAAGGCAAATCGCCGTGGTCGCCCGGAGTCGGAGGCGCCATCGTCGAAATGGGATGCCGGTCTGCTCGGTGAAC
This sequence comes from Actinomycetota bacterium, assembly GCA_039185545.1. GTDB lineage: Bacteria > Actinomycetota > Acidimicrobiia > Acidimicrobiales > Ilumatobacteraceae > Ilumatobacter_A. Next base: position 159 of record JBCDAK010000229.1, read on the forward strand.
AGACGGCGCAGCGTTCGTTCGCTCGCACCGATGCGAGGTGCCCATTCGACCAGTTCCAGTGGGCAGGCCGGATCCGCCGACAGCGCATCCGCGATCTCGCGTGCGCGAGGGTCGGTCGGGTAGTGAAGCGGTGCGGGGCTCGAGGCGAACGAGCGGTGAAGATGCTCGACGGCGGCGGTGACGAGCGCCGCTGCTGTGGAACCATCGGGGAAGTGGTGGAGGTGGGTCAGCATCGGCCCCACCACGTCGCCGAGCGGGAGCTGGCCGACGCGGTTCCAGGCGCGTGGACAGCTCGCCACCTCGAACCTCGCCGTGATCCATCGCGACCTCGGCACGACCTCGTAGGAGTGTCCGCCGGGGAGCCACAGACCATCGGGGGCGCCAGCGACGAACGAACGACGCGGGGTCCGGACCTCCACCGCCGAGTTCGGCGACCACACGAGATGGTGGTGGCCCGGATCGAAGCACTCGATCGGCGAGCGATCCTGTCGGGGCAGGCCCGGGGCGGCGTCGACATGGACGCCCACCAACACCGGCCCGTGGTCGGACTGAAGTCGCATCGCGTCACGCTACATCTCGTCGTTAGGCGCACCTTACGGGAATGCGAGCAGGAGATTCGTCAGCCATGTGTCGGAGAAAGATCCGACTTGAGATTGATGCGCGTTTTCGGAGTCAGTTCTATTTTCGACATCATGGACCAGAGCGACGAGCCGCGACAGGAGCACGGGCCCACCGGCACCGAGCGGCGCTACGACCTCGACGCACTCAGAGGCGTCGCGATGCTGCCGGGCATCGCCCTCCACGCGGCCCTGCCGGATGTGCCCTACTGGCGCGACGGCGACCCCGGTGGAGGACTCCTGTTCGGGTTCTTCGAATTCGTCCACGGATTCCGCATGCCGCTCTTCTTCATCCTCAGCGGCTACTTCACCACGATGCTGTGGCGTCGCCGCGGCCTCCGGGCGCTCATCAGCCATCGGCTGCGCCGGATCGGCCTGCCCCTGCTCGCAGCGGTGGTGATCGTGCTGCCGCTCGTCTTCGCCGGCATCGTCCTCGGCTACGAGATCAGCGGAGCCGACATCGATACGGGGGACACGACCGGCCTGTACGACGGCGCTGAGTGGGAGGCGGTCACGGGCGAGGTCGGCGACGAGTGGGTGTTCGGTTTCGCACACCTGTGGTTCCTGTGGTTCCTGCTCTGGCTGATCGCCGGCTTCGTCACGATCGCATGGGTTGTCGGGCGGCTCGCGGGTCGAGCTGGTCGGGCTCGGCCGGTCCCGGCGCGACTGGTCACCGCTGCGCTGGTGATCGTTCCGCTCGTGGCCGTGGTCCCGGCCGCTCGAATGGTCGAGCCGCTCTTCGGACCCGACACGTCCGACGCCTTCATCCCGGACGGCGCGGTGCTCGCGTACTACGCGTGCTTCTTCGCGTTCGGTGCGCTCGCCTTCGACCGACGGACCCGCAGTGACCTTCCCTTGATCGATGCAGTCGGGCGGTGGTGGCCGGCTCAGCTCGCGGCGGGTTCGTTCGTGCTGTTCCCGTTGGGACTCTTCTTGATGGACGACCACGGGAGCGCATCGGCGCTGGTGCAGGTGGCATTCGCCTGGACGATCAGCTTCGGACTGCTCGGTGGGTTCCGCCGGTTCCTCTCGGCGGAGAACCATCGGGTCCGTTGGCTCTCCGATTCGTCGTACTGGATGTACCTGATGCACCTGCCGCTGATCTACGTGGCCCAGGGCGTCGTCGCTCGTCTGGCACTCGCGCCGATCCCCGGCTTCGTCATCGTCTGCGCCATGGTCGTCCCACCCCTGGCGTGGTCGTACCGCTCGTGGGTTCGGTACACGTTCGTCGGGACGATGCTCAACGGCCCCCGCAGCCGCGACGCCGACCAGGCTCTCCGAGCCGACGACGACCGCCGAGCGACCCGACCATCCGGTGCAGCGCCGAGATGACTGCTGCGTGCGGGCACTCGGCGAACGAGCGGGTCTCTGCGACGATGGCCGGGTGTCGACGGATCGAGGACGGGTCCCCTTCGACGTGGACTCGTACGGCGAGTTGGTTCAGTCTCGGTCGTGCTTCATCTGCCGAATCGTCAGCGATCCGGCCGGTGAGGAGATCGTGTCTCGCGACGAACACCACATCGCGTTCCTTCCGAGGTTCCATGTCCAGCTCGGCTACGTGCTCGTTGCGCCGGTCGCGCACCGCGAAGGAGTCGTCGACGACTTCGAACTCGACGAGTACCTCGGACTCCAACGCCTGGTTCACCGAGTCGGACGAGCGGTCTCGTCAGCGGTCGCGACGGAGCGGGTCTACGTGGCGAGTCTTGGGAGTCAACAGGCCAATGCCCATGTCCACTGGCACGTCGTGGCGCTCCCACCCGGCGTGCCACTCGACCAGCAGCAGTTCCGGGCGATGATGCCCGAGGCGAACGGAGTGCTCGATCTCGATCCACGCGAGCGCGCCGACTTCGCAGAGCGCGTTCGCCGCCGCCTCGCCGACGACGGATCGTCGTGAACGCGTCGCTACGCGATGGCCCGATCTCGGCCTAGCGTTCGCACCGTGGCCATCGACATCACCGAGCGGCTGCGAGCGCACCTGTCGAAGTGGGTCGGGGCATGGCCGCCACCGGGGCCGGGCGTGCACGTCGTCGGGCACAGGGCACGACTCGAGCCCACGTGGGACGGATCGATCAGTCCTCTCATCGGCGTGGGCACACCCGATGCGGCGGTGTTGTCGGTGCGCCCCGATCGCGCTGCGACCGTGCGCGACGTGGTCGCCGGCGGACTCGACCGACCCGGCCTCGGCGATCGCCTCAGCGACGCTCTCGGGGTGGGCCCGGCGAGTTTCGGCGCAGGAGTCTTCCGGGCCTCGGGCGACATCGATCCGACCATCGAGGCGCTCGGTGAGTGGGCCGACGATCAGCAGCCCGACTATCCCGATTGGCTTGCGCCGTTCAACGGACCCCGGCTGGTCGCACGGGACGACGACGGAACCGTGATCGCAGGAGTCGGGATCAAGATTCACGACGACGTCGGCCACGAACTCTCGGTCGTCACCGAGGAGGCGGCGCGCGGAAAGGGGTACGCCCGTCGGCTCGTCGCCACCGCGGCCCGACGCGTGCTCGACGAGGGCCGCGTCCCGGTGTACCTCCACGACGAACGGAACGTGGCGAGCGCTCACGTCGCCGATGCCGTGGGATTCCGGGACGAGGGCTGGCGCGTCTACGGCCTCTGGCCGCGCTCGTGAGGTCTGCCCCCGTTCGCGAGAATCGAGGGATGCCCTACATCTCCCGAGACCGCGTCCACGACGCCGACGCGCACATCATGGAGCCACCGACGTGGTTGCGCGATCACGCCGACCCGTCGATCCGTGACCGGATCATCATCCCCGCGTACGCGAACGAGCTGGCGCAGACGGGCGACGCCGCTGCGGGCGACGCACCCGATCCCGAGTCGCTCGACGAGATCTTCCAGCGACTGACCGAGCGCCTTCGCTCCGACGAGTTCCTCGCCGACGAGGAAGCCGAGGTGATGAACCGTAAGAACTTCGCGGCGACGGGCTCCTTCCTCCCCGAGGATCGGGCACGCGCGCTCGATTTCATCGGTGTCGACAGCCAGCTGATGTTCAACACGTTCCACAACACCCGCCTCTACGAGTGGGAGCAGCCCGACGCCGACGGACGAGTCGATCTCGACCTCGCGTACGGAACCGCCCGCGCCCACAACCGGGGCATGACCGAGTTCTGCGCCGCCGACGATCGCCTTCTGCCCACCTGCTACGTCCCGCTGGCCGACTTCGACCGGTCCGAGGCGATCGCGACGGAGGCGATCGAGATGGGCGCGGCCGCGCTCCTCGTGGCGTCGGGCTGCCCCGCCGGGCACTCGCCGTCGCACCGACAGCTCGACCGCGTGTGGCGACAGGCGGAGGAAGCCGGCATCCCGATCGTGTTCCACGTCGGCGGTACCGGCGACCTCATCGACTCGAACTACTTCGTGAACGGACTCCCGATCCCACCCGACTTCCACGGTGGCGCCGAGAACTTCCGCAGCGTCGACTACATGGCGATCCCGTTCCCCCCGATGCAGACCCTTGCCACGATGATCTTCGACGGCGTGCTCGAACGACATCCGAACCTGCGCGTCGGCGTGATCGAGCAGGGGTGCATCTGGCTGCCGAGCTTCATCAAGCAGATGGATTCCGCGATGGACGCGTTCGGGCGACACGAGGAGCGCCTCCGCGACCTCAGCCTCGCACCGGGCGAGTACGTCGAGCGACAGGTGCGAGTGACGCCCTATCCGACCGAGGACGTCGGGTGGGTCACCGATCAGGTCGGCCCGAACGTCTTGCTGTTCAACACCGACTACCCGCACGTGGAGGGCGGGCGCCGCCCGTTCGAGCGGTTCGAACGCAGCCTGGGCGACCGCTCCGACGACGTGCGCGAGCGCTTCTACGCCGACAACTTCCTCGACCTCATGGGCACGGCGGTCGCCTCACTCGTCTGAGGTTCCGGTCGTCGACCGACTCACAGATAACCCTCGTCGGTCAACCACGAGAACGCGAAGAACCCGAGGACGGGTGGAAGGTACGCGGTCAGAAGTCGGTGGACGAGAGCGATCGAGACCGCCTGCTCCGGTGGCAGACCGCTCGCCGTGAGGAGACCGCTCATCGTCGCCTCGGCGACGCCGATGCCGCCAGGCACCGGCGCGAGGCCGGCCAGCAGACCGGTCCCGACGCTCACGAACACGAGTGCCGCGAACGGGAGGCTCGCGCCGAACGCCGCCACCGTCGCCCCGAGGGCGAGGGCCTTGATAAGCCGATCGAGCGCCTCGCCGGTGCAGATGTGCACGAGCGTGCGCGGTGACGTCAGCACACTCGTCACCGTGCCGAAGGCGTCGCGGACGAACGGCACGACGGTGTCACGCAGGCGCGGCACGGCGGCGACGACGGCGAGCGCCACCACCACGACGACGACGGCGAGCGTGACGAGGCCGCCTGCGTCGAAGTCGACCAGACCGTCGATGTCGATCTCCTGACCGATCGCCCACGCACTCAGTGCGAGCAACGCCACCTCGACGCCGAAGCCCAGCAAGCTGATCACGGGCCCCTGCGTGGAGGCGACGCCGAGCGGCACCCCCTGCTTCTGGAGAAAGCGGATGTCGAGGCCGACGCGACCGACCATCGACGGGACGACCAGGCCGACGAAGCTCTTCGCCGCCTGGAGAAGGGTGGTGGGCGAGAACGGCAGCGGCTGCTCGCAGAGCGCGCTCAACCCGAGATACGCGGTGCCGTAGGCGATGAGGTTGATGAGGAACGCCGTGACGAGCCACCCCACCGACGCGGTGCCGAGTTCGTCGATCAGCGTGTCGAAGCCGATGTCGGCGATCTGCGTGATCAACGCGTTGGCGGCGATGATCGCTCCGATCGCGATCGCGACGTCCTTGACCGACACCCTCCGGACAGGGGCGGGTTCGGGCCGCTCGACGTCGAGGCGTTCGGCGAGCTTCTCCCCCAGCTCCTCGATGTCCATGTCGGACGAGGCGAACCGACGCCGGAGACTCGGATCCAACACCGCATCCTGTACGTACGGCAACGCGGCTTCGAGGATCTGACGGTCCACCGACGACGCAGCGACGTCGACGGCGCGCTCGCTCCCGACGACGAGGGCGTGAGTGACGAGCATCGAGACCACGTCGGTTCCGAATTGCTGCTCGGTCGGGAACACGGACGCCTGCGAGAGGTCGACGAACTCCGCGGACTCGCCCTCGAGACGCACCGTGGTCGGGCTGATCGACCCGTGGGCGACACGAGCGCGTTGGTGCATCGACACGAGTTCGGTCCACAGTGCGCTCAGCTGCGCCACGGTCGGTTCGGCGACGTCGTCCAGCGCGTCGCCGTGGGGGCCCAGCTTCACGAGCAGCACGTCGCCGCTGTCGACTCGCCCCGCGCCGACCGGCGCCGGCACGTTGATCCCCGAGTCGCGAGCGACGAGGACGGCGAGGGCTTCGTGCTGGGCCTGCTCCTCCCGGCCGGCGCGCGGTCTCGGTCCGGCGCGGCGGTACCAGAGATTCCGCCACATGCGTTCCGTCTGCTGGCGTTGCGCAGCGTCGACGCCGAACACCTTGATGTCGAGCGCTCGCCCGTCGGACGCGGTCGCCCTGGCCAGGCCGACCGTGCCCGGCTGGTCGTCGAGGTACGCGAGCGACGTGACGGAGATTCCGACCCGGTCGAGCGTGGCCCGCAGCCGATCGATCGTCGGCAGGCCTTCGGGTGAGCCGAAGGCGAGTCGGACAGCTGCGACACTGAAGAAGCTCAGCGCCACGGCACCCAGGATCGCCGTCAGTTCGGTCAGACCCAAGAGCACCGGCGCCACGACGACCGAGACGACCATCATGCGCATCCACCGCTGCGCGTTCGAGTTGACGTAGGGGCCGAGCACGAGCACGACGATGACCACCATGACCGGCCGCATCGTGGGATATGCGAGTCGGTCGCCGAGCTCGACGAACTCGGGAAACACTTGCGGCCAGACGCCGGTGGCGGCACGACCGGCGACGATCGTCCCGATGACGGCCGTGCCCAGACCACAGACCAGATCGCGGAAGACGGCCGACCGATCCTGGCGTGACGCGACACCGGCAGCGAGCAGCAGGACCGCGAGCAGCGCGGACGCCGAGTAGGCCACCCAGGCGAGCGTCCGGAGCCAGCTCGGGAGGTCGGCGACGAGCTCGGTGAGGCGAGCGTCGATCTCGGGTTCTCCCGACGCCACCCACCCCAGGAGGACGAACGCCGTGCCGTGGAGGATCAGCCGGACCGCGTCGGCAGCGCGACGCCGACGC
>JBCDAK010000230.1:0-6990 GCA_039185545.1 Actinomycetota bacterium
GGCGAAGAAGTATCCCGGGCAGCTGTCCGGCGGGCAGCAGCAGCGCGTCGCCATCGCTCGATCGCTGGCGATGAAGCCGAAGGTGATGCTGTTCGACGAGCCCACGTCGGCGCTCGACCCGGAGATGATCAACGAGGTGCTCGACACCATGAAGGATCTCGCCCGGGAAGGCATGACGATGATCGTCGTCACCCACGAGATGGGTTTCGCGCGCGAGGTCGCCGACCGGGTCGTGTTCATGGCCGACGGTCAGATCGTCGAGGTCGGTACGCCCGAGCACTTCTTCACCAACCCTCAGGAAGATCGCACCAAGCTGTTCCTGAGCCAGATCCTCGACTGAGACTCTGCGTGCCATCCGTCGTGGTGGTCGGCGGCGCAAACGTCGACATCCAGGGACGGATCGACGCCGCCGCCATTGCCGGAGACTCCAATCCCGGACGGGTCACGCGTTCGCCCGGCGGAGTCGGACGGAACATCGCCCATGGCGTGGCGGCGCTCGGGATCGAGACAGCGCTCATCACCGCCCTCGGCGACGACGTCGACGGTCACTGGATCGCCGAGATCACGGGTGCCGCCGGTGTCGACCTCGCCGACGCTGTGTGGTCGTCGAAGCCGACCGCCATCTACCTCGCCGTCCTCGACGAGACCGGTGAACTCGCGCTCGCCGTCAACGACATGGCGATCCTCGGGGAGCTCGATCGCGCCGTCGTCGACGACCGGTGGGCGCGGATCGTCGCGGCCGACGTGGTCGCGGTCGACTGCAACCTCGAAGCGGAGACGCTGGCCGCCGTCGCTGACTGTGGTCGGCCCCTCTTCGTCGATCCGGTGTCGGCGGCGAAGGCACACCGGATCGACGGCGTGCTCGACCGCGTACACACGATCAAGCCGAATCGTTCCGAACTCGCAGCGCTCACCGGTCGGCCCGTCGCCGACGCCGAGTCGGTCGAGATCGCTGCGCGATCGCTCCTCGACCGCGGCGTTGGTCGAGTCGTAGTGAGCTTGGGCGTCACCGGGGGCATCGCTGTCGAACCCGGTGGCACGATCGCGATGCCGCCGCCGGTCGTCGTCGAACCGATCGGCAGCGTGACTGGCGCGGGCGACGCACTGCTCGCCGGTCTTGTGTCGGCGCATCTGCGAGGTCTCGATACCGCGGCGTCGCTGCGCTCGGCGCTCGACGGCGTCGCCGTAGCGATCAGAGCGACCGGCTCGGTCTCGGGGTAACCAGGATCAGCGCTCGAGCCACGCGAGCCAGTCGTCGAGTCCCTCGCCCGTCTTGGCCGACACCTCGAGGACTTCGGCGTTCGGGTTCACGCTGGCGAGGTTGTCGCGGAACACGCCGAGGTCGGCGTCGAGGTACGGAGCGAGGTCGATCTTGTTGATCACGACGACGTCGGCGGCGCGAAACATCACCGGATACTTGAGCGGCTTCTCTTCGCCCTCGGTCAGCGAGTACACCATCGCTCGATCGTGCTGTCCGACGTCGAACTCGGCCGGGCAGACCAGGTTGCCGACGTTCTCGATGATCAGCGTGTCGATCGTGGTGAGGTCAAGTCGCTCGAGGCCCGATCTCACCATCACCGCATCGAGATGGCACTCGCCGCCGAACCCGTCGCCGGTGTTGACGAGCGAGATCTGCGCACCGAGTCCACGCAACTGATCGGCGTCGATGTCGGTGGCGATGTCGCCCTCGATCACCCCGACGCCGCAGCTGAGCCGCGGCAGCGTCGCTCGTAGCAAGGTGGTCTTGCCGGCACCCGGCGATGACATGACGTTGACGACGCGGACGCCGTGCTGGGCGAAGAGCGTGCGGTTCTCGGCCGCGACGCGGTCGTTCTCGGACAGGATGTTCTCGAGGACGACGACGCGATCGGTTCCGGTCTCGTATCGCGAGTGATCGCCGACGTCGCGTCCCGATGCAGCGGGATCGAGGAGACGGTCGCCGAGCAGGTGGTGACCGTGGTCGTCGTGATCGTGTTCGTGGACCGTGCCGTCGCCGTGTCGATGGAACCGTCCCATCAGGCTCCTGCCACCTGCTCGGGAACGAGGTCGATCGAGGTGATGAGGAACTCCTCGCCGCTCACCATCACGACCTCCCCCGAACCGCAGGTGCCGCAGACGGGGATGGGATGTTCGAGGGTGGTCGAGGCACCGCACGTGGAGCAGTGGACCACGGCGGGGACGTGATCGATGGCGAGTTCGCTGTCGGCGAGCTCAGAGTCGTCCGACTGCATCGACCAACAGAAGCGCAGCGTGTCGGGGACGACCTGGCGCAGGTGTCCGATCCGGAGGTTGATCGTCTGGACCGGTCGGCCGCGCGCGTGGTCGCGTACGGAGTCGGCGATCGCGCTGCACAACGAGAGCTCGTGCACGGCGCGCAACCTAACAGCCGAGTCGAGGGCCGATCTCCGCGGCGCTCAGCTTCGCAAGGTCTGTGATGGCGCTTCGCCGAATCGCTCGCGGTATGCGATCGAGAATCGACCGAGATGTGTGAAGCCCCATCGGAAGGCGATCTCGGTGACGGTCGCTCCCTCATCGGCCGGGAGATCGGCGAGCTCCGCGCGAACACGGTCGAGCCGGGCATCGCGCACGTACGACATCGGTGTCTGGCCGACGTCGTCGGCGAAGTGGTTCTGCAGCGTTCTCACACCCACGCCGGCCGCGTCTGCGATGGCCCCGACCGTGAGAGGTGACGCGAGGTGTGCGTCGACGTACTGGCGGGCGAGGCGCACGACTCGACTGGGTCTTTTCGACGCCGCGAAGAACTCGGATTGATTCGATCGATGGCCGAGCAGGAGGGCGGTCATGAGGAACTCCTCGAGTTGCCCGACGTCGCGCTGGGTCCTCAGCAGGGACTCAGGGTCGAGGAGCTCGGCGAGGAGGAGCTGGAGACCTGTGTTCCAGCGTGTCGCGACGGAGTCGCCGAGTTCGAAGATCGGATCGAAGATGATCGGCCGCTCTGTGGTCCGCCCCAGGAGCCGGGCGAGATGGCGTTCGAGTGCCTGGGCCTCGATGCGCACCACGACGTAGGTGGTCGACGTCGTCGCGTCGAGCCGAACGCCCCGATCAGTTGGCAGGACCGCAGCGGTGATCGGAGTCAGGACGTCCTCGTGGTCGTCGATCGTCACGCTGCACACACCACTCGCCGGCACGACGACGAGATGGTCACCGCACGGTTCGATGATCTCGACGGTGCTCGGAACGGCGTGGTCGACGAACGCGACGGTCACGTCGCGGAATCGAGCGGCATGCATCACGGCGTCGAAGTCGCTCACACGGTCGGATTCGACCTCGATCCGATGTGCACCCAACAGCTCACGGCCCGCCCTGGCGGAGAGGGCGATGTCGCTGTGGCGGAACACCTCGTGGTCGGCGAGTGCGGGAGGCAGACCCCGGGGCCGGTTCCGGCGCCGCGGTTCATCGGCGGTCCGAGAGACATCGAGGGCCGCGAGTCGCCGCATCGGAGCGGCTTCGGCGTGATCGGGAGCGTCGTTTCGCAATACGGACAAATCGGTCTCGTGTCCGGTACACGAACCGGACAGCAGCTTCGTAAATGGGATAGCACACCGGCCGGACGCGTCCGTACGGTCGGCGCCAGATCGCTACACACGACGTTGCGATTTCGGGCTTGGGGCCCGCACAACGAGATCTCGTCTGGGGGGACGTGTGACCGTCACCGAATCTGCTGTACCCGCTGACCGACCGGTTCCCGTCGACGCGGTGGTCGAACGTCTCAACGATCCCGCCGTCGCAGCGTCGTTGGTGACCCTCCTCGACAACGCCGAGCTGTTGTCGACTCTCGTCATCGGACTCAGCGCGTTGATCGAGCGCTCCGAGACCATCGTCGACTCGGTCGCCGAGGGAGTCCACGAGTTCAAGGCGGCGGGCAGTGATCTGCGCCCCGAGGGAGCGCCGTCGCTCGCCGAACTCGGGTCGGTCGCCGGCGAACTCACCGCGGCGGCACCTGCGCTGAGCGCGGTGCTGTCGTCGGCGATGGTCCGTCCCGACACGATCGAGCTGCTGTCACTCGTCTCGGAGGCAGCGACCGAGGGAGCCGAGCGAGCCCGCACCAATCAGACCGAGGTGGGCGGCCCCATCGCCGCGCTGAAGTCGCTCAAAGATCCCAATGTCGCTCGCGGTCTCGGCCTGGTGATCGAGATCGCACGATCGCTCGGCCGACGGATGGACGCCGCTGGCTGACGCCGGTCGAGTCGATCCGCCAATCCGTCGACCCCGCGACCCACCGACCGCCCGAGAGAGAAAGGACCCCACACATGGCATCAGTGCTCTGGCTCCACGGAGGAGCTTGCAGCGGCAACACCATGTCGTTCCTCAACGCCGACGAGCCGAACGTCGTCGACCTCATCGTCGACTTCGGCCTCGACATCATCTGGCACCCATCGCTCGGCATGGAGCTGGGCGAGAACGCGAAGAAGATCTTCGAGGACTGCGTCAGCGGCGAACGTCAGATGGACATCTTCGTGTTCGAGGGCACGGTCATCGAGGGCCCGGACGGCAGCGGCAGGTACAACATCTTCGCCGATCGTCCGATGAAGGAGTGGGTCGAGGAGCTGGCGAATGCCGCCAGCATCGTCGTCGCCATCGGCGACTGTGCGTGCTGGGGTGGGATCCCCGCCACAGAGCCGAATCCGACCGACTCGACGGGACTGCAGTTCCACAAGCGAGCGAAGGGCGGGTTCCTCGGCCCGGACTTCGTCTCGAAGGCGGGCCTTCCGGTGATCAACATCCCGGGGTGCCCGGCGCATCCCGACTGGATCACGCAGATCCTCGTCGCGCTCGCGACCGGCCGCACCGCCGACATCGCGCTCGACGACCTGCACCGTCCGCAGACGTTCTTCAAGACGTTCACTCAGACCGGATGTACCCGTGTCCAGTTCTTCGAGTACAAGCAGTCGACGCTGTCCTTCGGCGAGGGCACGCGTACGGGCTGTCTGTACTACGAGTTCGGATGCCGCGGGCCGATGACGCACTCGCCGTGCAACCGCATCCTGTGGAACCGACAGAGTTCCAAGACGCGAGCCGGCATGCCCTGCCTCGGTTGCACCGAACCCGAGTTTCCCTTCATGGAGCTCGCGCCCGGCACCGTCTTCAAGACCCAGAAGGTCAACGGTGTGATTCCGAAGGAGGTGCCAGAGGGCACCGACCACCTCACGTACATGGCACACGCGGCAGCGGCCAAGGTCGCAGCGCCCGAGTGGGCCAAAGAAGACATGTTCGTCGTCTGACGCACAGGCGAGACCGAGAGAGACACATCACGACATGAGCACCATCGACCTGAACGTCAGTCCACTCGGGCGAGTGGAAGGCGACCTCGACGTACGCGTCACGATCGACGACGGCGTCGTGTCGTCGGCGTGGACGACCGCGGGCATGTTCCGCGGGTTCGAGATGATCCTGAAGGGGAAGGATCCCCAAGCCGGCCTCATCGTGACGCCGCGCATCTGCGGGATCTGCGGCGGCAGTCACCTGTACAAGTCGGCGTACGCGCTCGACACGGCGTGGCAGACCCACGTACCGCAGAACGCCACACTGATCCGGAACATCGCGCAGGGGTGCGAGACGCTGCAGTCGATCCCCCGCTACTTCTACGCGTTGTTCGCCATCGACCTGACGAACAAGAACTATGCGAAGTCCGCGCTGTACGACGAGGCCGTGAAGCGTTTCGCTCCGTACGTCGGCACGGCGTACCAGACCGGTGTGGTCCTCTCGCAGAAGCCGGTCGAGGTGTACGCGATGTTCGGTGGCCAGTGGCCCCACTCGTCGTTCATGGTGCCGGGCGGAGTGATGTGTGCGCCGACGTTGGCGGAGGTGACGCGGTCGATCGCCATCCTCGAGAACTGGAAGCACGCCTGGCTCGAGGAGCAGTGGTTGGGCTGCTCGATCGAACGGTGGCTCGAGAACCGCACCTGGGACGACGTGCTCGCCTGGGTCGACGAGAACGAGGCACAGCACGACAGCGACTGCGGCTTCTTCATCCGGTACTGCATGGACGTCGGCCTCGACAAGTACGGCCAGGGATGCGGCAACTACATCGCCACGGGCACGTACTTCGAGCCGTCGCTCTACGAGAACCCCACCATCGAAGGTCGCAATGCAGCACTGATCAACCGATCGGGTGTCTACGCCAACGGTGAGTGGTCGGAGTTCGATCACCTACGTGTCGCCGAGGACACGGCGCACTCCTTCTACGAGGGAGGCGGACTTCTGCACCCGTGGGAGGGACGCACGGTCCCGATCGATCCCGAGGACGGCCGCAAGGACGACAAGTACTCGTGGGCCAAATCACCTCGATACGACGTTCCCGGTCACGGGCACATCCCGCTCGAGGCGGGTCCGCTCGCTCGTCGCATGGTGGCCGGTGGGCCGGGAGCGGGCGCACACCAGGATGACGATCCGCTCTTCGTCGACATGCTCTCGAAGATCGGCCCGTCGGTCATGACGCGCCAGCTCGCTCGGATGCACGAGGGACCGAAGTACTACCAGTGGGTCCGCCAATGGCTCGACGACCTCGATCTCGCCGAGAGCTTCCACACCAAGCCGGTCGAACACGCATCGGGGAAGGGCTTCGGTTCCACCGAGGCCGCGCGCGGCTCGCTCTCCGACTGGATCGTGATCGAGGACGGCAAGATCGAGAACTATCAGGTGGTCACGCCGACGGCGTGGAACATCGGACCTCGCGACGGTTCCGGCGCTCTCGGTCCCATCGAGCAGGCGCTGGTCGGTTCACCGATCGTCGACGTGAACGATCCGGTCGAACTGGGGCACGTGGCCCGGTCGTTCGACTCGTGCCTCGTCTGCACCGTGCACGCCTACGACGGCAAGACCGGCAAGGAGCTCTCGAAGTTCGTCATCAACGGAATGGTGTGAGACACCCGTCCGAGCGACCAGCACCTCCACGACGATGACGCTCTCGGTCGACCAGGCCCGACAGATCGCTCTCGATGACGAGTTGAGCGCGCATCCGCGCGGCCA
>JBCDAK010000231.1:0-6971 GCA_039185545.1 Actinomycetota bacterium
CTCGACACGGGCGACACGTACGAGATCCTCTCGTACTCCCCACGGTTCTCGGTCGACCAGCTGCAGGCGGCCACCTCCGTCTCACCGGGTGACGACGTCTACTTCGAGCTGCCGGACGACTTCCCGTCCGTGGTCGAGACCCCGGCGCGCTCGGTGGTCGGCGACGCCGCCACTCCGTACGACGCGGCCCGCCGGCTGCAGGACTGGTTCCAGTCGAACTTCACGTACAGCCTCGAGGTGCCCGCCGGTCACAGCACCACGGCGATCGAAGCCTTCCTCGTGAACCGGGTCGGCTACTGCGAACAGTTCTCCGGCACCTACGCCGCGATGATGCGGTCGATCGGCATCCCTGCGCGTGTCGCCGTCGGCTTCACCCAGGGCGACGCGATCGGCGCGCCGCCGAACGGGACCGACGGCCAGACGTACTCGGTGGTGGGACGCAACGCGCACGCATGGCCCGAGGTGTGGTTCGACGGACTCGGATGGGTTCCGTTCGAGCCGACGCCCGGCCGCGGCGCTCCCGGCGCCGAGGAGCACACCGGACTTCCCCCCGCCCAGGAGGAAGGTCCGCTCGATCCGCTCGACGACCTCGAGGGCGGCGAGGCCGCTCCGGCGCCCACGACCACGATCCCGCCCGCGCCAGGCGCCGACGACGCGGTCCCCGACATCCAGGGCGGCCCGGCGACCACGCTCCCCGACCTGACGGTCACCCCAGGCGGCACCGGCGGCTCCTCCGACTCCGGGTCGGGGTTCTCGATCCCGTGGCGGGGCCTCGCCATCGTGGCGGCCCTGGCGGCGATCGCGCTGCTCCCGGCGCTCGTGCGACGAGTTCGACGCCGTCCGGTGTCCGACGGGCGCGTCGAGCTACAGCGGCTGTGGGCCCGTGCGACGGGGTCGCTCGCCGACGTGGGCGTCGGCCTCACGCCCGATCTGACGCCGAACGAGGCCGCCACGGTGACCGCGGCGCGTTTCCCGGTGGCATCTCGGCCCGTCGAGGCGCTGGCCCGAACGGTCGACGAGGTGACGTTCTCGCGCGACGGCGACGAGCGACTCGGTCAGACCGGCCCGTACGGCGTGACGACGCTCGAACAGTGCGGCATCTGGACCCGCCAGATCGACAAGGCGGTCGCCGACTCGTCGACACCGTTCGACCGCATCCGCCGGTACGTCACCCGCTGGTCCTGAGACTCGTCACCCGCCGGGCGCGGCATCGCGAGGCGTCGAACGGGGGCTTCGGGCCGTCGGCCGTTCCGACCGAGCGACTTCCGACGAGCGTCACTCGGTGTCGGACTCGGACTCGGCCTGTCGGGCCGACTGTCGCTGAGCGGTGAGCCACGCAGAGATCGGCAGCTGACCCAGGCGCTCGCGGCCGAGGAGTCGGATCTCCGACTCGAGCACGACGGCGAGGGCGAGCACGATCACGAAGCCCACGAAGGCGACGACGAAGTTGACGGCGAGACCGGCGATCGTGATGACGAGACCGATGACCAGACCGGTGATCAGGAGCGCCGAACGTCGTCGCGAGACGCGGTACCCGCGTTGCGCGAACTGGGGGTCCTGCTCCAGCTCTTCTTCGATCTGGCGAAGAATCCGTTGCTCGTCCTCGGAGAGCGGCACACACACATCATCGCAGCTCCTCCGGCGATCCTCAACGCGGCCGCGGAGGTTCCTGATCGTTCGCGCGTTCTTCCTGGTCAGGGCCCCACTGCTGCGCCCCTCGTCGCACGGTCGAGAGGCGTCCCCGGCGCACCGCGCTGGCGGGTCCGATCGATCCGTCGCCGAACCGGCGGCGGATCGAGTCGAGTGCTTCGGTCGCAGCCGCTCGATCGGAGGCGCCGGTCTTCGGTGAGCCCTCCGAGCCGGCCAGGTCGTCGCTCCCGGACTCGGTGAGCAGATCGTCGAAGGAGAGCTGGGTGGTCGGCTCGCCCAGGTTCGACCCGCTCACGCCGAGGAGTCGGACGCCCGGAGACGGGTCGATCGCCTCGAGGAGGGGGCGCAGCAGTTCGACGATGGTGAACCCGTCGTCGACCGAGTCCCGGGTGGTGGTGGAGCGGGTGATCGTGACGAATCCGGAGAACCGAATCTTGAGGGTCCACGTTCGGGCGCCGACACCGTGGTCGCGCAGCCGACGGCCGACCGCGTCAGCGAGGCGCACCAGTTCGGTCGACAGCTCCTCGTGGGTGAACTTGTCGTGGGGATAGGTCTCCTCGTGCCCGATCGACTTGGCGTCTCGGTCGGACTCGACCTCACGGTCGTCCGCACCGACGGCGAGCGCGGACAGGTGGTCGGCCTGGGATCGTCCCAGAGCGGCTGCGAGCGAGGGCGGGTCGATGCCTCGCAGGTCACGGACCGTCCGCACGCCGATCCGCTCGAGCTTCTCGAGCGTCTTCGGTCCGACGCCCCACAGGCGCCCGACCGGCAGCCGGTCGAGATAGCGCTGCGCCTCGTCGTGCTCGATCACGAACACGCCGGGACCGGGTTCGATGCCGGCCGGGGACGCCGTCGGCTTCGCGTCGACGGAGGCGAGCTTGGCGAGGAACTTGTTCGTCGCGACGCCGACGCTGCATCCGAGATCGAGTTCGTCGCGGATCGCCCGGCGGATCTCGTGGGCGATCGTGGCGCCGTCACCGAACAGTCGACGCGCTCCGGTGACATCGAGGAACGCCTCGTCGAGCGCCAGCGGCTCGATGACCGGCGTGAAGCGGCCGAACACCTCGTGGACCTGACCGCTCACCTCGCCGTAGAGCTCGTGGTCCCCCGGGAGGAACACGGCGTGCGGGCAGCGTCGACGGGCCACGGCCGACGGCAGGGCCGAGTGCACGCCGAACCGCCGAGCCTCGTACGACGCCGCGGCCACGACACCGCGCGGACCGGTCCCGCCCACCACGACCGGCTTCCCGGCGAGATCGGGGCGACGACGCAGCTCGACCGACACGTAGAACGCGTCCATGTCGGCGTGCAGGATCGTGCGCTGAGCTCCGGTCACCGTCACACACGGTACGGACCCGGACCCGGCTCGGCGGACGCGTCCGTACACTCGGGCCACGTGGAACCGGACCGTCCGCTCTCGGCGATCCCCTCGGTCGGAACGCGCATCGCCGCCTTCGCCGCCATCCTCCTCGCCGGTCTCGCCGGCGCGCTGATCGGCCACTCGCTCGTGGCGATCCAGTGTGAGGGCGACTGCGTCCTGCCCAAGGGCATCGGCATCCTCGTCGGGTCGCTGGTCGCCGCCGGCGGGATGGCCATCGTCGCCGTCCTCGTCATGCGAGCGATCGGCGAGTGGCGCGAGGTCGAAGATCGCGAACGGGCGGGCCACCTGTGACCGCCCACGGCGACTCCCCCGAGGAACTCCGGCGGCTCGCCGTCGACATCGCCCGCGAGGCCGGCGACCACGCACGTCGGGGTCGAGTCGAGCTCGGAGCCGGCAGCCGAGTCGCCCACGACACCAAGTCGAGCGACGTCGATCCGGTCACGCAGTTCGACCGCGAGGCCGAGGCGATCGTCGTCGACCGCGTCACCGCCGCGCGGCCCGACGACGCGATCGTCGGCGAAGAGGGAACCGACCGCGCCGGAACCACCGGCCTCGAGTGGCACGTCGACCCCATCGACGGCACGGTCAACTACGTCTACGACCTCCCGATGTGGTGCACGTCGATCGGTATCGTCCGCGACGGGCAACCCGTCGCCGGTGCGGTCTACGCACCCATGCTCGGTGAGATCACGAGTGCCTCGCTCGGCGGCGGCACCACGCTCTCGTCGATCCAACCCGACGGATCGGCGACCGACCAGCCGGTCACCGTCTCCGGTGCGACCGTTCTGGCGACCTCGTTGGTCACCACCGGATTCAGCTACTTCGTCGAGGAGCACCGCGAACACCAGGCGGCGCGGATCGCAGCGCTGCTCCCCCACGTCCGCGACATTCGCCGGATGGGGTCGGCTGCCCTCGATCTCGCCTTCGTGGCGACCGGGCGCGTCGAGGGGTACTTCGAGGAGTTCCTCAACTCGTGGGACGTCGCCGCCGGTGTGATCCTCGTGACCGAGGCGGGCGGCGTCGTCACGGCGTTCGACGGCTCGCCGATCGACGCACGTGAGCCGGCCGGCGTACTCGCTGCCGCCCCCGAGCTGCACGCTGCGCTCGACGCCCGGATCGAGCGCTGAGCCGACTGCGACGAACCCTGCGGCGGGTGGGTGGTCGTCGGACGCACCTCTCATCGGGCATCATGGGTCCGTGGGTACGAGAATCCTCGCGGTCGAAGACGACGAGCGCATCCGTTCGGCGGTGAAGCTCGCTCTCGAAGACGAGGGGTGGATCGTCGACGAAGCCGAGAGCGGAGAGCAGGCGATCGACCTCTTCCAGCGGTCGGCGCCCGACGTCGTGCTCATCGACATCATGCTCCCCGGCATCGACGGATTCGAGCTGTGTCGCACGATCCGTCGCACCAGTGACGTCCCGGTCGTCATGGTCACGGCGCGCAACGACACCCACGACGTCGTGGCGGGGCTCGAGGCCGGGGCCGACGACTATCTCACCAAGCCGTTCGCGCCGAAGGAGCTGTCGGCCCGCATTCGCGCCCTGCTCCGGCGGATCCGCTCGACCACCAACGCACATGCCCGACTCGTGTTCGGCGACCTCGAGCTGATCCCCGACGAGGGCAAGGTGCTGCGCGACGGCGACGAGGTGCACCTCACCAAGACCGAGTTCCGGTTGCTCGTCGAACTCGCCGAGAGCCCGGGCAAGGTGCTCAGCCGCGAGGCGCTGCTCGACAAGGTGTGGGGCTACGACTACTTCGGCGACGGCCGCCTGGTCGACGTGCACATCCGACGACTGCGCACCAAGGTCGAGGCCGATCCGGCCAACCCGCGCCACGTCGTCACCGTCCGGGGCCTCGGCTACCGGCTGCAGACCTGACCGAGCGACCGCATGGCCAGCGGTCGTCTCCGTCGCCTCGCCGAACGGCTGTCCCCGCGGGGCCTCGGCCTGCGCCGACGCATCCTGCTGATCTTCACGCTCGGCTCGGTGATGCTCTCGCTGTTCCTGGCGGTGACCACCTACGGACTCGCGCAGTCGAACCTGATCGACGAGCGAGACGACGTCGCCATCGCCACGTCGCAGCGCAATGCGCTGAGCGTCGAGCGCGACCTGCGCGCCACGCTGCCGGCCGACGCCGAACCGGCGCGAGCCTCGCTCGACCGCATCGGGGTTCAGCGATACCTGATCTGGTACCAGGGCGAGTACTCGGGCGGTGGTCCGATCGACCAGAACGACCTGCCCGAGGGATTGATCGAGCGCGTCGTCAATGAAGGCGGCTCGGCGCGACAGATCGTTCGGATCGGCGACGAGCTCAACATCGTCGTCGGCTGGACGGTTCCCGTCGTCGGCGCATACTTCGAGTTCTTCTCGCTCGACGAGGTCGAGTCCACACTCGCCAGTGTTCGCCTGTCGCTCCTGCTCGCCGCTGCGATCACGACCGGACTCGGGTTCCTGCTGGGGATCTTCGCCGCACGTCGAGCGGTCCGCCCGCTCGGTACCGCGGCGCAGGCGGCGTCGGCCATCGCGGGCGGGCGGCTCGACACGCGGCTCGAGTCGAGCGACGATCCCGACCTGCGGGTGCTCACCGAGTCGTTCAACGACATGGCGTCGGCCCTCGAGACGCGCGTCGAGCGCGACGCCCGGTTCGCCTCCGACGTCAGCCACGAGCTGCGGTCGCCGCTGATGACGCTCTCCGCCTCGATCGAGGTCATGGAGGCGCGTCGTGACGAGATGCCCGAGCGCGCCAAGTCGGCGCTCGACCTCCTCTCGGGTGACGTGACCCGCTTCCAGGGACTCGTCGAGGACCTGCTCGAGATCTCGCGGTTCGATGCCGGCGCGATCCGGCTGCACATGGAGGAGCTGCTGGCGGCCGAGTTCGTCCGTCAGGCGGTGGCGGTCAGCTCGCTCCCACACACCCCGGTCCACGTCTCGGAACGAGCGGAGGAGACGCTGATCCGCGGCGATCGACGACGGCTCGCCCGCGTCATCGCGAACCTCATCGACAATGCCCGCGCGTACGGGGGCGGCGAACCCGTGGTCTGGCTCGAGGTCGCGAACGCCCCCGACGAGCCGATCTCGCATCTGACCATCGCCGTCGAGGACACCGGGCCCGGTGTCGCTGAGTCCGAGCGTGACCTCATCTTCGAGCGCTTCGCCCGCGGCGGCACCTCGGGACGCCGGACCGGCAGTGAGGGCGCTGGGCTCGGCCTGTCCCTCGTCGACGAACACGTGCGGATGCACGGCGGTCGGGTGTGGGTCGAGGATCGCCTCGACGGACTGTCGGGCGCACGCTTCGTGATCGAGATGATGGCGACGGGTCTCGATGACGACGAGGGCGACGACCTCGGCGAGTCGAGCGGGGGCGACGCATGAGGAGACTCGCTCTCGCCGTGGTCGCGTCGATCACCGTCGCCGCATGTGCGATCCAGCCAGACGCCGGGCCGAGAGACATCCCGGCCGACGACCAGCTCGCGGCGCTGCGGAACGAGGCGTCCGACGACATCGCCGAGGGCACCAACCGGATCTATCTGCTCACACCTCCCGAGGCCGAGCAGCGCCAGCAGCTCCGTTCGGTCCAGCGAGCGGTCGGCGACGACGCCGACGATCTCCTCGACTCGCTCTTCGCCGGCCCGAACGAGGACGAGCTCGAACAGCAGCTCGGCACGGCGATCCCGCCCGGCATCGAGAGCTTCGACACGCGAGCGGTCGGCCGGGTGCTCACGATCGACATCGAGGGCGAGCCGTTCGTCGAGCTCACGGCCGACGCCCTGTCCCTCGCCCTCGCCCAGATCGTGGCGACGGCGTCCGAGCTCGACGGCGTCCGCCGGGTCCGCCTCCGCGTCGACGGCGAGATCCAGGCCTGGCCCACCGGCAACGGCGAACTCAGCCAGAACCCACTCAGCGTCTTCGACTACCCCGGCGTCCTCGAGACCAGCCAGCC
>JBCDAK010000232.1:0-6967 GCA_039185545.1 Actinomycetota bacterium
GGCGAGCTGTCGGGCACGACCCGAGTCGAGATGCGGATCCGCTCCGACGATCGGCGGTACGCCGTGATCCTCGAGAGCGACGAACGTGTCGACGGGCGGTCGGTGTCGTACCGGGCCGAACTCGACCCGCTCGTCATCGACGACGACGGATTCACCGTCGTGTCGGCGGCCTACGCGGAGATGGACACGTCGATCTTCGGCTTCCGAGTGGAAGCGGCGCCCTTCGACGCCGAGGCCGGTCGTGAGATCGGGATCATCATCTCCGACGGGATCGACGGCGACTTCACGCTCGATGTGGACTGGGTCGACGTCTGCGCCGACTGACGTCGAGCGGGTCGGGTCGCGGCACCGCTCAATCCGCTTGTGGCGACGGTGACGGCGGATCGCCGACCAGCACCCGGACCTCGTCCAGCGTCTTGCGACTCAGGTCCGGGACCAGGACGCCGTCGAGCGCACGGCCGACCGGGAACAGAACGAACGGTCGCTCGTTCTCGGGTCGATCGAGCACCTGCGTGAGGAACGCCATCGGGCTGGGTGTGTGGGTCAGCGTCGACAGTCCCATGCGGTGGAGTGCGGCGATGAAGAAACCGGCGGCGATCCCGCAGCTCTCCTTGACGTAGTAGTGGTGGCGGCGCGACCCGTCGTCGTTGACGCCGTAGCGCTGCTCGAACAGCACCACGATCCACGGTGCCACCTCGAGGAACTCCTTGTGATGGTCGGTCCCGAGCGGCGCCAGCGCCGACTGCCACTCGTCGTTCATCCGGTGATCGAGGTAGTTCTGCCGTTCCTCCTCCTCGGCGGCCTCGCGGATCCGTCGCTTCACCTCGGGATCACCGGTGACGACCCACGTCCATGGCTGCATGTGGGCGCCCGACGGAGCGGTCGACGCCGTCGCGATCGCCTGATCGATCAATTCGAGGGGCACCGGTTCGGGCGAGATCATCCGGACCGATCGACGCCGAGCGAGGTCGCCGTGGAACTCGGCGCCGATCCTCCGCATCTCGTCGACCGTGCGATCGGACGGTTCGAGCGGGACGAAGGGATGCGCTGCAGCGACGTCGGGAGCGGGATACGGGAACTCGTACGGAGAGCCGTCCCGAGAGGCGTCCGATGCAGGCGATGACCCGGTCACTCGACCATCTTGGTCCCATGACCCTCACCAACACCCGAGTCGTCCTGTCGGAGCGTCCCGACGGCGCCGCCACGCCCGACCACTTCTCGTTGGAGACGGAGGAGCTCGCCGATCTCGAACCGGATGAGCTGCGCGTGCAGGTCGAGTTCGTGTCGATCGACGCGGCGATGCGAACGCGGTTGCACGGGACGGGGTTCCACAGCCAGGTCCCGCTCGGCGAGACGATCCTCACCCACGGGGTCGGACGGGTGATCGAGTCGACGGCCGAGGGATGGGAGGTCGGTGACGCGGTGCGGGGACGCCTGAATGCGCAGACGATCGCCACCGTTCCGCCGAAAGCGGTGGAGAGGATCGACGACTCGGTCGCGCCGATCTCGGCGTACCTCGGCGCACTCGGCGGATCGACCGGTGTGACCGCCTGGATCGGACTCCGCTGCGTGGCGAAGCCGCAGCCGAACGACGTGTTCGTCGTGTCGGCAGCGGCCGGCGCCGTGGGGTCGGTGGCGGGCCAGATCGCCAAGATCGACGGCGCCCGCACGATCGGGATCGCCGGAGGGCCCGAGAAGTGCGCCCACGTCGTCGACGTCCTCGGGTACGACCATGCGATCGACTACAAGAACGACGACGTGACCCGACGGCTGCGGGAACTCGCACCCGACGGCGTCAACGGCTTCTTCGACAACGTCGGTGGCGACGTCCTCGACGCAGTGCTCGACCACCTGGCGCTGCGCGCCAAGGTCACGATCTGTGGAGCGATCTCCCAGTACGACGACATGAACGACATCACCGGGCCGTCGATGTACCTGCGGCTCGCGGAGCGTCAGTCGTCGATGGAGGGCTTCGCCTACTTCCACTTTCCCGAGTGCTTCGACGACGCGATGACCGACCTCGGCCGGTGGCTCGCCGACGGGTCACTCGTCGTGCCCGAGCACGTCCTGGAGGGCGTCGAGTCGTTCCCCGACGCCCTCCAGGTGATGTTCACCGGGGGGAACACCGGCAAGCTGCTCGTGAAGATGAGCTGACGCGGTCCGCGTCTCAGCCGATCAACGCCCGTCCGATGGCGGCCACGTGCTCATGGTCGGTGCCGCAACAACCGCCGACGAGGTGCAAGCTCGGCAGACTCCGACGGAGCTCGACGTAGTCGTTCGCGAGTTCGGCGGGGTCTCCCCGATCGAGCTCCGGCGCCGCATCGAGTTCCTCGTGGCTGGCCCGGGAGGCGTTGGCCCGGACCGCGCCGATCCGACGGCACCACTCGGCCGAGCCGTCGAGCACCGCCGAGAAGTGCGACGGATGCGCGCAATTGACCATGAAGAACTTCGCAACGCCTCCGGTCTCGGCGTCGACCTGCGTGATCGCGTCGGCCAGTGCCTGACCGGACGGCAAGCGGCCGTCGGTCTCGGTCGTGAAACCGATGACGACGGGGACATCGGCGGCCGCCGCAGCGCGAGCGATGCCGATGGCCTCGTCGACGTAGGTCATCGTGACCGCGGTGACCGAGTCGACGCCGGCATCGCGGAACGCACGGATCTGTGGCCCGTGGTACGACGCCGCCTCGTCGACGGTCATCATGGTCCCGACCTCGTAGCCGTCGCCGCGCGGTCCGATGGCACCGTTGATGACCACCTGGTCGAGGGAGGAATCCTCCGCGATCCCTCGGACGAAGTCGACCGCCTCCCGGTTGACGGCGGCCATGTCGTCGGTGTCGAACCCCTGTCGGGCGCCCCAGTCGCTGCTGGCGCGCCACGTCGGCGTGTCGAGCACCATGCTGACGCCGAGCCGCTCGGCGAGCTCGACGTACGGGGCGTAGTAGCGAGCCAGTGCGGAACGCCCGTCCTCGCTGCACAACAGCGGGAACGCGGCGAAGTCCTCGAGGTCGATGCCCTGATGGAAAACGAGGGTGGTCTCCAGACCGCCGTCGGCGATCTGGATGGCGGGGCGTTCGTCGGACGTGACCGCCGACGGCACGACGCCGGTGTCGGTGGTGATGGACATGTGTCTCTCCTTTCGTCGGGCGGCACGACGGTGTGCGGCCCTCACGACGAAGGCGTGAGATCGCACGTCACGATGTGAGATCGGCCCAGGAATCCTCGGATCGCACGATTTCGCCGTGTCGTAGCCTCGGTCCGTGGATCTCGTGGGCCGCGACCGGGAGCTCGACGACGTCGAGCGACGCCTCGGCTCGCGCCGGATCGTCACCATCACGGGGCCGGGCGGGATCGGGAAGACGCGACTCGCACGAGAGGCTGCCGGCCGGGTCGATGGTCGGGTCGGATGGGTCGATCTGACCCGGATCGACGACGCACACGACATCGCGCCCGTCGTGGCCGACCAGCTCGGATATCGCGACCTCGACGCAGTGCTGAGCGATCCGGACGACGGGGAACACGTCGTGGTCGTCGACAACTGCGAGCACGTTCTCGAACGGGCGTCGTGGGTGGTCTCCCGCCTCGTCGGTTCTCGACGCTCGGTGAGAGTCCTCGCGACCAGTCGATCACCGCTCGATCTCCCCGAGGAGTCGGTGATCCCACTCGGCCCTCTCGACCTCCCCGATTCCGAGTCGACGGGTCCGTCGCTCGACCTGCTGTTCGCGTGTGCCCGGGATCGCGGCGTGGACACCGGGAAGCTCGACTCCGAGAGCGCGGCCGAGATCTGCCGGCGGCTCGACGGCGTTCCTCTGGCGATCGAGATCGCAGCGGCCCGTCTCGAGGTCAGATCCGCCGTCGAGCTCCTCGACGAGCTGCACGAGCGCCAGGATCGCCTCGCGCGGCCACGGTTTCGTGGGCAACCGACACACCGCAGCGTCGCCGAGATGGTCACCTGGTCGATCGACCTCCTCCCCGCCGACGTCGTGTCGGTCTTCGAGGAACTCGGCGTGGTCGCAGGACCGTTCACCGTCGACGTGGCGACGGCGATCCATGGCACCGACGACGTCCGCGATGATCTCGATCGCCTGGTGGCCGCGTCGATGCTCGTGGCGGACACCTCGGCGGCCGACACCCGGTATCGACTCCTCCACCCGGTTCGTGCCGTCGCCCTCGATCGGCTCCGTCGTCGCGACGACCACGACGTGGTGATGAGCCGGCTCGTGGATCACACGCTCGACCGGGCGGTGTCGCTGATCGGCGAGGCGGCGGACGGATGGGGAGCGGCCCTGATGCGCCGGGCGCAGGATCTCTTCCTCCCGGCCATGTCGGCGGTCCGATGGACCGTCGAGAACGACGAGGATCCCGAACGCTCGCGAGCCTTCGTCGCCGTGCTGTGGGGCATCGTCCATCAAGCGCACGCCGCGGAGATCGTCGACGCCGGCGAACAGGTCCTCGCTCGGTGGCCGGACCCGGAGGGCAACTGGTACGCCAATGCGTGCGCGACTGTCGCGACGGGCCGGAACCTCCTCGGAGACTCGCACGGTGCGATCGAGTTGGCGACCCGCACACTCGAGATCTCCTCCGGGTCACTGTTCGCGGCCACCACGCTCCGCCGTTGTCTCGGTCAGGCCCACCGACTGCTCGGTGACGCAGAGCTGTCCCTCGAGTGGTTCCGCTCGGCTGCCGAGACGGCCCGCGACGCCGGGCTGGTGGGGTTCGCACTCGAGATCACCGTCGACGTCGGCCGCGTCGCCGCCCAGCTCGGCGACGTCGAGCAGGGCGCCGCCCAGATCCGCGACGCGATCGCCGAAGCCGAGCGGATCGGGGCCGTGATCAACGTCGCGTGGGGGTACGTCGCGCTCGCGTCCCTCGAACTCGATCGCGACCCGGCGGACGCCGAGCGGACTGCGCGTCGCGGCGTCGAGATCTCCCGCGCCGCCGACTACCCCGCCGGCGTCTCGTTCGGACTGCACGCGCTGGCGGCTGCGCAGATCCGACTGGGCCGAGATCGCGATGCGGCAGCGACGCTCCTCGAATTGCTCGCCGAGCTGGTCGGGCGCGGTGGGCTCACCGATCTCCGGATGGTGCTGGGTCTCACCGCCGAACTCGGCCGACGCCACCGACGTGAACGATGGGCCGACCTCGCCGTCACGGCGGCCGACCTGCCGGTCACGAGCGTCGCCATGGATCTCCACCTCGAGATCGCCGACCGTGCGCTCAGCGACGGTCGAGGAACCGTGCTGACGTCGGCGACCGCGTACCGCCTGTGTCGTGAGGAGCTCGTCGCGATCACAACTGACGCAGAGCCGACCTCTCCCGTGCCCGACGCGGGTCAGGTCGCAGGTGACGTCGAGAACGACTCGCCGAGTGCGGTCCGGCGCGGCGACGTCTGGGAGCTGGCGTACGGCGGAGACACAGCGATCGCACGTGCATCGAAGGGGCTCGACGATCTGGTCGCGCTGCTCGCAGCGCCGGATCGCGAGATCTCGTCACTCGATCTGATGGGCGCCGGCGTCGAGGGCTCGGCCGGTCTCGAGTCACTCGACGACACGGCGCGGTCGGCGTACGAGCGACGAGTCCTCGACCTGCAGGCCGACATCGAGGACGCCGATGATGCCCACGACCTCCACCGGGCCGAGCGCCTCCGCATCGAGATGGATGCCCTCGTCGACGAACTGACGAGGGCGCACGGGCTCGGCGGTCGATCCCGCCGAACCGGGTCGGAGGCAGAGCGGGCTCGATCGGCGGTGACGCAGCGTCTTCGATCGACGCTGAGACGAATCGACGATCTGCACCCGGCGCTCGGCCGGCACCTGAGGTCGTCGATCACGACCGGCGCGTTCTGCAGCTATCGGCCGGACGACGACGTTCGCTGGAGCATCTCCAGATGATGGTCGGGCTCTCGGCGTGCCGTCAGGGCTGCGGATGCCCAGCAGCGTGGAACGCCCGATCGATCATCGCCTGCGACCCGCGCGCCTGCTCGAGCGTCCAGGGGTACGTGGCGCCCGTCCGGACGGTGTCGACGAAGTTCTCGGCCTGCAGCACGTACTGGCGGACACCGGGCCAGCGCTCCACGGTCCGACCGTCGCCGTCGGTCTCGATGATCAGCTCGGCCTGATCGAACACTCCGGCGTTGAACGGGGCGGTCAGTTCGATCGTTCCCTCCTCGCCGTGGAACACGACCCTCTGGCGGAGCGCCAGACGCGTCGAGACGACCCCGTGGTACGAGAAGCTGGGGAACGTGGCGTTGACCTCCGCGAACGTGTCGTAGTCGTCGATCATGTCGAGTGAGGCGGTGAGGTCGGTCGGCTCCTCGCCCGTGGCGTAGCGGACGGATCCGAACGCGTAGACGCCGATGTCGCGAAGGCCGCCTCCGCCCATGTTCGGCTGGTTGCGGATGTTCTGCGGATCGACGTTGCGATAGCTGAACACGACCTCGACGTGGCGCACGGAGCCGATCCGCTGCTGGTCGAGCAGCTCCCTCGCACGGATCCACTGCGGGTGATGCACGATCATGAATGCCTCGGCCGCATGCCGGTCGGCGGCGTCCCGGGCGGCGATGAGCCGATCGAAGTCCGACTCGCGCATCGCGATCGGCTTCTCGCACAGCACGTGCTTGCCGGCCTCGAGCGCCCGGATCGTCCACTCGACGTGCAGGTGGTTCGGCAACGGGACGTAGACGGCGTCGACGTCGTCCGCGGTGACGATCGACTCGTAGTCGGAATCGACACGCAGGTCGGGGAGGAACTCGGCGAACGGTTCGGCCTTCGATGCGCTCGTCGTGCCGAGCGCCACCACCTGCGAGCCGCGGGCGACGTGGAGCGCCGGTGCGAGCTGATGGAGAGCGAAGTTCGAGGCCCCGAGGATGCCCCAGCGAATCGAGTCGGTCATGCGAGATGGGCTAGCACGTCGCCGATGACTCGCGAAGATCCACGGAACTCGACCGGGTCGCAGATCGGTCTCTCGACGA
>JBCDAK010000233.1:0-6945 GCA_039185545.1 Actinomycetota bacterium
CCCCCGGTCGGGTGAGGGGTACACGGTCGGGCTCACCGGTGCGCCGGGCGCCGGGAAGTCGACGCTGACCTCGGCGCTGATCTCGCACCTGCGGGCGCTCGAGATCGAACTCGCCGTGTTGGCGATCGACCCGTCGTCGCCCTTCACCGGGGGAGCGATCCTCGGCGATCGAGTGCGAATGCAGGACCACGCCACCGACCCGGGCGTGTTCATCAGATCGATGGCGACCCGTGGTCATCTCGGCGGCCTCGCCTTGGCGACACCGGAGGCGGTGCGGGCGCTCGATGCGATCGGCCGCAAGTGGATTCTCGTCGAGACGGTCGGTGTCGGCCAGGTCGAGGTGGAAGTCGCAGGCAAGGCCGACACGACCGTGGTGGTCGTGAACCCGGGTTGGGGTGACTCGGTGCAGGCCAACAAGGCGGGTCTCATGGAGATCGCCGACGTCTTCGTCATCAACAAGGCCGACCGCAAGGGCGTCGACGACACGCGTCGCGATCTGATGCAGATGCTCGACCTGTCGGACCTGCCCCACGACGCCTGGCGTCCGCCGATCGTCGCGACCACCGCCACATCGGGCGATGGCATCGACGACGTCTGGGAGCAGGTACTGGCCCA
The DNA here is from genome assembly GCA_039185545.1 of Actinomycetota bacterium. Classification (GTDB taxonomy): domain Bacteria; phylum Actinomycetota; class Acidimicrobiia; order Acidimicrobiales; family Ilumatobacteraceae; genus Ilumatobacter_A. The sequence continues at coordinate 616 of JBCDAK010000233.1, forward strand.
CCGGGCGTACGCCGAGGAGTCGGGCCTGCTCACCGAACGGCGCACGTTCCGGCTCGGTGAGGAGCTGCGCGAGATCATCGCCCAGCGGCTCGGCCGACGGGCACGCCAGATCTGTACCGGCGAACGCTGGGACGAGCTGACCTCCGAGGTGGTCGAGCGGACCACCGACCCGTGGACCGCCGCCGACGAGATGCTCGCCGGCGTCGACGCCTGAGCGAGCACGACCTCGCTGCGCTGTCGGGCGGCGGCAACTACCGTTCGCCCGATGCCCTCTCCGGCCGGCACGGATCCGGCGACCCAGTGAGTGACGTCTCGCCGGCCGACACACCCAGCCTCATCTACGCCCGCGGGCGGGAGGCTGTGTCCGACGTCGTGCGGTCGCTCGACTCGGCGGCGCTCGCCGCTCCGGTGGCCGCGTGCCCCGGCTGGACGGTGCACGATGTCGTCGCCCATCTGACCGGGGTCGCCACCGATGCCGTGAACGGGGTGGGTCCCGGCCACCCGATCGCTCCGACGATGGTGGAGTGGACCTCCCGCCACGTCGACGACCGGCGCGCTCAGGCGACCACCGTCGTGCTGCGCGAATGGGAGCGGTCGGCCTCGCAGCTCGAGGTGATGCTGGCCAAGGACGACAGCCCGATGCCGGCCGTGGTCATGGACCTCCTGTGCCATGAGCAGGATCTCCGTGCTGCCACGGGTCGTCCCGGGCGGCGCGACACGCCGGGGATCACCATCGGTTCTGACCTGATGGCGCAGCGCTGGGCGAGCATGATCCGGAGCTCGCGCGGCGCGTCGATCTCGTTGATCGATGACGACGCGGACGTCTGGGCCGGCGACGCAGAGTCGTCGGTGACCTTCCGCGCCGACCGGTTCGAGTTCTTCAGGACGACGTTCGGACGGAGGAGCCGGGCACAGGCCGAGCGCCGACTCTCCGGCACCGACGAGCCCGACGCGTACCTGCAGCACCTCTTCGTGTTCGGGCCGGCAGAGCACGACCTCGCCGAGTAGTTGCACGCCGCCCATCAGGCGGCCTGGCGTGAGGGCGGTCCGGTGTTGCGGATGGTGCCGTCGGGAAGTCGGAGGGTGAGTTGTCGGTTGGGTCCGAGCTCGACGATCCAGCCGTCGTCGTGGATCTTCGTGTGGTGCCGGGCGCACACGGGGAGCAGATTGTCGAGGTCGGTGTGGCCGCCGTGGCGCCACCAGACGACGTGGTGGAGCTTGCAGCGGTCGTAATGCACTCCGCAGCCGGGGATCGCACACGTGGAGTACAGGCCTCGCAGCGCCCGACGCTGGGCTCGGTTCGCGAGCCGTGTGGTTCGTCGGAGGTTCAGTTGTCCGGGTGCGTGCAGCACGATCCCGTTGGCCACGACGACCACGTCCGGTCGCTTCACGCCGAGGAGGTCGGCGAGGACGTGGTCGGGGACCTCGACGGGGATGCCCCAGTCGACGACGGGTCCGCCGGCGCCGTCGGTCTGGGTGGCGTCGACCACGACGAGCGCGTCGGTCGACGATCTCGTGCCATTCGCTCGGGCTCCCAGCACGAGGTCGGCGAGTGCGTGCGCGGCGAGGAACTGCTGTCGCTCGATCGGGTCGGCGGGCGCGCCGTCGGGTGCTCCGGCGGCGAAGGCGGCCTCGGTCGCCTGGCGGAGCGCCTGGGCGAGCTGTCGTGCGGTGTCGGGGTCGTAGCGTCCGGCGAGGTTCCACATGCCGTCGTCGTCGACCCAGCTGCGGAGTCGGACGGCTCGTTTCTGCCGGTTGAGGCGGTCGATGCCGTCGTCGGCCTGGATCTCCTTGACCTTCTTCTTCAACAGCCGATCGAACGCTGCGACGTCGGTGGTGCGCGCCCGATCGGTGAGCTCGGCGTGTTGGTCGAACAGTTCCGAGCGCCGCGCCTCGTCGAGCTTCTTGCCCGCCCGGGTGAGGGCGTCGACGTGTCCCGGAGTGACGTCGCCAATCGTGAGCCCGTTGGCGAGTGACGGTGCCGCAGCCAACGTTTCGGCGCGCTCGCGTTGCTTCGACGCCTCACTCAACGAGCAGCGGGTCGCGTCGGCGATGTCGGCCTCCGGGAAGGTTCCTCGCCCAACCAGCCGCCGAACGAGGTCGGCCTCGGCCGCAGCGAGCCACGCCTTCACCCGGGCGACGTCGGTCAGTGCGGCGGTGACGTCGGTGCGGATCGCCCCGTCGGCCGGCGCCGCGCAGGTGGCGTCGATGCGCCGGACCTGTTCGACGACCCGTTCGACGGGGGGCTGCGAATTCATGTTCCCCATTCTGACGAGGGGGTGTGACAAGGTTGCCGACGTGGGAGGCCAGCTCGATCACGTGATGTGGATCGGCGGCGGGAGCGGGGCCGGGAAGTCGACCGTCGCCGCCCAACTCGCGGACGAGATCGGTGGGCTCGTCTACTCGACCGACGAGGTGATGGCCGACCACGCCGCGCGCCTCGACGCGACCGAGGCTCCTCAGCTCGCTGCCTTCGTCGACATGTCGATGGACGAGCGGTGGCTCGACCGACCCGTCGACGAGATGCTCGAGACCTTTCACTGGTTCGCGGGCGAGGGCTTCCACCTCATCGTCGACAATCTGACAGCGATGCCGACCGGTCGACCCATCGTCGCAGAGGGCTTCCGGCTGCTCCCCGAGCTGGTCGCCCCGCTCCTGAGCGATCGCGCGTCGGCCGTCTGGCTCCTGCCGACGCCCGAGTTCCGTCGCCGAGCGTTCGAGTCGCGTGGCTCGCTCTGGAGCATTGCCGGGCAGACGAGCGATCCGCCCCGAGCCCTCGACCGACTCCTCGACCGCGACGCCTGCTTCACCGACCGCCTTCGTCGCAACACTGCCCGCCTCGGCCTCGCTGCGATCGACGTGGACGAGTCGATGAGTGTCCACGCCGTCGTGCGCCTGGTGCGAGCGACGTCACGATGGTGATCGAGCCAGCACGAACGCCGCCGATCCGACGCGAGTCCGGTGATCCGCTGTGCCGTCATCGAGTCGCTCGTCGACCGGGTGATGGTGTCGCTGACGCCTGAGGCGTGGCAGAGCAGGTGATCTCATCGAGTTCCCACCCAACTGGTGCGCGGACTCCCCATGAGAACGCCGACCTGCATGCCCGACGAACTTCGGCACGCCGGCCGGTCGTCTGGCAGGCTCGCGGCATGGCCGACTACGAACTCCTCACCCTCGAACGGCGGGACGACGACGTCGCCGTCCTCACGCTCGCCAATGGCAAGGTCAACGCCCTCTCGGGCGAGCTGGTCGACGAGATCAAGGCCGCGGCCGACGATCTCGCGGCCGACCCTCCCGCCGCCGTGGTCGTGACCGGCGGCGACCGGATCTTCGCCGCCGGTGCCGACATCAGCCAGTTCGGCGGCCAGGACGAGGCGCGTGTCATCGGACCGCGCATCCACGATGCCTTCGACACGCTCGCCGGCCTGCCGTGTCTCGTCATCGCTGCGGTGGGCGGATACGCACTCGGCGGTGGCTGCGAACTCGCGCTCGCCTGCGACTACCGGATCGCCTCCGAGAAGGCCGTGTTCGGTCAGCCCGAGATCCTGCTCGGCATCATCCCCGGTGGCGGTGGCACGCAGCGTCTCCCCCGTGTGGTGGGCCGGTCGAAGGCGAAGGAGATCTGCATCACCGGTCGCCAGGTGAAGGCCGACGAAGCGCTGCGAATCGGGCTGGCCGACGAAGTGGTGGCCCCCGAGGCGCTCCACGACCGCGCCCTCGAGCTCGCGGCGACCATCTCGACCGGGCCGCGCATCGGTCAGGCCATCTGCAAACGAGCGATCGACGCCGGCATGGAGACCACCCTCGCCGACGGACTGAAGCTGGAGCAGGAGGCGTTCGTCGAGGTCTTCGGCACCGAGGACTCGCAGATCGGGGTCAAGAGCTTCCTCGAGAACGGACCCGGCAAGGCCGAGTTCACCGGTCGCTGACCGGCTCCGTCGCCTCCGACCGGCCGGGATCGGCACCGGGGTCGAGCGCCGACGACTCGGTGCCGGCCCGCGGTGTCCGCAACGCGACGTACGCCGCGCCCACCAGCGCGACCCCTGCTGCGACCCACATTGCCAGCTCGAATCCGCTCGTCACCGCGTCTTGGATCACTCCGACGATCGTCGGGGCGGCGGGTCCGCTCTGCTCGGCGATCGCGAGTCCGGCACCGGCCGACTCGCGCACCACGTCGACCAACTCGGGCGGGAGCGGCAGGTCGACGGCGTCGTCGATGCCCGACCGGTACCCCGACGTGAGCATCGAGCCGATGAGCGCGATCCCGAGTGCACCGCCGAGCTCGCGCGTGACGTCGTTGATCGCCGAGGCCACGCCCTGCTTCTCGCGGGGAAGCGCCTCGACGATCGCCTCGGTCGCAGGAGGCGCAGCGAGACCGAAACCGAAGCCGAAGACGAGGACGGCGATCGCGAACGGGAGGTAGCTGTCCCCGCCTGCGACGAGAGCGAAGAGGGCGGCGCCGGCGGCGAGGATCGCGAGTCCCGACCCGCCGGTGATCCCGCGACCGACCTTCGAGATCAGACCGGGAGCGAGCGCGGACGCGAGCGGGATCGTGACGCCGATCGGCAGCAGCGCGAGGCCGATCTGCAACGGGCTGTACTCGAACACGAACGCCACGTACTGCGACGCGGTGAAGAAGAACCCGAAGGCTGCGAAGAACTGGAGGAAGATCGACACGGACCCGGTCGAGAACCCCCGCAGTCGGAACAGTCGCACGTCGAGCAGGGGTCGGTCGGTGCGAAGTTCCCAGGCGACGAAGGCGACCAGGCCGAGGACACCCACGATCAGTCCCGACAGCACGAGACCGCTCGTCCACCCCTTGATCGGACCCTCGATGATGCCCATCGTCAGCGCGCCGATGCCGATGAGCGACGTGATGCTCCCAAGGGGATCGAGGTTCGAGTCGTGCGGATCCGACGTCTCGGGGACGCCGATGGCGGTGAGGACGGCGATCACCACGCCGACGGCGCCGAACGCGAGGAAGATCGAGCCGAACCAGAACTGCTCGATCAGGGCACCCGACCCCACCGATCCGATCGTCCCGCCGAGGCTGGCGCTGACCGTCCACGCAGCGACGGCCTGCGTCCGCTTCTCGGCGGGGATCACGTTCGTGATGGTCGAGAGGGTGCCCGGGAAGATGAGCGCAGCGCCCGCGCCCGCGATCGCACGGGTCGCGATCAGCAGTCCGATCTCGTCGGTCGTCGCCGAGAGGAACGAGGCCGCGATGAACACGAGCCACCCGATCACCATGAGTCGACGACGGCCGAAGAGGTCGCCGAGCGCTCCCGCGGGCAGCAGCAGAGCCGCCAGCGCGATCGCGTAGGAGTCGATGATCCACTGCAGTTCCGACTGGGTCGCCTGGAGTTCCTGGCCGATCGTGGGGATCGCCACCGTGATGCCGGCCACCCCGGCGATCACGACCACGACGCTCAGGCAGAGCGTTCCGACGATGAGTCCGGTGCGACGGTCGACGACCGGATCGGCCGTTTCCTCGGTCTGGTCTGTTTGGGACATGTTGTTACATATAGATCAATTCGTCCTGAAGGGAACAACTCGTGCCAGAATTTCTCTCGTGGGAGCGGACGGGAGCACGAACGGGAGCGGAGTCGACCCGCGCATCGTTCGGACGATGGAGGCCGTCGGCGACGCCGTGCGGGAGCTGCTCGTCGAGGAGGGGTGGGACGCCGTCACCCACCAGCGCGTCGCCGAGCGGTCGGGCTATTCCCGCAACACCGTGTACCGCCACTTCCCCGACCGAACCGCCCTCATCTCCCACGGCGGGCACTTCGACGACGCCGTCCACCACCACCAGCCGACGGGTGACCTGCGGGTCGACATGATCGGTGAGCTCCGGACCTTTCGCACGGTGCTCTTCGACGGCGTCGTCGGCACGATCATCGCATCGATGGTCGAGCGGGCCGAGCGCGACCCCGACACCGTCGAGATGCGCGACCGGCTGGTGGCGGCCGGTGCGGCACTCACGTTCGACCTGGTGGCGACCGCTCGAGCGCACGACCGGTTGGCGCCCGACATCGTTCGGCGGGGCGTCGACGACGCCGACATCGTGTCGATGCTCTGCGGTCCGGTGCTCTACGCGCGGTTGTGTCAGGGCCGACCGCCGTCCGACGAGATGATCGAGGCGGTCGTCGACTCGGTGCTGCTGTCGACGGCGTCCGCTCAGGACGACTGATCGACGGCCGCGGGTCGGGGAGGCCGGCGCGTGGCCATGCGCACCGACGTGGCCGACTCCTCGCGCAACGACCACTCGGAACGGGCCAGCCACACGCCGACCGAGGTCAACACGAGCATCACTGCGGCGATCACCGTGTA
>JBCDAK010000234.1:0-6886 GCA_039185545.1 Actinomycetota bacterium
AGGATCACGATCCGAGCGCTCGGATCGTGATCCTCGGCCTCGCCCCGGCTGCCCACGGCGCGAACCGCACGGGGCGGATGTTCACGGGTGACCGAAGCGGCGACTGGCTGTTCGCCGCTCTGCACCGCGCCGGGCTCGCGAACCAGCCGGACTCGACGTCGATCGACGACGGGTTGCGACTGACCGACACCTGGGTCACGTCGGCGGTCAAGTGCGCACCGCCGGCGAATCAGCCGACGACGGCAGAGCGCGACGAGTGCGCGCGACACCTGTCGGACGAGCTGGCGGCGCTCCACCAGATGCGGGTCGTCGTGTGTCTCGGCGGATTCGGCTACGACGCGGCGTGTCGATTCTTCGCGGTCCGACCGCGTCCGAAGTTCGGCCACGGCGTCGAGGTCGAGCTCGACGACGGCCCGAACCTCGTGTGCTCGTATCACGTGAGCCAGCAGAACACGTTCACGGGACGTCTCACCGAGCCGATGCTCGACCACGTGTTCGCGCGCGCCCGGGAGCTCGCGGAACGCTGACCGGGCACGTGGGGTCGCGCGCCCCACCGTCCGCTCAGGCGGCGCCGAGTTCGCGGAGCCAGCCCGGGAGTCGTGTCGGTCGTCCGTCGAGGGTGGTGCACCCGTGCACGGTGATGCCGGTGGTGCGCACCTCGTCGGCGACGGTGATCAGGTAGGCCATGTTGAAGGTGGCGCGGGTGACCGAGTCGAGGGACACGTACACGCTGAACCTCTCGGCGAAGTGGAGCGGCTGTCGGTACCTGACGTACGACTCGAGCACCGGAGACTGCACCCCGTCGTCCCGCCAGGACGTGTACGGGTGTCCGATGTGGTCGAGGAACTCGACCCGCGCCTCTTCGAAGTACGCCAGGTAGTTGCCGTGGTGCACGATCCTCATCGCGTCGGTCTCGGCGAACCGCACCCGGATGTCGTGGGCGAACGGGTAGTCCTGCGGATCGGTCGACGGTTCGGCGGAGATGCGCACCGAACGAGTCTGGCGCGGTGCTCGACCACAACCGGCAAGCTGGTCTCGTGACGCCGGCGACCCGACGCCTCCGAGAGCTCGGCATCGTGTTCGGCGAGCACGCATACGAACGATCCGACGATCTCCGTGACTTCGGGCGAGAGGCGGCCGACGCGCTGGGTCTCGATCTCGACGAGGTGTTCAAGACCCTGCTCATCGACGTATCGGGAGGAGTGGCCGTGTCGGGGCCTCGCCATGACTCGGAGACCGTGGTCGTCGTCGTGCCGGTCAGCTGCTCGGTGTCGATGAAGGCGGTTGCCGCGGTCGTGGGCGCGAAGCGAGCGGCGATGTGCGACCCCGTCCGTGCCGAGCGACTCACCGGCTACGTCGTGGGCGGGATCAGCCCGATCGGCCAGCGAACGGCGCTCCCGACGATCGTCGACGAGACCATCGACCTCTTCGACGTCGTGTACGTGTCGGGTGGACGTCGTGGGTTCGACGTGTCGCTCGCTCCCGCCGATCTCGTGGCGGCGACCGATGCGACCGTGGCCGACGTCGCCGTCAGCTCGGTCGGGCCGATGTGACCGTGCCGTCGGGCCGAGCGGGATGGCGCAGGAGCGCCTCGACCCGCGCCACGCGGGTTCGTGCCGGCGGATGGCTGGCCTCGAGCCGCTCGCGCCATCCGACGGGGCGGACCGATCCGTGTGAGGCGATCACCCGACGCAGCGCCCGGGCCAGATCGCGTCCGTAGCCCATCCGTACCGCTCGCTGATCGGCGTCGAACTCGGACCGGTGGCCGACCATGTTGCCGAGGGCGTCCCCGGCGCGGAGTCCGGCGGTGAAGACCCATGCGACCGCATGGATGGACCGCGCGATCGCGAGGCCGGCGAGTTCCACCGCACGCGATCCGCGTCCGAAGCTGCGGGCGGCGGCGATGGCGACGTTCTCGACGAAGAGGCCGATGCGGGCGAGGATGACGACGGGCGCCGACAGCCAGTGCGTGAGCGTGGTCGCCACTGTGTGGAAGCCGAGATGGTGACTGAGTTCGTGGGCGAGCACGCCCCGCAGCTCGGGTGTCGTCAGTTCGTCGACCGCGTAGGAGGTGACGAGGACGAGGTGTCCGCCACAGGCGTAGGCGTTGAGCGCGTCGGACGGGACGATCCGCACGACGTAGCGGGTGGGGGAGAGCCCGTTGGCCGCTGCCAGCTCCGACCAGACGGGTTCGATGCTGCTGCGCTCACGCTCGGTCGGCGCCCGGGCGCCGAGCAGTGGGGTGAGCACGGCCACCTGGAACGGCTTGACCCAGAGCAGGAGTCCCACCGCCGCGAATCCGAGGAGCACGTACAGGAACGGCACGTCGGACACCACGCCCACGGGCAGCCACAGGACGAAAAGAGCGACCACGCAGAATGGGAGCATGAGCACGCTGGGCGCGAAGGCAGACAGCGCCGAGAAGTCCCCGACACGGCGCGAGCCGCTCCGGTCCACTCGTCCCGCACTCATCGCTCCACCATACGCCCGTCTGGATTCACTCAAGATCGTGCTCCAGCAGCCGCATCCGACTCCCGATGAACTTGCATGGAGGTCGTGAACGGCCAGCAGACCGACGATCGCGCCCGCGTGCGCTCGCTGCTCGACGAGGCCGCGGCCGGTCGGACGAGCGATCCGGTGCGTGCACGTCGAGCCGCGCTCGAGGCACGCGTGCTGGCCCGTGCCGCCGACCTCCCCCTCGACGAGGCCGAGGCGCTCTACCAACTCGCCTCGATCCACCACCACGACGGCAACGTCGACGACGCGTTCTCGCACGCCATCGAGGCGGTGCGGATCGCCGAGCGCTGCGACCCGAGCGTCACGCTCGCGTGGGCGCTGCACCTCGTCGGTGTCGTGTACTACCAGTCGGGCAACTTCGCCGACGCGCTCGAGCGATGCCTCCGGGCGCTCGACGTGTATCGAGCGTCGGGCGACGAGGTGAACGAGGGCAAGATCCTGCACACCATCGCCGCGATCCATCAATCGATGGGCGACTACGACACGGCGATCTACACCTACGAACACGCGCTCGCCACGAACGAGACCCGGGGCCGCCGCGATCTCGACGCCATGATCGTGGGCAACCTCGCCCGGATCCGGGGCCGCCGTGGTGAGTACCTGCCGGCGGTCAGCCTCGGCCAGCAGGCGGTCGATCTCGCCCGCGAGCACGCGCCGCAACTCGTCGGTGGTCTTCTCGCCGACCTCGCCGAGGCCTACGTCGGGCTCTCCGACCACGCGAACGCTGCGCTGTGCTTCGCCGAGGCCCGAGCCGATTGGGAGTACCGCGCCGAGCAGGGTGAGGTTCGCAGTCCGTCCGAGCAGCTCGGGGTCCTCGTGTCCGAGGCCCGGGTCGCGCTCCGGGGTGACCAGGTCGACGAGGCGATCGCCAAGCTGACCGACGCGCTGCACGTCGCCGAGCGTGCCGAGGCCCGCGAGTCCGAGCTCGAGATCCACGATCTGCTCGCCACGTCGTACAAGCGAGCGCTGCGCCCGTCCCTCGCTCTCGAACACCGCGAGCGCCAGTTCGCGCTCCACCGAGAGCTGACCGCCGACTCGGCCGATCTGCGCATGCGCACGATGCAGGTCGTGCACGCCGACGAGACCTCTCGACAGAAGGCAGAGATCACCCTCCTGCGCTCGACGGAGCGGCGGGCGGCGTTCGACGCACGCGACCCCGACTCGCACGTGGTCGAGGAGCGGCTCGACGGCCCCGTCGACGAGGCCGCCGTCGACGCATACCACCTCGAGGCGTTCGAGCGCCTCGCGGCACTCGCCGAATCGCGCGGCGGCACCGCCACCAAGCACACCCATCGGGTGGGTGACCTCGCCGCCGAGATCGGGCACGCGCTCGGACGCGCACCGGCGTGGTGCGAGCGCCTGCGCCTCGCCGCCCGACTGCACGACATCGGCAAGATCGCCGTCACCGATCACGTCGTCGTCAAGCCCGGCCCGCTCGACCTCCACGAGTTCGACGAGATGAAGCAGCACACGGTGCTCGGGAAGCGTCTGCTCTCGGGCGTCTCGACCGAGCTGTTCCAGATGGCCGCCGAGATCGCCTGGTCGCACCACGAATGGTGGGACGGGAGCGGGTACCCGAACGGCCTCGACGGGCTCGCCATCCCCGCCACCGGTCGGATCGTGGCGATCGCCGACGTGTTCGACTCGCTCGTCTCGCGGCGCTCGTACAAGCGCGAGTGGTCGGTCGACGAGGCCGTCCGGTTCATCGTGTCGGGGTCGGGGCAGCAGTTCGATCCCGAACTCGTCGACGCCTTCTGTCGGGTGATGCGTGCGCGCGGCGTGGTCGTGCCGGGTCGTTCGTTCGACGACGACGACCTCTGACGCTTCGCGGAACACTCGGCGCGTGGCCCCCGGCCCCGCCGGGATGGGATAGACAGAGGCCTGATGGCCGACGACGAGTCCCTCGACCGCGCTTCTGCTCCGGCGGTGATCGCCGGATGCGAGCCGTTCTCCGCCGAGGGGACGGGTGACATCGGCGTCCTCGTGGTGCACGGATTCACGGGGAACCCGTCCTCGATGCGAGCACAGGCGCACGCGGCCGCGGCCGCGGGCTACCACGTCGAGCAGCCGCGGCTCCCCGGGCACGGCACCACGCTCGACGACATGATGTCCACGGCGTGGAGCGATTGGTCGGGGGCCGCCGCCGAGGCGTACGACGTGCTCGCGCGCCGGGTCGACTCGATCGTGGTGATCGGTCTCTCGATGGGTGGCACGCTCACGCTCTGGACCGGTCTCCAGCGGCTCGACGACGCGCGACTTCGCGGTCTCGTCTGCGTGAACCCGGCCACGATGCCGCAGGACGCCGACACGCTCGCCGCGCTCCGGGACATGGTGGCGTCGGGGACCGAGGTGATGCCGGCGATCGGATCCGACATCGCCGATCCCGAGCAGTCGGAGATCGCCTACGACGGCACACCGCTGCGGGCGTTGCTGTCGCTGGTCGACGAGGGCGTCACGCCGATCGCCGACCGCTACGGCGAACTGGCGGTGCCGCTGCTGCTGTTCACGTCGACCGACGACCACGTCGTCCCGCCAGCGAACAGCGACCACCTGGTCGCCACGTACGGCGGACCCGTCGAGCAGGTCGTTCTCGATCGCAGCTTCCATGTGGCCACCCAGGACTTCGATCGCGACCTCATCTCGGAGCGGTGCGTCGAGTTCGTCGCTGCGGTCACGGGCGACGCAGGAGCATCGGCGTCGTGACGGGTGTGCTCGCGGCCATCCCCGCGCCTCCGTTCGACCAACTCGGCCCGCTCAACCTCTACGGCCTCCTCATCGCGCTCGGCGTCATCGCGGCGATCTGGCTGCTCGGGAGACGATTCGAGGAGCGCGGTGCCGGAACGTCCGACGACGCGAGTTCGATCGGCGTCGGTGCCGTCATCGGCGGGATCATCGGCGCCCGGCTCTACCACGTCGCCACCGACTGGGATCGCTTCTCCGACGATCTCGGCGCCATCCCCCGTCTCTGGGAGGGCGGTCTGGGGATCCCCGGAGGACTGCTCGTCGGGATCCCGACCGGGTTGTATCTCGCTCGTCGCCGCGGGATCAGCGCCGCGATGGCCGCCACCTGCGCCGCACCGACCATCCCGCTCGCACAGGCGATCGGCCGGTGGGGCAACTACTTCAACCAGGAGCTGTACGGGCGTCCGACCGAGCTGCCCTGGGCGCTCGAGGTCGATCCGGAACACCTCGTGGCCGATCCCGACACCGGTGTGCTGTTCGAGGTGGGGACCACGTTCCATCCGACGTTCCTGTACGAGTCGCTGTGGAACCTCGCTCTGTGTGGCGCGCTGATCGTGTTCGACAAGCGGTTCAAGCCCGGTGGTGGGTCGCTCATGGCGATCTACGTCGCCGGCTACGGACTCGGCCGGTTCTGGGTCGAGGGGTTGCGCGTCGACCCGGCCGACACGGTGGCAGGACTGCGCTGGAACCAGTGGGTCGCGGTCGCGGCTGTGGTCGGCGGATCGATGCTGGCGGTCGCACTCGCGAAACGTTCGGGGCCTGATGCTTGGGACCCGGAGACGATGCCGGTGACCGCCGTCGCCGCCGGCGAGGTCCGAGAGAGCGACACGAACACGAGCGGCGACGACACCTCCATCGCCGACGACGAACACGGCGGTGCGGCCGCCGACTCCTCCGACGACACCGCGGATGCCCCACTCGTCGCCGCAGACGGCGATGCGTCCACGGCGGATGAATCTCTCGTCGCCGCCGACGCCGACGCATCGGTCGACGACGACCGCGGCGCCGACGAACGAGCGTGACGCTCCGCGCGGCTCCGAGCGGCGCGCGCCGGGCGATCAGGCGCTCTGGCGACTCACCAGCTCGACCGGCACCACGGTCGGTTCGTCGAACCGGCGGCCGTCGACCAGGGCGCTGAGCAGACGAACGGCCTCCTGGCCGATCCGCTTGCGATCGATTCGCACCGAGCTGAGCGTCGGCGTGACCATCGTGTTGAGGGCGATGTCGTCGCACCCGACCACGGCGACATCGTCGGGAATGCGGATGTCGCGGTCGGTCAGCGTCTGCATGGCGCCGATGGCCATGACGTCGTTGTAGGCGAAGATCGCGTCGAGGTCGGGAGCCACGTCGAGCGCCAGCGCCGTGCCGTGTCGACCGCCGTGGGTGGTGGCCGGGACCGTGATGACCGTCGGGTCGCCGATGCCCGCTTCGCGGCACGCGGACAGGAAGCCCTGCTGGCGGGGATCGCTCGCGGTGTCGAGCTGGTCGTCGGTGAGCATGACGGGTCGATGACATCCCCGGCCGACGAGGTGATCGACGGCGATGCGACCCGCTCCGACCAGATCGGATACGAGGAGGGCGGCACGGTCGTGGTCGAGTGGAGTGTCGACCACCACGGTGGCCACGC
>JBCDAK010000235.1:0-6850 GCA_039185545.1 Actinomycetota bacterium
CAGCACATCCTGCGCATCCACCGACATGCGCTGACACGAACACAATCCGCAGGCTCCCCATCTCACGTCAGCACATCCTGCGCATCCACCCACATGCGCTGACACGAACACCGCGCACCCCGTCTCACGTCAGCACATCCTGCGCATCCACCGACATGCGCTGACACGAACACAATCCGCAGGCTCCCCATCTCACATCAGCACATCCTGCGCATCCACCGACATGCGCTGACACGGAAACCGACCGACGCCACCCACGTCGGCACATCCTGCTCGATGAACGGCACCGAACGTCCCACGAGCCGACGGACGTCGCGCCGTAGGCTGGCGAGCCGGTATGAGCGAGCCCGACACGATCACCGACGCCAGCGGCGACAGCAGCACCGATCACCCCGCGTTCCGGTACACCGCCGCGCTCGCCGACGAGCTCGAGCTGCGGTGGCAGGACCGCTGGGACGCCGACGGCACGTTCGAGACGCCCAATCCGGCGGGCCCGCTCGCCGACCCCGATCTCGTCGCCGACCGCGGCGAGAAGCTGTTCGTCCAGGACATGTTCCCGTATCCGTCGGGGTCGGGCCTGCACGTCGGCCATCCGCTCGGCTACATCGGCACCGACGTCTACTCCCGCTTCAAGCGGATGACCGGCCACAACGTCCTGTACACGCTGGGCTTCGATGCGTTCGGGCTGCCGGCCGAGCAGTACGCGATGCAAACCGGCACCCATCCGGCGGTGACCACCAACGAGAACATCGCCAACATGCGCCGCCAGCTCCGGCGCCTCGGGCTGAGCCACGACAGCCGCCGGTCGGTGTCGACGACCGACCCGAGCTACTACCGCTGGACCCAGTGGATCTTCAGCCAGATCTTCAACTCGTGGTACGACCCCGACGCAGCGAACGAGACCGGTTCGACGGGCCGGGCCCGGCCCATCGCCGACCTGGTCGCGCAGTTCGAGTCGGGTGAACGGGCGACACCCGACGGTCGTCCCTGGGCCGATCTGTCCGCGAGCGAGCGCGAGAGCGTCCTGAGCGACCACCGCCTCGCGTACGTGTCCGATGCGCCGGTCAACTGGTGTCCGGGTCTCGGTACGGTCGTGGCCAACGAAGAGGTCACGGCCGACGGTCGTTCCGATCGGGGGAACTTCCCGGTGTTCAAGCGGAACATGCGCCAGTGGATGATGCGCATCACCGCGTACGCCGACCGACTCATCGACGACCTCGACCGCCTCGACTGGTCCGACGCCATCAAGACGATGCAGCGCAACTGGATCGGTCGCAGCCATGGCGCACGCGTCGACTTCGCCAGCGCGGCGGGCGACATCACGGTCTTCACGACGCGGCCCGACACCCTGTTCGGCGCGTCGTTCATGGTGCTCGCACCCGAGCATCCGTACGTCGACTCACTCACGACCGCCGAACAGGCCGACGCCGTCGCGACCTACCGCCGCGAGGCCGAGTCGAAGAAGGACGTCGACCGCCAGGACGAGAACCGCGAGAAGACGGGCGTGTTCACCGGGTCGTACGCCACCAACCCGGTCGACGGCGAGCAGATCCCGGTGTGGATCGCCGACTACGTGCTCATGGGGTACGGCACCGGGGCGATCATGGCGGTGCCGTGTGGTGACCATCGCGACTTCGAGTTCGCCACGACGTTCCACCTCCCCATCCCCGCCATCCAGCAGCCGCCGGCCGACTGGTTCACCGAGCACGGCATCGAGCCGTCGCTCGACACGTCCACGTGGCCCACGGCGTTCGTCGGCGACGCGCCCTACGTCAACTCGGCGAACGACTCACTCGATCTGAACGGCATCACCAACAAGGCCGACGGCATCGACGCGATCAACGCCTGGCTCGAGGCACAGGGTTCGGGCCAGGCGACCATCAACTACAAGCTGCGCGACTGGCTCTTCAGCCGCCAGCGCTACTGGGGCGAACCGTTCCCCGTCGTGTGGGACGAGGCGGGAAACCCGCACACCGTTCCCGACGACATGCTGCCGGTCGAGCTGCCCGACACCGACCAGTTCTCACCGCGCACCTTCGACCCCGACGACGCCGACTCGAACCCCGAGAGTCCGCTCGATCGGCTCGACGACTGGATCACGGTCGAGCTCGACCTGGGCGACGGACGCGGAGTCCAGCAGTACCGACGCGACTCCAACGTGATGCCGCAGTGGGCCGGCTCGTGCTGGTACCAGCTGCGCTACATCGACCCCACCAACGAGAACCGGTTCTGTGAGGTCGAGAACGAGGCGTACTGGATGGGTCCGCGCACCGACGTCCGGCCCGATCATCCCGGTGGCATCGACCTCTACGTCGGCGGCGTCGAGCACGCTGTCCTGCACCTGCTGTACGCCCGGTTCTGGCACAAGGTGCTCTTCGACCTCGGCCACGTCGCCTCGGTCGAGCCGTACGCGCGCCTGTTCAACCAGGGCTACATCATGGCCGACGCCTTCACCGACGCTCGGGGGATCTACGTCGACGCGTTCCAGGTCGAGGGCGACGATGAGTCCGGCTACACGTTCGAGGGCCAGCCGGTCACGCGCGAGTACGGCAAGATGGGCAAGAGCCTGAAGAACGCCGTGTCGCCCGACGAGATGTACGAGGCGTACGGCGCCGACACCCTGCGCCTGCACGAGATGTCGATGGGTCCGCTCGACGCGTCGCGTCCGTGGGAGACGCGCGACGTCGTCGGCATGTACCGCTTCCTCCAGCGGCTGTGGCGCAACCTGGTCGACGAGGAGACCGGTGAGTCGACGGTGGTCGACGAGCCGGCCGACGACGACACCCGCAAGCTGCTGCACCGCACCATCGACGTGGTCCGCACCGAGATGGACGCACTGCGTTTCAACACGGCGATCGCCAAGATCATCGAGTTGAACAACGCGCTCACCAAGCTCCCGGCCACACCCCGAGAGGTCGCCGAGCCGCTCGTCCTGATGCTGGCACCGCTGGTGCCCCACGTGGCCGAAGAGCTGTGGGTCAAGGTCGGCCGCTCGGAATCGACCGACGGGACCGTCACGTACGCCCCGTTCCCCGAGGCCGACCCTGCGCTGCTCGTCGACGACACGATCGAGCTGCCGATCCAGATCAACGGCAAGGTCCGCAGCCGCGTCACGGTGAGCGCCGACGCCGGCACGGGTGACGTCGAGGCGGCGGCGCTCGCCGACGCCAAGGTCGTCGAGGCGTTGAACGGCGGCGCGCCGAAGAAGCTCATCGTCGTCCCCGGCCGCATGGTCAACGTCGTCGTCTGACCGGACAGGTCGGGTGTGACCCCATCTGTCGCCACGCGTCCGCTCGCACTCTCGGGCGGCGGACCCGTCCGTCCATACTCGGCCGGATGGACCTGACGACCGACGGCTACGAGACGATCGAGGTGGCGGAGGCCGACGACGGCATCGCCCTCGTCACGTTGAACCGACCCGATCGCCTGAACGCGATCACGACGACGATGATCGTCGAACTCGAATCGATCGTGTCCCAGGTCGACCTGGATCCCGCCCTCCGGGCGGTGATCGTCACCGGCGCCGGTCGCGGGTTCTCGGCCGGCCTCGACCTCCAGGAGCAGGGAGTCGCTCCCGGCGCCGATCGCGTCAGCCCGACGGTGCGCGGCTTCCTGTGGCAGGACCACCTCGCCACCCTGCACGAGAGGATCCATCGCTCGCGGAAACCGTGGATCGCCGCCGTGAACGGCCCGTGCGTCGGCGGCGGATTCGCCATGAGCCTCGCGTGCGACGTCCGGGTCGCCGCGATGTCGGCGACGTTCGGAGCGGTGTTCTTGAAGGTCGGGGTGTCGAACTGCGACATGGGCACCAGCTACTTCCTCCCCCGCCTGGTCGGCGCCTCGCGGTCGGCCGAGCTGCTGCTGACCGCTCGGATCTTCGACGCGGACGAGGCTCGCGAGATCGGGCTCGTCATCGACGTGGTCGACGACGGAACGGTCGTGGACCGCGCTCTCGACACCGCACGGCTGATTCGCGCCAACGCACCCTTCGCGACGTGGATGACGAAGGAGACGATGTGGCAGACGGTCGACGCACCGTCGCTCCGCCACGCACTCGACATCGAGAACCGAACACAGATCATGTGCAGCGGCACCGGCGACATCGCCGAGGCTCGCGCTGCGTTCGTCGAGAAGCGTTCGCCCAACTGGCAGGGTCTCTGAACCGGCACGTCGGGTGACACCGATTTTCCTGGACCTACGACGCGGATGGCGCGACACTCGACTCAACAGGGTTCGTGAGATGACCAACGCGGGATCCAGCGCCGTCGGCTCGTCCGACTGGCTCGACTGATCCGAGCACCACCCAGCAACGGGACGGTCGTCCACGAACCCATTTCGCGCCCGCGAGTCGGCGGGCCGGGTCAGCTCGTCGATCGTCGGGCTTCGGCGAGGCGCCGCTCCAGCAGCTCTCGTTCGGCTGGATTGCGCACCAGCTCGAGGGCGCGCTCGAACGACTCGATCGCTTCGCCGTGGCGGCCGGTTCGCGCCAGGAGTACGCCGCGGGTCGAGTGCGCGAGGTGGAAGTCGTCGAGTCGATCGCGATCACCACGCCCGTCAGCGAGCGCGTCGAGCGCACGGAGCCCGGCGTCGGGCCCGTCCGCCATCGCGACCGCCACCGCCCGGTTGAGACCGACGACGGGCGTCGGGTCGAGTGCCACCAACTGGTCGTAGAGCGCGACGATCCGCGGCCAGTCCGTCTCGTCGGCCGTTCGAGCGTTGGAGTGGTACGACGCGATGGCCGCCTGCAGTTGGTAGCGGCCGGGTCGGCGCTGCTCGAACGCACGGCGGAGGTCGTCGTTGCCGGTCCGGATCTCGTCGAGCTTCCAGCTCGTGCGGTCTTGGTCGTCGAGGAGCACCAGCTGGTCGCCGACGACGCGGCCGTGTCGGCGTGCATGGACGAATCGCATCAGCGCGAGGAGCCCGAGCGTCTCGGGATCGGAGTCGTCGAGCCGAGCCAAGAGCTCGGTGAGCCGGATCGCCTCGTCGCACAGGTCGACGCGTTGCACACCCGTCGCACCCGACCGGCTGAGGTACCCCTCGTTGAACACGAGATAGAGCGCGGCGTGCACGAACCCGAGGCGCGCCGACAGACCGTCGGCCCCATCGAGGCCGGTCGGCAGGTGCATCGGGATCGCGGCTGCCCTGATCTTCTTCTTCGCCCGGGTGATCCGCTGGGCGATGGTGGGGGTCGGAGCCAGGAACGCCTCGGCGATCTCTTCGGTGGTGAGACCGCCGACGAGTCGCAACGTGAGCGCGACCTGTGCGTCGAGGTCGAGTGCCGGGTGGCAGCACAGCAGCACGAGACGGAGGCGCTCGTCCCCGGGGTCGAACCCGTGGTCGGTGATCATGACGCGTCCTCCGCTGGTGGCCACCTCGCCGTCACCCGACATCGACCCGTCCTCGTCGCGTGACGCGTCGAGTTCGGGCGCCGACGAGCGAAGCCGGCGCCGTGCCGATCCGTCGCGGCGCAGGGTGTCGATCGCCTTGCGTCGGGCGACCTGATGGAGCCACCCCGCCGGGTTGGTGGGAATCCCGTCGGTCGGCCACCGGGTCGCTGCCTCGATCAACGCCTCCTGGACGGCGTCGTCGGCAAGATCGAGATCTCCGAAACGTCGGGCGACGGCAGCGAGCACCCGACCCGCGTCGTGGCGGGCCAGGTGCTCGATCGCTGCTCGGATCAGGTCCTCGTCGATCACGACGTCGAACCGGTGGACGATCTGCGCTCGGTCGGACCGGCGCCTCCCATCAGCCTCGGGGTCCACCGATCGCGATGTCGGGACGGAAGCCGACCGGCCGGACCTCGAACGATCCCACCGGGATCGGGATCTTGCGGGCGATCGCCATCGCCGCGTCGAGGTCGGGGGCTTCGACGATGTAGAAGCCGCCGAGCTGTTCCTTGGTCTCGGCGTAGGGGCCGTCGGTGATCGACTCGCTTCCGTCGGCGGCCTTGTTCAGCGTCGTCGCCGCGGCGGTGGGCGCCAGTCCGGCGCCGACCACGTAGGCACCGGCCTCGATGAGCTCCTGGTTGAGGGCCATCCACTCGGACATCATCTGTTCGAACTCCGGCGTGCCGGGGGCGATGTCGGGCGCTTGGCTCTCGTCGGTGTAGTGGAGGATCATGTATTCCATCGGGTTGGTCTCGCTTTCTGATCTGGGTGTTCTGGTCGTGCTGTTGGGGTGGTGACGGTGTCGCGGTTCAGTTCGTCTCGGCGACGAGTGCGAGACGGTCGAGTGTGACGGCCATGCCGTCGGCGAGGTGAGCGGAGCGGTCGGTCACTCCCGCTCGGCGCTGCAGCCAGCGGATCGGTGCGGGTGACCGACGGTCCTGCTGGACCGACTCGGTCACGAGGGTGCCGCCGTCGACCTGCTCGAATCGGTAGCTCCACCGCGGGCCCGACTTGCCGGGCACCTTGAACGTGAACTCGGTGCCGCGCTCGGCGACGACGACCTCGGGAGTGGTCGACCACGAGTTCTTGCCGAGGCGGTTGGTGCCGGTGAAGCGGGCGCCGACCTCGGCGTGCGTCGCTCCCTTGACCCAGCGGGCCGAGGTGGTCTCGGGGCTCCACTCGCCCATCCGGGTCACGTCGGTGACGAGGTCGTACAGCCGCTGCGGGCTGGCGGCGATGACCCGCTCGACCTCGGCGGCGACCGGCTGCGGACGACCGTCGGCGACGGGTGGCGATGCGGCTGTGGTCGTGTTCATGGTGTTCCCTCCTGTGGGTGAGGAGCACAGCTCGTCTGCGCTCGTTCACCTGGTTGACGGATCGGTTCCGCGGATTCGACAGCACACGAGAAAGAAGTCTCGAAGAGTCTCCGCGCGCCCCACACGGCCGGGCGACGAAACCCCGCC
>JBCDAK010000236.1:0-6838 GCA_039185545.1 Actinomycetota bacterium
GCGGCCGGCTGGTCGTCGGTCGCCTCCTCGTCGGGCTCCGCTGCGGTCGAGTCATCGACTTCGGCGGCATCGGCCGCCGGCGCCTCTGCCGCAGGCGGATCCGCGTCGGCCGACGGATCGGCCTCCGGTTCGGCGGGCGGTTCGGCGGGCGCCGCAGGCGGATCGTCCATCAGTGGAGCCTGCTCGGCGATCGACGTGGAGAAGTCCTCGTCGACCACGTCGTCGATGAAGTACGGAGACAGCAGCCACCAGTTGACGATGGCGAACGGCACGACGAGCACGAGGACCCGCACGATCGGGGGCACGCGCAGCCACAGCATGATGACGAACGCAATCGCCGCCAGTGCGGTGCCGCCGACCGTGAAGAGGAGCGTGCGGGCGTTCTCGAACGGTGCCTCGAGGATGTTCGGCTCGATCACGACGAGCACGAGCAACACGGCGGCGACCACCGCCGCCACGACGAGCTCGAGTCGACTGATGCGGCCGATCAGGTCGCCGACGAACGAGCCGGACGATTCGTCGGAGTCTCGACCGGTCGGTGGCGGAGCCGTGGTCTGGGCCATGTCACGAGTTGACCACACTCCGTCACGATGCGGTGGGCATCGCCTCCCGATCCGAGGCGGACGTCACAGATGTTTCGATTGACTGGAATGATCTACCCAGTAGCGTGAGGCGCATGAGCACCTCGACCGACCAGACCGCCACCATCACCGCCGAGCAGATCGTCGACCTGCTCGAGCGGCTCTACAACCAGCAGGATCCGAGCGCCTTGCGTGCACTCGCCGCTCCCGATCTCCGCCACTACTCGTCCGGCATCGGCGACGGTGTCGACGCGTGGGCCGAGTACGCGGCATCGTTCGCCGACCACCAGCCTCTGATCGCCGTCCACCGCACCGTCACCGAGGGTGGCCGCGTCGCGATCCACGCCCACTACCGGTGGAACGCTGATCGAGAGATCGACGGCGGGCCAGGAGTCGCCGTGGGCCACGTCTTCACGATCGACGGCGACCGGATCGTCGAGGCGATCGAGGTGACCCAGACCGTCGCACCCGAGACCGTGTCGGGCAACGACATGTTCTCCCAGCTCCGCCCCTCGGTCGACGCGTCCCACGACCTCGACCGCAACCGGCGAACGGCGGAGCGAGTCGTGACCGAGTTCCTCGCCGGCGCCACCTCACTGCGTGACGAGCTGCTGAGCGACTACCTCCAGCACAACCCCTTCATCCCCGACGGTGCCGACGGCATCGCCGGGTTCATCGACACACTCGGAGGCAACCCGAACGACTTCCAGTGGTCGATCGCCGAGGGCGACCTCGCGTGGACCTACACCCGCTACCGGAGCGAGGCGATGCCCACCGGCCCGCTGGTCGCCGTCGACATCTGGAGATTCGACGAGGCGGGCAAGGTCACCGAACACTGGGACGTCCTCGAACCAGACTTCACCAGCCCGAGCAGCCGGACCTTCCCCGGCTGACCTGACGTAGAGTCCCCACGCCATGCCGTCCGACACCGTCGACCGTCTCACCGACGCCGCGCTGCTGTCGGTGCGCCGACACGGGTACGCGGGCACGAGCATGCAGGATCTCCTACGCGACGCCGGCGTGTCGTCGAGCTCTCTCTATCATTTCTTCCGGGGAGGGAAGGAGGAGCTCGTCGCCACGGCCGTGCGCCGATCGGGACTCGCATCCGCCGAGGAGATCGCGACCGTGATGGCCGATCACGAGCCGGTCGATGCGGTCGCTCGGATCTTCGACGCAGCCGCGGCCGAGATGGAGGGGCACGACTTCGCACTCGGCTGCCCGATCGGTGTGCCAGCCACCGAGACGCCGGCCGACTCCGAGGCCATCCGGGACGCCGTCGATGACATCTTCAGGGCCTGGACCGAGGCGTACTCGGCGGGCCTACGGCGAGCAGGTGTCGGTGCCGACGAGGCCGACCGCCTCGGTCGATTCATCGTGACGGCGTACGAGGGCTCGGTCACCCTCGCCCGGGCCACGCGTTCGACCCAGCCGTACCGCGACGCTGCGGCGATCGTGGCGGGACTGCTCGCCGACTGACGTTCCGACCGACCGAGGTCAGGTCGACGCCGCGGCCACGCGAAAGCCCAGGTTGCCGGTCGACGAGTCGACCGTGTTCGAGCTCCGCGCACTGACGCGATAGCGGTGGCAGTACGAGTCGTGGCACAAGTACGAACCACCTCGCATCACCTTCGCCTCTCCGTTCGGCGGACCCGCCGGATCCGCTCGTGGACCGTCGACGTGGAACGTCGTGTCGAACCAGTCCTCGCACCACTCCCACACGTTGCCGGCCACCTGGTGGAGCCCGAAGCCGTTCGGCGGAAACGAGCCGACGGGCGCCGTGGCGAGGTAGCCGTCCTCGGCGGTGTTCTCGCCGGGGAAGCGCCCTTCGAAGATGTTGCACATGGTGCGACCGTCGGGCCGGAACTCGTCACCCCACGCGAACCGCCGCTGCGCCAGGCCGCCCCGGGCGGCGAACTCCCACTCGGCTTCGGTCGGGAGGCGAACGCCGGCCCATCGGCAGTACGCCTGTGCGTCACCCCACGAGACGTGGACGACCGGATGGTCGGCGAGGCCGTCCAGGTCCGATTGCGGCCCCGCGGGATGAGACCAGTCGGCGCCGTGGACCTGACGCCACCACGGTGCCGCGGCGACGGCCCGCGTCTCGGGGAAGTCGTCCGGCAGCAGCAGGTGGAACACGAACGACCAGCCGTCTCGTTCGGCCACGGTCACGTGGCCGGTCGAGTCGACGAACTCGCCGAACTGCTCGTTGGTCACCGCATGGCGTGCGATCCGAAAGGGCCGGAGCGAGATCTCGCGGGCCGGACCCTCACCGTCGGCCGGGTACCGATACGACTCGTCGGTCCCCATCACGAACCGGCCACCGTCCAGCGCGACGAGGTCATGGTCACGGGCGTGACCACCCGACGCCGAGCCGCCTGCGGAGGTGTGCGAATCCGAGGGGCCGGTGCGCGACGGCGCACAGCACCCGTCGACGGTCACGGGCGCCGACTCACTGGCGGGCCATGATGCGGCGCAGCGTCAACTCGTCGTCCTCGATGAGGTCGCCCGTCACGTCGAAGGTGACCGAGTGGATCTCTCCGGTGAACGCGAACGGCGTCTCTTCGATGGCCGGGCAGAACGGTGCGCCGCGGAGCTCACCGATCAGCAGCGGCGACGTGAGACCGAGGGAGAGCGGCGTCGTGACCGCGATGTCCTCGGTGGCGACGAGTCGTTCGTCGAAGTACAGCTGCGCCCGTCCCGGGCTGCCCTTCCCGACGGCGAAGTCGGGGGCACCGGTCACCTCGAACTCGAACCTCAGTCGGTGGCGGCCGACGGGGACGTCCTCGGTCGACACGACCGTCGGGTACTCGCGGGCGACGTAGTTGTGAACCCAGCGCAACCGGCCGTCCTGGACGAAGAGTCCATACCCCCCGTCGATCCCGCCGTGCGCCACGAGAACGCCCTCGGCACCGCCCTCGGGAACCTCGACGTCGGCCACGATCGCATGCGAGCGGTTCAGGACGACCGGGGCGACGTTGGTCGGGATGCCCTGCGTCCCGCGGTAGTAGACGTACCGATCGCGATTCGGCGCGAGCTGAGGGCGCAGCTCGGCGAACCGGGCCGTGCCGCGACCGTCGACCGGGAGCACGTGATACTTCCCCGCCTCGACGTACCAGAGGCTGACGAGTGAGATCAGGCGGTCGCGGTGGTCGGCCGCCACGTCGTGGTTCTCGGCGAAGTCCTCGGCGACGTGGTAGAGCTCCCACCCCTCGGCGTCGAGCTCGATGAGTTGCTCCTTCGAGATCGGGTCGCCGAACTTCCGGCCCGACTCGGTGAACGAGGTGCCCGGCCACGGACACACGGCGCGCCACCCGTCGTGGTAGATCGACCGGTGCCCCATCATCTCGAAGTACTGGGTCTCGCGTTTCGATCCCGCGTCGGCGTCGTCGAAGGTGTGAGCGAAGCTGACCCCTTCGATCGGTGACTGGGCGACCCCTCGGACCGACTGCGGCGCCTCGATGCCCGCTGCCTCGAGGATCGTCGGCACCATGTCGACGGCGTGCGTGTACTGCTCGCGGACGACACCTTTCGCTTCGATGCCGTCCGGCCAGTGGACGATGAACGGGTCGGAGATCCCACCGCGGTAGGTCTCGCGCTTCCACCGCCGGAACGGCGTGTTCCCCGCGAACGTCCATCCCCACGGGTAGTGGTTGAACGTCGATGGTCCGCCCAGGTCGTCGATCGCGGCGAGGTTCTCGTCCAACGACTCGGGCACGTTGTTGAAGAACAGGTTCTCGTTGACCGATCCCTGCGGGCCGCCCTCGGAGCTCGCTCCGTTGTCGGAGATCAACATCACGATCGTGTCGTCGAGCTCACCGAGTTGGTCGAGATGATCGATGAGCCGGCCGATGTGGTGGTCGGTGTGCTCGAGGAATCCGGCATACACCTCCATCATCCGGGCGTACAGGCGTCGCTCTCCGTCATCGAGCGAGTCCCACTCGGCGACGTCGGGATCGTGGCGGGAGAGTTCGGCGTCGTGCGGGATGATGCCGAGTTCCTTCTGCTTGGCGAAGGCGGTCTCCCGGTAGGCGTCCCACCCGTCGTCGAACGCACCGGCGTACTTGTCGCTCCACTCCGAGGCGACGTGGTGCGGAGCGTGCATCGCTCCGGTGCAGAAGTACATGAAGAACGGCTTGTCCGGCGCCACCTGCTTCGAGTCGGTGATGAACGAGATCGCCCTGTCGACGAGATCCTCCGTGACGTGGTACCCGTCCTCGGGGCCACTCGGCGGCTCGACGGAGTGATTGTCGTGGACGAGCTCGGGGTAGTACTGGTGAGTCTCGCCGCCGAGGAACCCGTAGTAGCGCTCGAAGCCGCGGCCGAGCGGCCAGCGGTCGTATGGTCCCGCCGCCGAGATCTGGTCGGCCGGGGTGAGGTGCCACTTGCCGATGGCGTACGTGTTGTATCCGTGTTCGAGCAGCATCTCCGACAGGAAGCCGTTCTCGAACGGGATGTACCCGTTCGAACCCGGGTAGCCGGTCGAGGCCTCGGTGATGCAGGACATGCCGTTCGAGTGGTGATTTCGGCCCGTCAGGATGCACGTGCGCGTCGGTGAGCACAGCGCCGTGGTGTGCATGTTGTTGTACCGCACACCGTTCTCGGCGAGCCGGTCGATGTTCGGCGTCGAGATCGGTGACCCGTAGCAGCCGAGCTGCGCGAACCCGGTGTCGTCGAGCACGATGAACAACACGTTGGGCGCGCCGTCGCGAGATCGAATGGGCTCCGGCCACGCCGGGGTGGACTCCTCGACCGTTCGGCCGATGGTCCCCGTGAACGCCGTCCCGGGGCGGTACTCCTGCAACGACATGACGGCTCCTCACCACTCGATCGGCCCGCGCCGCCGACTGTAGGACAGCCTGCGCCGGAGGCCCAGACCCGATCGCGGTCCGCGGCGGCGACTGAGTCATACTGAGTTCAGCAAGCGAACGGAGGGATGACCGCCATGAAACTCAGCACGACCATCGGCTTCACCGGCGACCCGCAGGCACTCGTGCGACAGGTGCGCGATCTCGAGGCGGCGGGCATCGACCGTGTGTGGAGCGGCGAGATCTACGGCTTCGATCTCACCTCCACGTTGGCCTACCTCGCCGGGCAGACCGAGCACGTCGAGCTGATGACCGGCATCATCCCGATCTACTCGCGGAGCCCCGCGCTCATCGCTCAGACCGCCGCCACGATCGACGCGCTGTCGGGCGGCCGCTTCGTCCTCGGTCTCGGCACGTCCGGGCCCCAGGTGATCGAGGGGTGGCACGGCGTGCCGTTCTCGAAGCCGCTCGGCCGCACGCGCGACGTCATCGAGATCTGCCGCAAGGTGTGGAGCGGCGATCGCGTCGTCCACGACGGCCGTGCGGTGTCGCTCCCCCTGCCCGAGGCGGACGGAACCGGGCTCGGCAAGCCGCTGAAGTTCATGGGCCGGCCACTGCGTCAGGACATCCCGATCGTCGTGGCGTCGATCGGACCGAAGAACGTCGAACTCACCGCCGAGGTGGCGAGCTGCTGGCAGCCGATCCACTTCGTCCCCGACCGCTTCCGCCAGGTCTGGGGCGATGCGCTCGACGCCGGTCAGGCCAAGCGCGACGAGTCGCTGCCTCCGCTCGAGATCATGGCCGGCGGTCGCGTCGCGCTGGGTGGCGGCCCGGAGGTCGACGCCGCCCGCCACGAAGCTCGCGCTCACATCGCCTTCTACGTCGGCGGCATGGGTGCCAAGAGCAAGAACTTCTACAACGACCTCTTCAAGCGGTACGGCTGGGAAGAGGAGGCCGAGACCATCCAGGACCTCTTCCTGTCGGGCAAGCGCGACGAGGCGACGGCTGCGGTGCCCGACGAGAAAGTCGTTGTATTTTGTCGTTGATAGCTCGTTATGGGTGAAGATCTACTTGGGATCATTACATCAATAGATGCTGTTTCATTTAAAAGGGGTGAAAGTGAAGGAAGCAAAGGGATAGGGGGCAAATTTTCAACTGAAGTTGCTTGGGGCTGAGGCTGAGGTTGGTGTTGGTGTTGGGGTTGTGGTTGAGGTTGTGGTTGAGGTTGTGGTTGAGGTTGTGGTTGAGGTTGAGGTAGAATTTGGTTTTGAGGTGGAGTTTGATATTGATAATTGTATTGTCGATTACATTGTGTCTGCGACACTTGAGGGTGTAGAGAAATTGGGGGCAGTTCACAGTTCAATGGTCGACTACTCGGATTTGGAAGGGCGTGGATGAAAAACGCGCCTCGGTGATTGGCCAAACCTTGGGTCGACTCGGTCTGCAGGCGAC
>JBCDAK010000237.1:0-6734 GCA_039185545.1 Actinomycetota bacterium
GTGGAGCGATCCACATCTGGTCACGGCAGGTGTTGGTCATTGGCATGCCGATAAATTTATTGTTGTTTGGCAAGGGCCGCCGTGCTCTTCGCTCGAACCCGCTTCGTCGCGGCCGTCCTCCTCGGAGGCGGCGGGTACGGGCTGGCGATCGTCTACCTCGTGCAGGGCGCACCCGACCTCGCGATCACGCAGTTCCTGGTCGAGACGCTCACGATCGTCGTGTTCCTCCTGGTTCTCGCTCGGCTGCCGTCCGAGTTCCTCCCTGCGCCGGCATGGGCGCCGCGCGCCGCACGGATCGCGATCGCGTTGGGCGTCGGGGTCACGGTGTCGCTGTTCGCCCTCAGCGCGTCTGGAGCACGCACCGAGCCGTCGGTGGGGGTCGACTACGTCGAACTCTCCGAGCCGGAGGCCGGCGGCCGCAACGTGGTCAACGTGATCCTGGTCGACTTCCGCGGGCTCGACACGTTCGGCGAGATCACCGTGCTCGCCGTCGCCGGAGTCGGTGTGATCAACCTCGTTCGGGCTGCGCGACGCCAGCAGCGCCAGCGTCACATCGAGGACGGCACCGACGAGGTCGAGCTCGACGTCGACCACGATCTCGACGGTCGATCCGACGGTCAACGAGAACGTCACCGGCAGGTCGGAGTCTGGCGATGAGCACGCCCGACACACCTCGGTTCTCGGTCGTCCTGACCGCGACGGTCAACGGGATCACCATGATCCTGCTGCTGTTCTCGATCTTCCTGACCCTGCGCGGCCACAACGCGCCGGGCGGGGGTTTCGCCGGTGGACTCGTCATGGGCTCGGCCGTCATCCTCCGCTATCTCGCTGCGGGTCCGGCCGGGATCCGATCGCTGCGGGTCGATCCGATCCCGCTCATCGGTGGCGGGCTCGCGTTGGCCGCCGTCGTCGGATTCACGTCGCTGGTGGTCGACGGCGACTTCCTCGAGTCGGCGATCTGGAAGTGGAAGGTGCCGGTCGTCGGCGAGATCAAGATCGTCTCGTCGTCACTGTTCGACATCGGGGTGCACATCCTCGTGGTCGGCGTCGTGATGGCGATCGTCGTCGCGTTCGCCGAGGCCGACGACGAGATGCGAGGTCGACGATGAGCGTCGACAATGAGCGTCGACGCGGCGGAGCGTCGACGATGAGCGTCGACACGGCGGAGCGTCGACGATGAGCGTCGAGCAGGCGATCCTCATCGGCGTGCTCGCCGCGTCGGGCACGTATCTCGTGATGCACCGCACCCTGACGCGGATCATCCTCGGGCTCGGACTGCTCGGCAACGCGGTCAACCTCCTCATCCTGAGCTCGGGTGACGGCCCGGGTGAGCCGCCGATCATCGGTCGCGACGGCGAGTTCACCGACCCGGTCCCCCAGGCGCTCGTGCTCACTGCGATCGTGATCGGGTTCGGCGTGATCTCGTTCCTGCTCGCGATGGCGTATCGCGCATGGACGATCGACGGCAACGACGACGCGGAGGACGACATCACCGATCGCCGTCTCGCCGATCAGCCCGACGAGGAGACGACGTGAGTTCGCTCCTCCCCCTGCTCATCGCGATGCCGCTCCTCGGCGCTGCGCTCTCGCTCGCGTTCATCCGGTCCCGGCCGGTGCAGCGCGTGATCAGCCTCACCTGCGCCGGGGCGACCACAGCGATCTCGGTCGCCCTCCTCATCGACGTCGACCGGAACGGCACCGAGGTGTCGTCGCTCGGCGGCTGGCGCTCCGACATCGCGATCAACCTCGTCGCCGATCGGTTCGCCACGCTGATGCTCACGATCAGCTCGACGATGCTGTTGGCCGTGCTCGTCTACGCGATGGGCCAGCGCACCGACGACGAGCGGTCCCGCTTCTACCACCCGGCCTATCTCGCATTGATCGGCGGCGTCTGCGGCGCGTTCCTCGCGGGCGACCTGTTCAACCTGTTCGTCTGGTTCGAGGTCCTCCTCATCGCCAGCTATGTCCTTCTGACGCTCGAGGGCACCGACGGTCAGATCCGGTCGGGCACGACGTATGTCGTGCTCAACGTGATCGAGTCGTTCGTGCTCGTCACCGGCGTGGCGTTGATCTTCGCTGCGACCGGCACGTTGAACATGGCGATGCTCCCCGAGCGGCTCGCTGAACTGCCCGACGGCGTCCGACTCGGCCTCAACCTGCTGCTCCTCATCGCCTTCGGCCTGAAGGCGGCGGTGTTCCCGCTGTATTCGTGGCTGCCCGACAGCTATCCCGCGGCGCCGAGTCCGGTGAGCGCCGTGTTCGCCGGGCTGCTCACCAAGATCGGGGTGTACGCCATCATCCGCACGCAGACCCTGCTGTTCCCCGACACGAACCGAGAGCTGCTCCTCGTGATCGCCGGGTTGACGATGGTGGTCGGCGTCGTCGGGGCGATCGCGCAGTCCGACATGAAGCGGATCCTGTCGTTCCACATCGTGAGCCAGATCGGATACATGATCATGGGCGTCGCCCTCGGCGGTGTCGCAGCGATCTCGGCGACGATCTTCTACATGGTCCACCACATCCCGGTGAAGACCTCGCTGTTCCTCGTCGAGGGAATCGTGGAAAAGGAGGCGGGCACGTCGAGCCTGTCGAAGGTGTCGGGCCTGGCCCGCCGCTCCGGACCTCTCGCCGCGCTGTTCCTGATCCCCGCGTTCAGCCTCGCCGGGCTGCCGCCGTTCTCCGGCTTCCTCGGCAAGCTGGCGGTGGTCACCCAGGGCATCGATCAGGAGTCGTGGTGGATCGTCGCTGTCGCGCTCGTCGTGTCGCTGATGACGTTGATCTCGATGCTGAAGATCTGGACCGGTGCGTTCTGGGGTGCGCCCAGCCCGACGCCGGTGCCGCAGTCGGTCGGCGCGGCAGCAGCCGACGACGCCGGCACCGAGGGTGAGGGTGAGGGTGACGGGGTCCTCCGCAACCACTGGCTGATGGCTGCGGTGACGACCGGGGTCGTGACCCTGACGCTCGCGATCGCTCTGTTCGCCGGGCCGCTCTACCGGTTCTGCGAGCGGGCGGCGATGGACGCCACCGATCTCCGCGCCTACGCCGAGGCGGTCCTGCCGTGAGCCGCGTCATCGCTCCGATCTTCATGCTCGTGGCGTGGCTGGCGCTGTGGGGCGAGATCTCGGTCGTCAACGTCGGCAGCGGCGTGCTCGTCGTCGCGATCGTCTCGCTCGTGTTCCGGAGGGTGCAACGCGGCCGGCATCGCCTCCATCCGATCGGTCTCGTGAAGCTGTTGGCGATCTTCGTGTGGCGTCTCGTCACGTCGTCCGCCACGGTCGTCGTGACGGTGCTCGCTCCGACGCCGGCCCGGCTCCGGTCCGGCGTGGTCGGCGTCGAGCTCACTCACGCCTCACCGCTCGTGGCGGCGATCGTGTCCGACGCCATCAGCCTCACTCCCGGCACGCTCACGCTCGACGCACGATTCCCCGGTGGTGGACGCCGCGAACCGCCCACGCTCTACATCCACGTGCTCGGCCTCGCCGACCCCGACGAGATCCGTCAGGACGTGCAGCAGCTGGAGCAGGTCGTCCTCGCCGCTGTCACGCCGTACGGGTTGGAGGACGACGACGATCTCGCTCCAGTGGCGCACGGGGAGGCCGAGGCATGACCGTCGTCGTGTGGATCTGCGGCGTGATGCTGGGGGCCGCCGGGTTTCTGACCACGTTGCACGTGATCCGTTCGCGGAACCTCGCCGACCGTGCCGTCGGCGTCGACATGCTGGTGGCGATCATCCTGAACGGCCTCGCGGTGTCGATCGCGTTCAACCAGGACGATCTCGTCGCAGCGCTGCTCCTGATCATCGGTCTGCTCGCCTTCCTCGGCAGCGTCACGATCGCCCGCTACATCGAGGAGCGTGGACCGTGAGCACCGTGGTCGACGTGCTCGCCGCCGTGCTGCTGCTCGCCGGCTGCTCGCTCGCGCTGATCGCCGCGATCGGGCTGTTCCGGATGCCCGACACGTATTCACGCATCCACGTCGCGACGAAACCGGCGACACTCGCCGTGGTGTGCACGGTCGGCGCCGCAGTCCTGCGCGTTCCCGACCTCGCGCCCACGACCAAACTCCTGTTGGCCGTGGCGCTCCAGTTCTGGACAGCTCCGGTCGCCAGCCACATGCTGGGTCGCGCGGCGCACACCGCAGGACTCCGGCCGGAGGAGCCGTGGGTGGTCGACGACCTGGCCGACGCCGACGCCGAGGACGCGAGCCGTGCGCCATCCTCGGAGGCCGATCCACGATGAAGAAGGTCTGCATCGTCACGACGCAACGGAGTGGGTCGACGTGGTTCGTCGATCTCTTGCGCGGCGCTGGTGACGTCGGCGCCTACGGCGAGGTGTTCATCGATCGCTCCCGTCGACCCGACCCGTCCAAGCGGCGTGCCCCCGCCCTCATCCGTCATCAGGAGGCGGGGACGACGAGCCCGCCACTGCGATCCGACGCTCTGGGCCGAACTCGAGACACGAACCGCTACCTGCGCCAGCTCCATCGCGAAAATCGCGAGCGCGCAGCGCTGTTCTTCAAGGTCATGTACGGACAGCTCGACCAGCGACCGGAACTACTGCCGCTCCTTGTCGTGAACCGGTACCGATTCATCCACCTCGTCCGTTCGAACGTCCTGGAACAGCTGGTGTCGCTCCAGCGGGCGCGCCTGACGGGTGTGTTCCAGTCTGCGGACGCGTCACCCTCCGTCGAGGTAGAGCTCGACGCGTCCACCATCCTCGGTGAACTTCGACGCAACGTCGCACTCGTCGAGCAACACCGCCGAACGCTTCGGCGTCTGCCGAACCCGTCCATCGAGATCACCTACGAATCGTTGCTCGGTGACGAGCGCGCACAGCTGGCTCGGCTGTCTTCGTTCCTCGACGTCGACCTCGAGTTCGATGAGACGAGCAGTCGACTGCAGCGCATTAGCGACCGACCGGTCGCTGAGCGGATCGAGAACGCGGCCGACATCCGCACTGCACT
This sequence comes from Actinomycetota bacterium, assembly GCA_039185545.1. GTDB lineage: Bacteria > Actinomycetota > Acidimicrobiia > Acidimicrobiales > Ilumatobacteraceae > Ilumatobacter_A. Next base: position 4,963 of record JBCDAK010000237.1, read on the forward strand.
CGGGGGATCGGAGTTCGACCACCTCCTCGGCGAGAGCTGAGCGGGCCGAACGCGCGGAGGCGTCGACGAATCCGCTCCGACGCGGGAGAGACTGCCATAGAATCAATCTTCTAGAAGATGTGAACGAGGCGTCGCCGGTCGGCGACCACACCGAGAGGAGACCTCATGGAGGTCGTCAACGAAGTCGGAGTCACCAGTCCCGAGCGCATGCAGGAGATGCTGCAACCCGGCCCCGACGGGCCGATCTTCATGGTCAACCTCTTGAAGTTCAAGGAGCACGCCGAGTACGACGACGAGCGCGACACCGACCTGACCGGCCGGCAGGCGTACGGGCTGTACGGCCAGGTCGTGGGTCAGCTGATCCGCGAGTACGGGGGCGAGGTCTTCTTCGCAGCAGACGTCACGTTCCTCACCATCGGCCAGGTCGAGGAGCTCTGGGACGAGGTCGCCATCGCGAAGTACCCGAACCGAGCTGCGCTGGTGGCCATGTCGTCGTCCCAGGAGTGGCAGGACGCCAACGTCCACCGACTCGCCGGTCTCGCCGGTCAGCTGAACATCGAGACCGTGGCGATTCCCGGCGTCATGAGCTGATCACCACTCCCCTGGGACGCAGCTCCCAGGAATGCAGCGCGGCTACTCGACCACGTCGACGACCAGGTCGCGGTCGGCGAGGATGTCCTCGAGGTCGGCGAGCACCGCGAGGTGGCCCTCGACACCGCTCGGGTAACCCCAGAGGTCGACGTTGGTCTGGATCAGTTGTCCGTTCTCGGCCGCAGCGGTGTTCTGGAGAATGGCCAAGGCGTCGGAGTCGATGGGCACGTCGTTCCACGTCGACACGAAGATCATGTCGGCGTCGTAGCTGTCGAGCGTCTCGACACTGATCTGTGGCAGGACCTCGCCGCCGAGCTCATCGACGACGGCCTGTGCCTGCTGCGCCCCCAGGTCACTCAACACCGCGATGTCCGGCCGCCATGCGAACTCGGTGACGTCGTAGTTGTAGTAGTTCCCGTCCGGTGCGTACTGATCGATGATGTTGTAGGTCAGCGCGGCGAATTGGCCGCTGAGCTCGTCTCTGAGAGCGCTCACTTCCGACTCGTAGACGGCGAGCCGCTCCTCGAAGACGTCGGTCACGCCCAGCACGTCGGCCAGGAACCGCTGCGAGTCGAGCGGCGCTCCGGACTGGGCGGCGATGCCGACGACGGGCGCGATCTGCGACAGTTCGGCTTCAAGTGGAACGTCGGAAGTCGTTCCGGGGCTGTACGTCAAGATGAGATCGGGTTCGATTTCTGCGACTGCCTCGAGGTTGGTCTCCCCTCCGGCGCCGACATCTGCGACCTCGCTGAGATCGCCCTGCGGTCCTCCGAACGATTCGAGGTACTGGATATAGCCGTCTTCACCTCCGGTGTACTCCGACGACACGACGCCGGCCGGCACGAAGCCGAGGGTGACCGCCATCGGCGCGGTGTGCCGCCAGTCGAGGATCACCACTCGCTGCGGGTCGACCGGGATCTCGACGTCACGACCCGCCATGTCCGTGATCACCCTGGTCTCGGCCTCGTCGACGGGATCGGCGTCTGTGCTGCGGTCTGCCACCCCGTCGGCGTCCGAAGCCGTCTCCATCTCACTCGATTCCGTCTCACCCGGGCCGGCGTCGATGGACGTCGTCTCGGATGAAGTCACCGACGTGCTGTCGGCGGCCTCGTCGTCACTGCCACACGCGGCGACGACCAGCAGGGCGGCGCCGAGCAGGAGGGTGGGACGGCTTCGGGTCA
>JBCDAK010000238.1:0-6733 GCA_039185545.1 Actinomycetota bacterium
GACGTCGATCGTGAAGCTGACCACGTTCGTGCGCATCTGTCCCGCCGGTGGGCGGCGTACGGCGATGACGTCATGCCAGATCGCGTCGTCGAGCACCTCCAGCGGAATGGCGCCGGGACAGTCGTCGCCGCAGGGATCTCCCGGCGACCACGACGCTGCGGCTGGGATGAGGTACTCCAGCTGCCGGTCGCTCAGGTCGGCGTACGGATGATCGCCACCGGTCGCCAAACACGCCGTCACGAAGATCGCAGCGATCGCGACGCCGCCCATCCGCACGCTCCGAGTCTCGCCGGCCAGGCCCAACGGATGCGTCGGTAGCCTCGACTCCCATGTCGGAGCAGGTCGAGGCGGCGGACGCACGGTCGTACGTCATTCGCACGTACGGCTGCCAGATGAACGAGCACGACTCCGAGCGGATCGCCGGCCTGCTCGAGTCCGACGGTCTCGTGCGAGCCGAGTCCGAGGACGACGCCGACGTCGTGGTGCTCAACACGTGCTGCATCCGTGAGAACGCCGACAACAAGCTCTACGGCAACCTCGGTCACCTCAAGTCGTGGAAGGCGAAGAAGGACGGCCGCCAGATCGTCGTGTCGGGCTGCCTCGCCCAGAAGGACCGTGACACGGTCGCCGAGCGCGCCGGCCACGTCGACGTCGTGATGGGCACCCACAACGTCCACCGGGCGGCCGACCTGCTCGAAGCCGCTCGCACGAGCGACACGCCGATCACCGAGATCCTCGAGGCGGCCGTCGTCGACGACCACGCCATGTTCCCGTCGGCGCTGCCCGCCCGGCGGGAGACCTCGTACGACGCATGGGTCACGATCCAGATCGGATGCGACAACAGCTGCGCGTTCTGCATCGTTCCCGCCGTCCGTGGCGAGGAGATGAGCCGGCCCTACGCCGACATCGTCGACGAGGTCCGCCAGCTCGCCTCGCAGGGCGTCACCGAGGTCACGCTCCTCGGCCAGAACGTCAACAGCTACGGTCGAGACCTCCAGCTCGCCGCCCGCCGAGCCGGCGACGACAGCGTCAAGCTCCGGCCGCTCTTCGCCGACCTCCTGCGCGACGTCGGCGCCGTCGACGGCATCCGCCGGGTGCGATTCACCAGTCCGCACCCGAAGGACATGCGCCCGGAGACGTTCGCCGCGATGTCCGAGACGCCGTCGGTGTGCGAGCACCTGCACTACCCGCTCCAGTCCGGGAGCGACGAGATCCTCGCCGCGATGCACCGCGGCTACACCGGCGAGCGCTATCTCGAGCGACTCGCCGAGGCTCGGCACGTCATCGACGACCTCGCCGTGTCGACCGACATCATCGTCGGCTTCCCCGGTGAGACCGACGGCGACTTCGAACGCACCCTCGAGGTCGCTGCGGCCGCCGAGTTCGACGACGCGTTCACCTTCATCTTCTCGCCTCGCCCCGGGACCGAGGCCGCCGATCTGACCGGTCGCTTCGTCGACCCGGCCGTCGCCGGAGAGCGATTCGATCGTCTCCGTGTCGTGATCGAGCGCTCGGCGTTGGCCAAGAACGAGGCTCGCGTCGGTCGCACCGAGGAGGTCCTCGTGCTCGGACCGTCGAAGAAGAACCCCGACGTCGTCTCGGGTCGGACCCGCCAGAACCGTCTCGTCCACTTCGAGCCGTCGTCGCCGCTGCGGGCCGGGAGCTACGCCTCGGTCGAGATCACCCGAGGTGCTCCGCACTTCCTCGAGGGTCGTTTCGTCGAGGCGACCGCCGACGCCACGCACGTCACGCGTATCCCGGTCGCCGCCCTCTGACCGCATCCTGCGGCGACGAGGGCGATCCCGCAGCTCTCCGCCATCGCCCCGACCGGTACCATCGCCCGCGCATGGCCGCCGACCAACACGACGAGCGCCTGGCCGAGTATCGGGCGAGCATCGACAACATCGATGCGGCGCTCGTGCATCTCCTCGCCGAGCGGTTCAAGATCACCAAAGCCGTCGGTCGGTACAAGAACGAGCAAGCGCTCGCAGCGGCCGACCCCGGTCGTGAGGAGGTGCAGATCGCCCGGCTGCGCGATCTCGCCGAGCAGTCCGGCCTCGACCCGGTCTTCACCGAGAAGTTCCTTCGCTTCATCGTCGCCGAGGTCATCCATCACCACCAGCGGATCGCCGAGGGCGAGCACCTCTGAGCTCGCACGCCGACGTCCCTCCTCGGGTGGCGATCGTCGGAGCGACGGCCACCGGCAAATCGACCGTCGCGCTCGGCGTCGCTCGTCGGCTCGGCGGAGGAGTGGAGCTCGTCTCGGTGGACTCGATGCAGGTCTACGTCGGTCTCGACATCGGGACCGCCAAGCCGAGTCTCACGGAGCGGCGGGAGGTCCCGCACCACTGCATTGACCTGGTGGAGCCGACGGTCGACTTCACGGTCGCCGACTTCCGGGTCGCCTCGGCGCGTGCGTTCGCCACGATCGCGGCCCGCAGCCACCGCGCACTCCTCGTCGGAGGGACCGGTCTCTACCACCGGGTCGTGATCGACGACCTCGACCTGCCGGGCGAGTTCCCGGCGGTCCGGGCGTCGCTCGAGGGTGAACCCGACACCTCTGCGCTCTTCGATCGACTGCGGTCGCTCGATCCCGATGCTGCGGCCAAGATCGAGCCGGGCAACCGGCGGCGCATCGTCCGAGCCCTCGAGGTGACGGTCGGGGCCGGTCGGCCCTTCAGTTCGTTCGGCCCCGGACTCGACTCCTACCCCACGAGCGACGTCGCACAGATCGGGATCCGGCGGCCGAGAGACGTGACGGCCCAGCGAATCGAGCAGCGGGTCCACACCATGATCGATGCCGGTCTGCTCGACGAGGTGCGACGGCTTCACGCCCGCGGACTCTCTCGCACCGCCGGGCAGGCGCTCGGCTACAAGGAACTCATCGAGCACCTCGAGGGTCGGATGAGCCACGATGAGGCCGTCGACCGGATCATCGTCCGAACTCGACAGTTCGCGGTCCGCCAGGAGAGATGGTTCCGCCGCGACCCACGCGTACGCTGGATCGATGTCGGGGACGGCCCGGTCAATTCGGTGATCGACACCGTCATCGACGCCTTCGAGAACGCATGACCCGCCTCCGACTCACCAAACATCACGGCCTCGGGAACGACTTCCTCGTCGTGTTCCATCCACCGATCGCCGACCTTCCCGAGCTCGCCCGGCGTCTGTGCGATCGTCGGCGGGGGATCGGAGCCGACGGTCTCCTCGTCGCCGAGACCGCCGAGGGGTACGCCGCCGAGATGGTGCTCTTCAACGCCGATGGGACGCGCGCCGAGATGTCGGGGAACGGCATCCGCTGCTTCGCCCAAGCCCTCGCCATGCGGCGTGGCGACCTCGACGACCAGCTCGTCTCGACCGACGCCGGAGACCGTCTCCTCGTGCTGTCGGCGACCGATGATCCGTCCACCATCGACGTCCGCGTCGAGATGGGCACGGTCGACCCGCTCGACGAACCGTCGGGGTGGGCCCGTCTCGAGTGCCACCCCGACCGGCCCGTCGCCCACCTGTCGCTCGGCAACCCTCATTCGGTGGTCGGGGTCGACGAGGTCGCGGTCGTCGATCTGGTCGATCTCGGCGGTCGCGTGCCACACGTGAACCTCGAGATCATCGAGCCCGGCCCCGAGTCGAACGCCGTCACGATGCGGGTCCACGAGCGCGGGGTCGGGGTGACCGAGGCGTGCGGGACGGGCGCCGTGGCGTCGGCCGCCGCAGCGCGTTCCTGGGGCCTCGTCCCGGCGACCTCCGACGTGGTCGTGCACATGGCGGGCGGCGATGTCGTGGTCCAGCTCGACGATTCTCGGCCTCCGAGCGCGGTGCTCGTCGGGCCGGCCACGTACGTCGGGGACATCGAGGTCGAGGTGCCGGCGTCGTGAGCAATCCGTACGGCGAGGCGCTCGCCGACACGCTGATCGATCGCACGATCCGGGAGAAGATCGTGCTGGTCGGTGTGGCGTTGCCCGGTGACGACGAGGAGACGGTCGACGCCAGCCTCGACGAGCTCGCCCTGCTCGTCGACACCGCCGGCGCCGACGAGGTGGCCCGGGTGGTGCAACGCCGCGACAGCCCCGACCACACCTTCTACGTCGGCAAGGGCAAGGCCGAGGAACTCCGGGAGCTGTGTCTCGCGCTCGACGTCGACACCGTCGTGTTCGACAACGAGCTCGCGCCCGCTCAGCAGTACAACCTCGAGAAGTTGCTCGGCCGCACGGCGATCGACCGCACCGCCGTGATTCTCGACATCTTCGCCCAGAACGCGCACACCCCGGAGGGGCGTGCGCAGGTCGAACTGGCACTTCTCCGCTACCGACTTCCGCGTCTGCGGCGTGGGAAGGGCGCCAAGCTGTCCCAGCAGCGCGGCGGTGTCGGCGCTCGGTTCGGTGGGGGCGAGACGAAGCTCGAGACCGATCGTCGGCGCATCATGCGCCGCATCACCAAACTCGAGCGCGAGCTCACGACGTTGGCCGAGACACGCGATCTCCAGCGCCGGAGTCGCGCCCGCAGCGGCCTCGCCGCCGTCACGATCGTGGGCTACACCAACGCCGGCAAGTCGACGCTGCTGAATCGACTCACGCAGTCGGGTGTCCTCACCGAAGACCGGTTGTTCGCCACGCTCGATCCCACCACGCGACGGCTCTCGCTCCCCGGCGGTGAGCCGGTGCTCCTCACCGACACCGTGGGATTCATCAACCGGTTGCCGCACGGTCTGGTCGAGTCGTTCAAGAGCACCCTCGAGGTGGCGGCCATCGCCGACCACCTGGTGCACGTCGTCGACGCCAGCAGCCCCGACCCCGACGCCCAGATCGACGCCGTCCGCACCGTGCTCGCCGAGATCGGTGGCGACGACGTTCCCGAGCTGCTCGTGTTCAACAAGGCCGACGTCGAACCCGGCGTCGCGAAGGAGCTCGTCGTCGACCATCCCGGCTCGGTGGCCGTCAGTGCCCGGACCGGTCACGGCGTCGACGATCTGCTCCGAGCGCTCGCCGATCGTCTCCGATCGATGGCGGTCGTGCACGAGCTGCGGATCCCCTACGACCGGGGTGACGTCCTCGCGTCGGTGCATCGCGAGGGCGAGGTCGTGTCGACGCTCGACGGCGACGATGCCTGGACCGTTCGGGCGCGCCTCTCCGACGCGTCGGCGGGGCGACTCTCCGACTTCGCCGTCCGGTCCGTGGGCGGTGCGGCGGGCGAGTCGGCGTCATGAGCGGTTTCGTCCCCCCGCCGTACCCCTACGACCGACTGGACGGGTTGCGCGAGCTCATCGCCGAGCGCCACGGCGATCTCGTCGATCTGTCCGTGGGCACGCCGTTCGATCCGCCGCCGAACGCCGTCGTCGAGGCACTCGGCGGGAGTGGAACCGAACGGAGCTATCCACCGAGCGTCGGTCGCGCCGATCTCCTCGACGCCGTCCGGAGGTGGAACGAGCGGCGGTTCGGCGTGGAGCTCGGACGTGGTCAGGTTGCGGCCACGATCGGCTCGAAGGAGTTCGTGGCCTCGGTGCCGCGTTTCCTGTCGCTCCGCGATCCCTCCCGCGACACCGTCCTCGCGCCCGCGATCGCGTATCCGAGCTACGCCATGGGTGCCACGCTCGCCGGCTTGCGGTCCGTCGAGGTACCACTCGACGAGTCGGGCCGGCTCGATCTCCGCGCGGTCTCGGCCGACGACGCCGAGCGCGCCCTTCTGCTGTGGTCGAACAGTCCCGGCAATCCGACCGGAGCACTCGACGACCTCGGCGCAGCGGCCGACTGGGGTCGCCGACACGGCGTGCCGGTCTTCTCCGACGAGTGCTACGTCGAGTTCACCTGGACCGACCGACCGAGGACGATCCTCGAGCATGGTCTCGACGGCGTCGTCGCAGTGCACTCGCTCTCGAAGCGTTCGAACCTGGCGGGGGTGCGCACGGGCTTCTACGCCGGCGACGCCGAACTCGTCGACTACCTCCGTGAGGTCCGCAAGCACGCGGGCATGATGGTGCCGGGGCCTGCGCAGTCGGCCGCCGTCGCTGCGCTCGACGACGACGACCACGTCGACGTGCAGCGCGGCCGGTACCGCTCCCGTCTCGAGCGTCTCGCGGCGGTCATCGGCGACTGGAGCGGAATCGATGTGCACACACCCGGGGGTGCCTTCTACCTCTGGATCGAGTGCGGTGACGGCTGGGAGTTCGCCGAGAGGCTGGCTCGAGACGGTGGGGCCCTCGTGAGCCCCGGGGAGTTCTACGGCCCTGCGGGGAGCGCACACGTCCGTGTCGCCGTGGTACAACCGGACGAACGAATCGATCTCGTCGCCGATCGTCTCCGGTCGGCGTGATTCCGGTGACCGCCGACCTCTGATCCCCGCCAGGAAGACGCCCGTCCATGAGCACGACATCCCGCGCCACGACCCTCACCGCCACGGGGATCGCCCTCATCGTGGCGGGCCTCGTCGGCGCCGTGCTGCTGTGGCTCGCGGCGGGTCAGCGGGCCGACGACGCCGTCGACGGTCTGGCTCGGGCACCGGTGGGCTGCGACACGACGCTCGACTTCGAGGACACCGGAACGTTCTTCGTGTTCGTCGAGCGGGTCGGCTCGATCCCCCAGACCGAGGGCAACTGCGGCGCGAGTGGTGACTTCGCGCTCGATTCGACGCCGAGCGCCGACATCCAGTTGATCGGCCCCGATGGCGACCCGGTCGACGTCGAACGACGCGGCGGCATTTCCTACGACCGGGCCGGGTCCGTCGGTGACGTCGCCTTCGA
>JBCDAK010000239.1:0-6708 GCA_039185545.1 Actinomycetota bacterium
ATCGGACGGGGGTAGCAAATCGCCTCGGGAACCCTCACACGTCGCCCGTCGAACGAGGGCGAACCGGGCCCCCAGAGGAGTGGGAACAGCTCGAGTGCGTCCTCGAGAAGTTCGTACCGCTCCGCCAACGACGGCATCGTCCAGCCGTAGGCCCGGTGTTCGCGGTCGAACCAGGCCGCACCGAGTCCGCACATGGCCCGACCGCCCGACAGCACGTCGAGCGTGGCGACCATCTTCCCGAGGTGGGCGACGTTGCGATACGTGATCCCGTTGACCAGTGCGCCGATGCGGATCGAGTCGGTGGCTGCGGCGAGGAATCCGAGCGTGGTCGTGCTGTCGAGCATCGGTTCCCACTCACGGCCGACCTGAGGGATCTGCATCACGTGGTCCATCACCCAGAGGCTCGAGAAGCCGGCCTCCTCGGCCTCGGTGGCGATGCGTCCCAACGTCGGAGCGAGGTCGACGGTCTCTCCCGGCCAGGTGAAGCTGCTGATGCTGAGTCCGAACCGAAGTGGCATCGGATCCTCCCGTTGGGTCGATCGTCGGGTGCGGTGACGGTGGAGCGCACGCGGAACGAATGCGACGGGTTCTCGGTCGTGGTCGCCGTCGGCCGTGACGACGTGGACTTCGTCGAATTCGTCCGGGAGGGCTCCGAGCACGTCCGGCCAGCGCGCCAGCTGACTCGTGACGGCCTTCGACGGGACGGGTCGGTCCCGCGCCTTGTTGCGTCGCCGGCACTCGGCGTCAGGCGTGTCGAAGGCGATGGCGCAGGTCGGACGGTCGAATCGTGCGGCGAGCTCGCGCCACCGGCGGCGTTGCTTCTCGTCGAGTGCGAGCGAGTCGATCACGGTGGTGAGACCGCGCTTCAGTCGTCGCTCGACGGCGAGGTCGAGGACGTCGAAGGCGTCGGTTCCGGCCCGTTGGTCGTGTGGACCCAACCCGACGACGGCGCGCAGCTCGTCCGACGAGATCACGAGGTCCGACCGGAGATGACGATCCGCCCAGGTCGACTTGCCCGACCCCGACGGTCCGGCGAGCACGACCAGCGCCCCCGTCGGGATCTCCATGGGGTCGAGTCTGACACGGGTACGGTGCGCTCATCCTCGGAGTCGTCGGAGAGCACTCGGCGACCGGGAGGAGAAGGGGGCAGATGAGCTGGGTCGGTCGATGGAGGGGACGTGGTCGCACGGCTGAAGGCCGGCTCCTGTCGCAGAGGCTCCTGCTCGTCCTCCTCGTCGCTCTCGGTGCGGGGCTCGGGGTGCCCGCCCCCGTGGCTCATGCGCAGGCCGACGAGTCACTCGCGTTGGAGTCGGAGTTGGCCGAGCGGTACGCGCCGGTCATCGAGATCAAACGTCAAGCCGACGAGTGCGACGACGAAGGCGAGCCGTACGCCCCGATGCCCGTCGAGGTGATCCTCGACAACCCGCAGGTCGCGCTCCGCCAGGTCGGGCGCAACGATCCGGTCGTGATGCGGGCTCCGGGTGCGGCCGACCTGTTCGGACTCGGTGAGGGCTTCTACCTCGACTTCCCCGGCGACTCGCTGTCGCCCGGGTGCATCTACGAGAAGGACTTCGACCGGTACACCGACGGGGTCGAACCCGCGGTGTACGCCCGGGTGTCGGTCGACCCACACGAACCCGACGACGGCGACGATCCTGGCGATCAGGCCGACGTGTACGTCCAGTACTGGTTCTGGTGGTACTACAACGACTGGAACAACACCCACGAGAGCGACTGGGAGGGCATCGTCCTCCGCTTCGACGCGCCGACGATCGAGCAGGCGCTGGCCGAGGGTCCGGCCGAGGTGGGATACGCGCAGCACGAGGGCGGCGAGCGTGCCGGGTGGGACGACGCCAAGCTCGACCGCGACGGCGACCGTCCGGTCGTGCACTCGTCCCGTGGCTCCCACGCCAGCTACTTCGGGTCGGCGTTGTACCTCGGTCGAAGTGCGAGCGAGGGGTTCGGGTGCGACGAGACGTCGGGCCCGTCCGAGCGGTTGCGACCCGACGTGATCGTGCTGCCGGAGACCGTCGAGTCGGCTGGCGATCCGTTCGCCTGGCTCGGGTTCGAGGGACGGTGGGGTGAGCGGCAGAGCGGCCCATTCAACGGCCCCACCGGGCCGACCGAGAAGGAACGGTGGGATGAACCGGCCGAGTGGTTCGACGAGCTGCGCGATGCGAGCGTCGTGGTGCCGGCGGGCGACTCCCAGGCTCGATTCATCGTCGACGTGTTCTGCGGCGCGGTGGAGGGCGGCTCGTCGCTGTTGATCGTCGCCACGACGTCGCCGTTCGCGCTCGTCGTCGCCATCGCCGCGCTGGTGCTGGGCCTCCGCGCACTGGCACGACGAACGGTCTGGACGCCCGTTCCGACCACTCCGCTGCGGCGGACTCGTCGAGCGGGTCAGGCGTTCCGCGGGGCGTTCGACGAGTACCGCCGAACACCGGCCGGGTTCGCGGTCTTGGCCGCGGTGTACGTGCCGACCTCGTTGGTGGTCGGGCTGCTCGCCGTGGTCCTGCAGCAGATCCCGATCGTGGGCGCACTGCTCGGTGTGGCGGGGGACGACGGTGGGACGAATCTGGTCTTCGCCGCCCTCATCGGATCGGCAGCCGGCTCGGCGGCGCTCTTCGCGGTGAACGCCGTCGTCGCGCAGCTGCTCCAGTCGTCGGAGCGGGGGGTCGCGCCCAGCGTCGCCGCCGTTCGCTCGGTCTGGTCGAACGATCGGACTCGCCTGGCCGGCGGCTTCGCCCGCTCGTTCGTCATCGTGGCCGTCCTCGTGCTCACGATCGTCGGAACGCCCTGGGCGATCCGCCAGGCGGTCCGCTACCAGTTCGTGGCCCACGTGACGGTGCTCGAGGACCGGTCGGGCGCCGATGCGCTCCGCCGGAGCTCCGAACTCATGAGGGGTCGATGGTGGCGAACCGCCGCCACGGTGGTGGTGCTGAACGGGACCCTCGTCATCGTGTCGGTGGCCGTCGCCGTCATCGCACTGGCGATCTCGGGCGGACTCCCGCTGTGGGTGTTCTCGGGGCTGCTGTCGCTGTCGGTCGCCGTGCTGGCGCCGTTCGTCGCGATCGTGATGACGCTGCTGTACGGCAACGCGGTCGCCGAGGCAGGGGCCGAGGCCGAGGTGTCCGACGCCGACGGCGATCTCGTGAACAGTTGAGCGTGCTCGACACGCAACGGTGCACGAGAACGCGGGCCGGCCGAAGTTACCGACGGGTAGACGGCGCGGTTACCGGCGGGTAACTTGGGCGCATGGCCGAATTCTCCATGCAGCTCAACGAGGACCAGATCACCCTCCAGAAGTGGGTCCACGACTTCGCCGAGTCGGTCGTGCGGCCGGCGGGTGAGGACTGGGACGAGAAGGAGGAGTTCCCGTATCCCATCGTCGAGCAGGCGAAGGAGATCGGTCTCTACTCGTGGGAGTTCAGGGCCGCGGCCATGATGAACGACTCGACCGGGTTGTCGATGCCGGTCGCCATCGAGGAGCTGTTCTGGGGTGACGCCGGTATCGCCATGGCGATCATGGGCTCCGGCCTCGCCGCCGCCGGCATCGCGTCGTCGGGTACGCCCGAGCAGATGATGGAGTGGGTGCCGCAGTGCTATGAGAACGCCGACACGGGCAAGCTCGCCCTCGGTGCGTTCTGTGCCTCCGAGCCCGACGCCGGCTCCGACGTGGGTGGCTACCGCACCTCGGCCAAGTACGACGAGGCCACCGACGAGTGGGTGCTCAACGGCACCAAGGCGTGGATCACCAACGGTGGCATCTCCGACATCCACGTGGTCGTCGGGGTGGTCGACCCCGAGCTCGGCTCGAAGGGTCACGCCAGCTTCATCGTGCCGCCCGGCACGAAGGGTCTGTCGCAGGGGCAGAAGTACAAGAAGCACGGCATCAAGGCGTCGCACACGGCCGAGGTCGTGCTCGACGACGTGCGGGTGCCGGGCCACTGCCTCCTCGGTGGCAAAGAGAAGCTCGACGAGCGTCTCGCCAAGGTGCGTCGCGGTGAGAAGGGCAACTCCCAGGCGGCGATGCAGACCTTCGAGGCGACCCGCCCGGCCGTGGGCGCTCAGGCGCTCGGAATCGCTCGTGCGGCGTACGAGTACTCGCTCGAGTACGCGAAGGAGCGGCACGCGTTCGGTCGGCCGATCATCATGAACCAGTCGATCGCGTTCATGCTCGCCGACATGGCGACCGAGATCGAGGCGACCCGCGGCATGATCTGGCGGGCCGCATGGCTCGGCAAGCAGCGTGCCTTCAAGAACGGCGAGGGCTCGATGGCCAAGCTCAAGGCCGGTCGTGTCGCCACCTGGGTGACCGAGCGGGCCATCCAGATCCTCGGCGGCTACGGCTACACCCGCGAGTACCCGGTCGAGCGTTGGCACCGCGACGCGAAGATCCACGACATCTTCGAAGGCACCGAGCAGATCCAGCAGCTGGTCATCAGCCGGGCCATCTCCGGCCTGCGCATCGAGTGATTCCGGCCCGAGGCTCGGCGCTGCGCGTCAGCTCATCCTGCGGAAGTTGACGGATGCGCTGACGCGAAGGCGGGGCGCGGGTTGCCGGACGGTCTCACGGCAGCTCATCCTGCAGAACTCGTGGGATGTGCTGACGCGGGTGCCGGTACGTTCCGCCGGGTGGTCGTGTCGGAGGACATGCGCATCGCCGCAGAGGCGGCATCACCTGGCTCCCGCATCGTCGACGCGGTGCCGCTCGACGGTGGGAGCTCGGCGCACGTCGTTCGACTGACGCTCGTTTCGTCGGGTGGCGGTCGGTCCAAGGTTGTGTTCCGCCAGCACGCCGATCGCACCGGGAAGGGACACTCCGCCGGCGTGGCGGCGAAGGAGTTCCGACTCGCCGAGGTCCTCGTCGCCGCCGGCCTACCGGTGCCGAAGGCGCTCGCGCTCCACCGCGACAGCACGACCTGCGGGCCCTGGCTGGTGACCGAGTGGGTCGCCGGTTCTCCGCCGACCGCCAGCGATCGCGTCGGTGACGTGATCGCTCAGCTGGCCGACTTCCTCGCTCGGCTCCATGCAGTCGACCCCGAACGAGTCGCCGGGGTCGGGCTCGAACCCATCGAGGACCCAGCCGAGGTCCTCCCCGGGTACCTCCCGGACGACGAGAACGGCCGATCGGTCGCCGCGATCCTCGCGTCCGGGGTCGAACGTCGACCGAACCCCGACGTGGTGCTCCACGGCGACTACTGGCCGGGCAACGTGCTGTTCCGGGATGGTGAGATCGCGGCCGTCCTCGACTGGGAGGACGCCGCGCTCGGCGACCCACTCGTCGATCTCGCCTGTGCCCGAGTCGAGATCGAGTGTGCCCTCGGCGCCCCGGCGTCGGCCCGTTTCACCGACGAGTACCTCGGTCGAGCGACAGAGCGAGGCTGCCCCGTCGACCTCCACGACCTGCCCCTGTGGGACGCCTACGTCTCGGCGACCGCGCTCTCGGCGATGCACCTCTGGGGACTGACGCCGACCGACGAGGCGGAGCGACGTCGGACGACGCAGCGCTTCTTCGCCTCAGCGGGCGCTCGGCTCTCGCTACGGTCGCGTCGGTGAACGACTTCCTCGTCGGCTTGTTCGCCGTGCTCGTCGGGGCGCTGTTCTGCTTCCGCGGGTTCATGACGATGCGCATCGTCATCCCGATCTGGGGCGCCTTCGCCGGGTTCTTCCTCGGCGCGGGGATCGCCGAGTCGTTCACCGGTGAGGGCTTCCTCGGTTCGGTCGTCGACTGGATCGTCGGCGTCGCCGTCGCCTTCGTGTTCGCGCTGATCGCGTACCTGTACTACGAGGTCTCGGTCGTGCTCGCCATGGGCGCGATCGGCTTCTCGATCGGGACGAGCATCATGGTCGCCCTGGGCGTCGACTGGTCGTGGCTGATCATCCTCGCCGGCGTCGCACTCGGCGTGCTGCTCGCCATCGGCGCCATCGTCGGCGACCTGCCCGCCTTCCTCCTCGTGTTCCTCACCGCCCTCGGGGGAGCGTCCACGATCGTGTTCGGCGTGATGACCTGGACGAACACGCTCAGCGTCGACGACATCGACTCGGCGGACGTCACGACCGCACTCGATGTCGACTGGTGGTGGTACGCGATGTACGGCGCGCTCGCCGTTGCCGGGATGATCGCCCAGTTCACCCAGATCGATCGCTTGTCGGCGTCGATGCGAGAGAGCTGGTCCGAGGCGGGTGGCCGCGAACTGCGGACGGGGTCGTGATCGCCTGACACCTGCAGCCGACGACCGGGCCTGACGCCGCCACCTATGCTCGGCCCGCACTCGAGCGGGAGGGAACGATGCCACGCATCCTCGACTACACCGGCCAGGACGCCGAGCGGACCGTCACCGTGGCCGACGTCGCCGCGGCACGCGAGCGCGACCAGCCGCTGGTCCAGGTCACGGCAGGCACGGTCGACGAAGCCGCCGCGGCCGAGGAAGCCGGCATCGACATGGTCGTGTGCCTCGGCGCCGCTGTGCCCGCGGTGCGGGAGGGATCGTCGAAGCTGTTCGTCACCGCGGCGATCGACTTCGGAGGAGCCATCACCGAGGACGACATCCTCGCCGCCGCCTTCGACGCGCTCGTCGCAGGCGCCGATGCGGTCATCACGGCCCGGGGGCTCAGCTCGGTCGAGCGGCTGACCCACGAGGACATTCCCACGATGGGACACCTGGGCTTCGTGCCGAAGAAGTCGAACCTGCTCGGTGGCGTCCG
>JBCDAK010000240.1:0-6588 GCA_039185545.1 Actinomycetota bacterium
GACAAACGGTGTCTGACACCGTTTGTCCCCGTTTGTCCGTTCAGCTGGCCAGGTCGCGGCGGCGCAGTTTGCCGGTCGCAGTGCGCGGGAGTTCGTCGACCACGTACACGTCCCGGGGTGTCTTGTGCCGGGCCAGGGAGGCCGAGACGTGGCGTCGGACCTGCTCGCCGGTGAGCGACGATCCCTCGCTCAGCACCACGTGAGCCACCAATCGCTGACCGAGCGACTCGTCGTCGACGCCGACCACCGCCGCATCGTCGATCTCGGGGTGCGCCAGGAGCAGATCCTCGACCTCCTGGGGAAACACGTTCTCCCCGCCGCTCACGATCATGTCGTCGGCGCGGCCGGTGACGAACAGCAGCCCGTCGTCGCGCAGGTGTCCGACGTCGCCCGACGACATGAGGCCGTCGACGATCTCCTTGCCGCCACCACCGGTGTAGTGGTCGAACTGGCTGGCGTTGCCGACGAAGATCCGCCCGCTCTCACCGGGCGGGACCTCGGCGCCGCTCTCGTCGAGGATGGCGACCACCGAGCCGTCGAGAACACGTCCCGCCGTCGCAGGCTCATCGGCCAACTCGGCGGGCGTGGCCAGGCTCGCCTGACCGACCTCGGTGGATCCGTAGAGGTTGTACAGATTGACCGCCACGCGTTCGTGCCACTCCTCGACGACCGGGACCGGGAGCGCCGACCCGCTCGACGCCACGATCCGCACGGCCGACAGGTCGCTGTCGGCGAGCCGGGGTGAGGCGAGCAGCCGCTGGAGGATCGCCGGAACCACCGCCAGGACGGTCGCACCGTCGGTCTCGACCCGACGCAGCGTGTCCTCGGCGTCGAACCGTCGACTGACGCTGGCCGTGCACCCGAGCGCAGCCGCCAGCCCGAGTTGTGCGAGACCCCAGGCGTGGAAGAGCGGCGACGTGATCGCGACGACGTCGTCGTGGCGATACGGGATCCGGCTGAACAGTCCGGCGGCCGCCGTGGTGTCGACCCCGCTCGTCGAGCGGCGAGCGCCCTTGGGTGTCCCGGTGGTGCCCGACGTGAGCAGGATCGGCGGGACCGGCAGCGATGGCCGAAGCGGCAGCCGCAGCGGTCCGTGATCTCGGACGTCCCCGAGCGCGACCGTCCGGACGGGGAGATCGGACGGGCCGACCGTCGGCGTGGCAGCGAGGTCGGTCACCACGATCGGCCCGGCGAAGGCATCGACGTCGACGAGCCCGAGCAGCTCGGAATCGACGACGAGGCCGGCCACCGACTCGCGAGCGAGAACCTCGTTGAGCTGTGGCGCACCGAAGCTCGTGTTGAGGTACACGACCCCGAGTCCGGCCTTGGCCGCCGCGATCGTGACCTCGACGAACTCCCGGTGATTCCGGCAGGCGACCCCGAGGTCATCGCCACGTCGGAGGCCCCGCCGGTGGAGCCCCATGGCGGTCGCCGTCGAGTCGCGGTCGAGCCGGAAGAAGCTGACGTCGCCGTCGTCGTCGATCACCGCGGCGCGCGTGGGGTGCGAGATCGCCGACGCCGTGTACGGCGCCGCCACCGTGGGACCCCAGCGGGCCAGCGCGAGCGAGAGCGCCGGGACTCGACGAGGGTCGAGGATCCCGGCCCGGTTCAGCACGTCGACCAGCGAGGTCGCGCGGCCGAGTGGTCCGTCCGCCATGACACGACCGTACCGACCCGGGGCCCGTGGGACCGTGCCGTCCGCTCGTCACGGTTCGGCTGCCGAGCGTGGCAGTCTGGCGTCCGTGAGCACCTCACCCATCTCCCGCGTCGCGATCAGCACCGGCGGCGGCGACGCACCCGGACTCAACGCCGTCATCCGCTCGGTCACCCTCGCCGCTCGCAACCGCGGCTGGGACGTCGTGGGCATCCGCGACGGATTCAACGGCCTGATGTTCCCCGAGAACTACGCCGACGGGCGAGGCGTCTTCGAGCTCACCCGCGACGGCGTACGCGGCATCTCGCACCTGGGCGGGACCATCCTCGGTTCGACCAACCGCGGCAACCCGACGGCGTATCCCGTGCAGCAGCCGGACGGCACGTGGGTCGAGGTCGACCGCACCCACGAGCTGCTCGAGCTGTTCGACCAGGCCGGCATCGATGCCCTCATCACCGTGGGCGGCGACGGGTCGCTGACGATCGGCAATCACCTCCACGAGCACGGGCTGCGGGTGATCGGCGTCCCGAAGACGATCGACAACGACCTCGACAAGACGACCGCGACGTTCGGGTTCGACACCGCGGTCGACTTCGCGACCGACTGCATCGACCGCCTCTTCTCGACGGCGACCTCACACGGGCGAATCATCGTGGTCGAGGTCATGGGCCGGTACGCGGGATGGATCGCGCTGCATTCGGGCATGGCCGCCGGTGCGCACAGCATCTTGATCCCCGAGATCCCCTTCGACCTCGAACCGGTCGCCGCCACGATCGACCAGCGGGAGGAGCGCGGCGCGAAGTTCTCGATCGTCGTCGTCGCCGAGGGGGCCGTCCCCGAGGACGGCGGCGTCATGACGATCGGCAAGTCGGTCGGCCAGGCGGAGCGTCTGGGCGGGATCGGACACGCCGTCGCCGATCGTCTCCAGGAGCTCACGGGCAAGGAGTCGCGATGCGTCGTGCTCGGACACCTGCTGCGCGGCGGTTCACCGACGTCCGTCGATCGACTCCTCGGCCTGCGGTTCGGTGCCGCCGCGGTCCGCGCGCTCGAAGAGGGCCGTGACGGCGTGATGGTGGCGCTCGATCCTCCGACGGTGACCTATGTGCCCCTCCTCGAGGCGGTGACGCGCATGAAGAGCGTCCCGCCCGACTGCGACACGATCCTCACGGCGCGCGACCTCGGCATCAACTTCGGCGACCGCCCGCCTCAGTGAGCCCGGCGTTCGTATCCTCGACGCATGGAAGCCAGTACGGGAACTGCGGCGGGACCGGTGGCGACCGTTCTCGCGAAATGGTCCGACATCGCGTCGATCGGCTCGGCGGCCGCGGTGTTGGCCTGGGACCAGGAGACGCTGATGCCTCCGCAGGGCGGTGCGCAGCGGGGCGCCTCGCTCGCCGTGCTGGCAGGCCTCCACCACGATCAGCTCGTCGACCCGGCGTTGATCGAGGCGATCGACGAGGCGGGCTCGGCGGTCGAAGCAGGCTCCGATGACGAGGCCCACCTTCGGGAAGCCCGTCGCGCCGTCGAGCGGGCGCGGGCGGTTCCCGGAGACCTCGCCCGCGAGTTCGCCGCCGCGAGGAGCCGGTCGATGCAGACCTGGCAGCAGGCGCGAGCCGACAGCGACTTCGCCGCGTTCGCACCCACGCTCCGCGAGCTGGTCGGCCTCGTGCGTCAGGAGGCCGACGCCTACATCGCCGCCGGTCTCGCCGAGACCCGCTACGACGCACTCGTCGACCAGTACGAGCCGGGCACGACCGAAGCCGAACTGGCGGTCCTGCTCGGCGACCTTCGCGATCAGCTGACCCCGCTCGTCAAGGCGGTCGCCGACAGCGGCGTCGTGATCGACGAGTCGCCCGCTCGTGGCGTGTTCTCGGAGGAGGCACAGCTCGCGCTCGGTCGTGAGGTCGCCGAGGCGATCGGCTTCGACTTCGATGCCGGACGTCTCGATCTGTCCGCCCATCCGTTCACGACCCGGTTCGGCGCCGGAGACGTCCGCATCACGTGGCGATATGACGACGACGACTTCCGCTCCGGTCTGTTCGGCATCATGCACGAGGTCGGGCACGGGTTGTACGAGCAGGGGCTCCCGGGCGACTACGCGCGGACCCCGCTCGGCGACGCCGTGTCGCTCGGCGTCCACGAGAGTCAGTCGCGCCTCTGGGAGAACCTCGTCGGCCGCTCCCGCGCGTTCTGGGAGTGGGCCCTCCCCGTCATGCACCGCCATCTGCCGTCGACCGACGCGGTGACCGTCGACGCGCTGTACCCCGCCCTCAACGCGGTCGTCCCGAGCCTCATCCGCGTCGAAGCCGACCAGGGCACGTACAACCTGCACATCGTCGCCCGGTTCGAGATCGAGCGTCGACTCATCTCGGGCGACGTCGACATCGACGACCTCCCCGATCTCTGGGACGACACCTACGACGAGCTCCTGGGCGTGCGTGCACCCGACGTCGCCGCCGGCGTGTTGCAGGACATCCACTGGGCGATGGGCTCGATCGGGTACTTCCCCACGTACACGCTCGGCAACCTCATGGCGTCGCAGCTGTTCGACGCGGCGGCCCGCGACGTGGGCGATCTCACCGAACAGATGTCCCGGGGCGACTTCGGCCCGTTGCTCGAGTGGCTGCGAACCCACGTGCACGCGCACGGCCGCCGCATCTCGGCGCCCGAACTGATCCGACAGGCGACCGGCGCACCGCTGTCGAGCGCTGCGTTCCTCGACCACATCCGCTCCACCACGGCCGAGGTCTACGGCGTCTCGGCCTGACGATCCACTCATGACCACCACGCGACTCACCCAGTTCAGTCACGGCGCCGGTTGAGGCTGCAAGCTCGCACCGAGCGAGCTGGCGCACGTGGTGCGCCGTCTGCAGAACGACCGGCCCGAGGCCCTCATCGTCGGACCCGACTCCGGCGACGATGCCGCCGTGTGGCGGCTCGACGACGCGCGCGCCCTCGTCGCCACCGCGGACTTCATCACGCCGGTGGTCGACGATGCTCGCACCTGGGGACGCGTGGCGGCGGCCAACAGCGTGAGCGACGTCTACGCCATGGGTGGCCGGCCCCTCTTCGGCCTGAACCTGGTGGGGTGGAACACCGACGAACTGTCGACCGACTTGCTCGCCGAGGTGCTCGCCGGCGGCGACGACATCGCGGCGGAAGCCGGGTTCGTGGTCGCCGGCGGTCACACGGTCGACGATCCGGAACCGAAGTACGGGATGTCGATCACCGGTGAGGTCCACCCCGACCGGATCCTCACCAACGCCGGCCTGCGGGTCGGCCAGGACCTCATCCTCACGAAACCGTTGGGCGTCGGCGTGCTCACCACGGCGGTCAAGGCCGGTGAGGCGTCGGCGATGGAGGAGCAGGCCGTGGTGGCGTCGATGACCCGCCTCAACGACGTCGGCGCACGCGTGGCCCTCGCCGCAGGGGCGACCGGCTGCACCGATGTCACCGGTTTCGGTCTGCTGGGCCACCTGGGCCGGATGTGCCTCGAGTCCGGCGTCGTCGCCGACCTCGACCCGCACTCGGTTCGCTACCTCGACGGGGCTCCGGCGCACGCCGGCAACGGTGTCATGCCCGGAGGAAGCCGCCGCAATCTCGCCTGGGCGACCGAGTTCGTCGACGTCGGCCAGCACGACGAGGTGACGCAGCTGTTGCTCGCCGACGCACAGACGTCGGGGGGGCTGGTGTTCGGCGTCGATCCCGCCGCGACCGACGACGCCATGACCGAGCTGCGTTCGACCGGGCACGAGGCGGCGGTCATCGGCCGGACGTCCGATCCGGGTGGCGGAAGTCCCGGGATCGTGCTCCTCTGACACGGGTAACGTCCGGCGCATGTCGGACCCTTCACCGCACCGCGCCATCGTCGAGCGTCTGATCGACGGCCGGACCTCCGTGTCGTCGCCGGCGGTGTCACCCGACGGCGAACACGTCGCCTTCGTCGTGGCGCGGACCGATCTCGAGAAGAACACCACGTACACCACCGTGTGGCTCGACGACGCGCCGGTCACCTCGGGGCCGCACGACGGGTCGCCCGCCTGGTCGTCCGACGGCCGTTTCCTCGCCTTCACGTCCCGCCGGGGCGAGAAGAAGGGCGACGCCACGCTGCACGTGATGGCCGTCGGTCGAGCCGGTGAGACGCGGACGCTGTGCTCCCTTCCCGAGGGCATCGACGACGTGTCGTGGTCAGCCGATGGCAAGTGGCTCGGCTTCACCAGTCGGGTCCCCCACGAGCGCTACGGGAAGGACGACGACTCATGGCGGGCGCCGCGCAAGGTCGAGCGGTTCCTCTCCCGGCTCGACGGCGAGGACTGGATCTTCGACCGCCCGAATCACGTCCACGTCGTGGCCGCCGACGGCACGACGGGGGTGCGCGATCTGACGCCCGGCGACGACGAACATGCCGGAGTCGCCTGGTTGCCGGACTCGTCCGGACTGATCACGAGTGCACACCGGCACGACACGTGGGACCTCGACCTGGCCGAGGATCTCTACCTCGTCCCGCTCGACGGCGATGAGCCGACGCGGCTCACGTCGACCGATGGGCTCTACCTCGCTCCCTCGGTCTCGCCCGACGGCACCCGTGTGGCCTTCATCGGGGCGACCGACCCGACCACGTTTCCCCAGAACTTCCACGTCGGCGTCATCGACATCGGCGGAGCGCCTGTCGTCGGCGACGACATCGTGTGGGCGTCGGCCGCACTCGACCGCACGTTCATGCTCACGGCCGGCACACCCACGCCGGTCTGGGAGGACGACGAGACCGTGCTGGCCCTCGCCGAGGACCGCGGTGAGACACATCTGATGCGCCTCCCGGCCGACGGATCGTCGGCGCCCGACCGCGTGACCGACGGACCCGTCAGCATCTTCCAGGTCGCTGCCGCTGGCGGCACCGTCGCGACGATCCGCTCGTCGGTCGACCAGCTGACCGA
>JBCDAK010000241.1:0-6472 GCA_039185545.1 Actinomycetota bacterium
AGGTCATAAAGCATCTCGCTGAGCGGCGGCTGGTCGACGACGTCGTCGTCGAGCAACGTGTGATGCATGAAGCCGTCGGGGAAGATGAAGTAGAGGGCCGAGTCCATCATCGACAGGTCGATGTGCTGGCCGTCGCCTGTCCGCTCCCGGGTGAAGAGCGCAGTCATCACCGACTGGCAGGCCGTGTAGGCGGTGATCTTGTCGCACATCAGGCTTCGCATGAACTGCGGACCGTCGTCTTGGCCCTGACCTTGGACCGCGGCGAAGCCGGTCTGCGCCTGGATGATCGGGTCATACGCAGGGGCGCCCTTGCTGGGCCCTTCCAAACCGAAGCCCGTGATGCCGACGTAGATCAGTCGCGGGTTGAGCGAACGGAGATGCTCGCTGCCGAGCCCGAGGCCGTCCATCACCCCCGGCCGATAGTTGGTGAGCACGATGTCGGTGTCGCGGGCGAGGTCCTCGACGATCTGGCGGCCCTCGTCCTTCTTCATGTCGATGCGGATCGACCGTTTGCCGTGGTTGCAGTTGGCGAAGAGCGCCGACATGCCGCCCTTCGTCGATCCGAGGTACCGCATCGGATCGCCGAGCTCGAGCGGCTCGACCTTGATCACCTCGGCGCCCTGCTCGGCCAGCATCATCGCGGCGAACGACGCCGTGATCATGGTGGAGAACTCGAGCACCTTGATTCCGTCGAGAGGCTTCATGCGTCGACAGTAGGAAACGGTCGTCCGTGCCCCGGAAGCGGACGCGTGGGGCCAGGCCCCGGGCGTCCGCTCGGTGGCGTCAGCGGGCGGCGGCGGGCTGCACGCCGGTCATGGCGCTCAACTCGTCGAACACGTCGTAGTGCGTCACCACGAAGTCGTCGAAGCCGTCGGTGGCCATGAGCCCTGCGGCGAGCTCACCTCGGAGGTACGCGTCGGCCGACGCCCGGTCGGCGAAGAGGTGGAACCCGCCGTACCCGATGTCGGTTCGGATCCAGGTCTTCGAGAGGAAGCCCGGCTGGTCCCGCAACGCGATCGCGTACTCGCGGAACGGCTTCTCGAGGTCGTCGGGCGAGGCGGCGCAGGTGAAGGTGATCAGGACGCTGTGCATGGTGGATCCTCCGGTCGAGTCGATGTCCACCCTGTCCATCGTTCGAGGACGCCGGAATCCGTCGCGACCGGCTCGATCAGTCGGTCGTCATCACCCACGCGCGGCGTACGCGTCGACGATCGGCGCGAGTTCGGCGGGCGACGCGCCGTGGAGGATCACGCGGTCGGCCCCGAGATCGAGCTGACCGCGCACTGCGCGGGCGCACTCGTCGGGCGATCCGCTCGCTGCCGGCGCCAGCCACTCGTCGGGGATCAACGTGGCGATGTGCTCGAGTTCCTCGGTCGTGGCGATGACGTCGATGGCCCCGCGGAGGCTCTTGACCATCGGGTCGTCGCGGAATGCGGCGAGCACAGCGGGATCCCATCGATTCGTCTCGACCATCAGGTCGCCATACGCCTGGAGGTACGTCGCCAGCCGGCCCACGGTCTTCTTGAGCCGGGTCGGCTCGTCGAGGTGGTCGCCGATGGTCGCGTAGCACGACCACACCCGCACGTCGTCGGGATCGCGCCCGGCCTCCTCGGCCGCACGCTTCACCGTCTCGACACAGCGCACGAGCGTCTCGTCGGTGAAGAACGTGTGCAGGATGATGTCGTCGAACGCCCGACCGCCGAGCGCCAGCGAGTTCGGACCGAACGCGACCAGGCCGAGCGGGATGTCGAGGTCGAACGTCGGGTCGAGGCGCAAGACCGGGTAGGAGCCGATCGGGCCGTCGTGGCCGACGATCGTCTCACCCTTCCACAGGCGGCGCATCACCCCGGCGAAGTCCTCCATCTGTGCGGTGCTGATGCGTCCGAACCCGAACGCGTCCTGCTGGAGCGTGATGCCGCGTCCGAGGCCGAGCGTGAAGCGGCCACCGGTCAACACGTGCATCGTCGAGGCGTACGAGGCGGTCACCATCGGGTGTCGGGTGTTGTGGTTGGTCGCTCCGGTGATGATCCGGATGTCGTCGGACACCGCGCCGGCGGCGCCGCTCAACGTGGCCGCCTCCTTCACATTGAACCGCTCGGAGATGAAGCACGCCCCGAGGCCCATCTCCTCGGCCTGGCGGACTTCGTGGACCAGATCGCGGGTCTGCTGTGCACCTCCGGCGAGCGTGTAGAAGCCGAGTTCGGGGAACGACGACGCCATGTCGCCGAGGATCGCGCGTTTACCCTGCCGAGTCGTGATCGCTGGAACGATCCTCCGAGACCCTCACGGAGTCCTCCGATGAACCTCGCGACGTGGGTCGAACGCAACGGCCGCCGGTTCGCGGACCGGCCGGCGATCGCTCACGGTGAGGAGGTTCACGCCGACTGGCTGTCGTTCGCCGCTCGGACCGCCGCCGTGGCCGGCGGGCTGCGCACCCGGTTTCGGCTCGCCGACGGCGACCGGGTCGCGATCCTCATGACCAACCGCCCCGAGTACCTCGAGGCGCTGTTCGCCGTCTGGCACGCCGGTCTGGTGGCGGTGCCGATCAACGCCCGGCTGCACCGCGACGAGATCGCCTACATCGTCGAGGCGAGCCGGTCGAAGGTCATCGTCACCGACAACGATCACTCCGCCGACGTCGAGCCGCTCGTTGCCGAACTCGACACGCTCGACGCGTTCGTCGTGGCGCCGGGTGCGGCGTGGGACGACCTGGTCGGCGCCGCGTCGATCGCTCTCGTCGACCGGCGACCCGACGACGCGGCGTGGTTGTTCTACACGAGTGGGACCACCGGGCAGCCCAAGGGGGCCACGCTCACGCACCGCAACCTGTTGATGATGTCGCTGAGCTACTTCGCCGACATCGATCCGATCGACGAGACCGACTCGATCCTCCACGCCGCACCGATCTCCCACGGGTCGGGCCTCTACGGCCTCCCGCACGTGGCGAAGGGTGCGGTCAGCGTCATCCCGGCGTCCGGTGGTGTCGACGGCGCTGAAATCGCGCGGCTGATCGAGCGGTGGACCGGCATGTCGTTCTTCGCCGCGCCCACGATGGTCAAGCGGCTCGCCGCCGATCCTGCGGTTCGCGTGGCAGATCTCGCCGGGTTGAAGACGATCGTCTACGGAGGCGCCCCGATGTACCTCGCCGACCTCGAAGAGGCACTCGCGGTGTTCGGCGACCGGCTCGCCCAGATCTACGGGCAGGGCGAGACGCCGATGACCATCACGGCACTGTCGAAGGCCGAGCACGCCGATCGAGATCACCCTCGGTGGAGCGAACGGATGCACAGCGTCGGCACGGCGCGGACCGACGTCGAGGTCCGCGTGGTCGACGAGGTCGACGTCGACGTGCCCGTCGGTGAGGTCGGCGAGATCGTCGTGCGCGGCGACGTCGTGATGGCGGGGTACCTCGATCGTCCCGAGGCGACCGCCGAGGCGCTGCGCAACGGGTGGCTGCACACGGGCGACATGGGCAGCTTCGACGAGGACGGCTACCTCACGCTGCGCGACCGGTCGAAGGACTTGATCATCAGCGGGGGCATGAACATCTATCCGCGTGAGGTCGAAGAGACACTCCTCCGGCACGACGGCGTGGCGGCGGTGTCGGTGATCGGTCGTCCCGACGACGAGTGGGGCGAGTCGGTCGTCGCCTTCGTCGTGGCCGCCGACCCCGACGCTCGGCCCTCGACCGATGCGCTCGACGCGACCTGCCTCGATCACATCGCGCGGTACAAGCGGCCGAAGGAGTACCGGTTCGTCGACTCGCTCCCGACCAACAACTACGGCAAGGTCGTCAAACGAGAGCTGCGGGAGCGCCTCGCCGCCGAGTGACTCAGCCGCGGTCGGGCAGGTCGTATTCCGCGATCACGTACGGGTGGTCGGGGTCGTACGTGGTGAGCGGCCGGGGGTCGTGGACGCGCCCGACGGGCCTGACCTCGGAGCCGGTACGGCGGAGGCGGGCGTCGCCCAGCGAGGCTCGGGCACCGTCGGCCAGCGCATCGAGCCGGGCGACGACGTCGGGATGTGCGTCGATCACGTCGACCCTCTCCCCGATGTCGGCGTCGAGGTCGAACAGTGCCCGGTACGCCTCGCCGCGCTTGGAGAAGTGCAGCTTCCATCGACCCGAGCGCACCGCTTCGAGGTCGTTCATCCGGTAGTAGAAGAACGCCTCGTGCGGCGACAGCTCGTCGTCGAACCAGATCCTCTGAACGTCGCGGCCGTCGATGACCCGGTCGGTCGGCATGGTGGCTCCGCACAGTGAGGCCAGCGTCGGGTACAGGTCCATCGCTGTGCAGATGGCGTCGGACGTCCGCCCGGCCGGAATACGCGCCGGCCACCGCACGATCCCGGGCACGCGCTGGCCGCCCTCCCACGTGGTTCCCTTCGTCCCGCGCAGTGGGTCGTTGCTGCCGCCGAGCGGCTCGGGCGATCCCCACGGAGGCGGATGGTCGCCCAACGAGCCGTTGTCGCTCGTGAAGATCACGATCGTGTTCTCAGCACGGCCGGTCGCGTCGAGCTCGTCGAGGATGACCTTCGTCGCCCAGTCGATCGACGCGACGGCCGCTCCGTACCGGCCGTTGGACGACGCCTCGGCGAATTGCGGCTGCACGTAGATCGGAACGTGCACGTAGAGGTGAGCGAGGTACAGGAAGAACGGCCGGTCCTCGCATCCGCGCAGGAACTCGAGAGCGGCGGCGACGTATCGCTCGGTGAGCGACGCCTGGTCGGGCTGTTGCTCGACGACCTCGCCGTCGACGAGGAGCGGGAGCGGTGGCATGTCGGGCAGGACATCGGGTCGGCCGACCTGGCGTCCCATGTCGTTGGAGTAGGGGAGGCCGAGGTAGTGGTCGAACCCGTGGTTGGTCGGCAGGAAGTCGGGCTGATCCCCGCAGTGCCACTTGCCGATGGCCTGGGTCGCGTACCCGGCGTCGGAGAGCAGACGGGCGAGGCTGATCTCGGTCGGTGGCAGTCCGAGCCCCATGCCCGGAAACAGGACCGGGAGGCCGTCGAACGATCCGAATCCGATGCGCGGCGGGTAGCAGCCCGTGAGGAGCGCACCGCGGGCCGGCGAACACACGGGCGACGCGGTGTAGAAGGACGTGAGGCGAAGACCCTCGGCGGCGAGGCGGTCGAGCGCCGGAGTGTGGTTGCGCGTCGAGCCGTAGCAACCGAGGTCGCCGTAGCCGAGGTCGTCACAGTTGATCAGGACCACGTTGGGTCGGACGTCGGGCGGGGTGGTCATCTGGCGCTCCCGTCGTGTTCCTCGCACTCGGCCGATCGGGCGAGTCTGCGACAACATGGCTCCGACCGACGAAGGGAGTCATCGCCATGCCCGTCCACGAAGTCACCGATCCGTCCGCTGCCGGAATGAGCGCGGCGAGGCTCGAGCGCATCGAGCCGGCGATGCAGCAGTTCGTCGACCGAGGCGTGGTCCGCGGGATCAGCACGCTGGTGGCGCGACGAGGCGAGGTGGTGCACCGCAGTCTCCACGGACATCGCGATGCCGAGGCCGGCGCTGCGATGACGGACGACACGATCTTCCGCATCTACTCGATGACCAAGCCGGTCGTGTCGACCGCCTTGATGATGCTGTTCGAGGAGGGCCGCTTCCTGCTCGATCAGCCGGTGGCGACGTATCTCCCGGCGTTCGCCGACGTGAAGGTGATGCAGGCCGACGGATCGCTCGCCGATGTCGCCGCGCCCATGACGATCGGTCAGGTGCTCAGCCACACGAGCGGGCTCACCTACGACTTCCTCATCGACAGCCCGGCCGCCGAGCAGTACCGCCAGCACCGCGTGATGAACGACGCCACCCGCACGCTCGAGGAGTGCATCGACGTGCTGGCCACGTTGCCGCTCGCGTTCCAGCCGGGGGAGCGGTGGCACTACTCGGTCGGCATCGACGTCGCCGCCCGACTCGTCGAGGTGCTCTCCGGCCAGTCGCTCGGCGACTTCCTTAGCGAGCGGATCTTCGGACCGCTCGGCATGACCGACACCGCGTTCGGCGTGCCCGACGAGAACCTCGACCGCCTGTCGGCGATGTACGGCCTGCCGGACCTCGTCGGTGACGGGTACCACGCAGGCGGCCTGCTCGAAGCGGCGCTCGGCGGGTTCAACGAGCGGATCGACGTGTCCGACACGTACCCCACGTCGACACCCGACGTGTACCAGCGGGGTGGCGTCGGTCTGTTCTCCACGATCGACGACTACTTCCGGTTCGCCCAGATGCTCGCCAACGGCGGACAGCTCGACGGGACCCGGGTCATCGGGCGCAAGACGCTCGAGTTGATGCACGGCAATCGGGTCCCGGCCTCGTTCCTGCCGTACGAGATCATGGGTCTGAGCAACCCCGGCTACGGGTTCGGCCTGGGATCGCGGGTGCTGCTCGACGTCGCCGAGAGTCAGATGCCCGGTTCGGTCGGCGAGTTCGGCTGGGCGGGTGCGGCGAAGACGTACTTCTGGGTCGATCCCA